>JAFGQI010000079.1 GCA_016935755.1 Anaerolineales bacterium
GGCGTGATCGCCTCCATGCAGCCCATCCACGCCACCTCGGATATGTCCGCCGCCGACCGCTTCTGGGGCGATCGTTCGGCTTACTCCTACGCCTGGCGCACCCAGCTCCAGCATGGCGCAGCGCTGGCCTTTGGCTCGGACGCCCCGGTCGAATCGCCCAATCCCTTCTGGGGGCTGCACGCCGCCGTCACTCGCCGGCTGCCGGATGGCTCGCCCGGCCCGCAGGGCTGGTATCCCGAGCAGCGCTTGACGGTGCAGGAAGCGCTGCAGGCTTATACCCAGGGGGCGGCCTATGCCGCCGGCATGGAAGACCGCCTGGGCCGGCTGGCGCCAGGTTATCTGGCCGATCTGCTGGCGCTGGAAGTGGATCCTTTCACCTGCCCGCCTGAAGCGCTGCGCGACATCCGCCCGCATGCTGTCATGGTTGGCGGCGAATGGGTTTACAGTAGGTAAGGCGGGATCAATCCCGCGCTGCGGATTGTATCTCGGCATTGATGCCGAGGCATGCGGGATGAAATCCCGCGCTACGGCGACTTGGATGTATCTCGGCATTCATGCCGAAGTACGACTCTATTTGAGCGAACAGGGGGTTACAAAGGCCGCACACCCACCAGCATGGCGTACACAATCAGCCGCTTGGTGTAAAGGCGGAATTCGGGGTCCCAGCCCGTGCAGGTGATCAGGGTGATCTTGGGACTTTCGCTCGGAGCGATCACGCTCAGGTCGGATTCTTCCACCACGACCGAACCGCTCACCTGGTAGATATACTGGCTTTTCTCGGTGTATACCGTCACCTCATCGCCGGTTTTTAGCTGGTCCAGGCGGCGGAAAGGCCCATCGGAACCATCTGCCAGGTCGACATGCCCGGCCAGGCCGGTGTTGCCGCCCAATCCGGGCCAGGAGGTATCCCCCATCCAGGCAATTTCATACTTCAGCCCGCCAATCAGCCAGGTGCCTTTCTCGCGCGGCACATACTTAACCACATTATCCACCCCCAGAGTCGGGATGACCAGGCGGGTGACCGCGCTGGCATCGGTCGGGAAGCCCATCGGGCCTACCGTAGGGAGCAGGGCGGGCGTGGGGATGGGGAAGTCCGGCAGAGCCGTCGGGGTTGGCGTGTAGGTGGGCGCGACCCATTCTTCGATGACCTCCACCACCGTGGCGATGGCGATCTCTTCGCCGGGCCCCGGCGTGGCGCTGGGCTGGACGGGCAGGCCCGCCAGGGTAGCAGTCGGGGAGACTTTAGCCGGGCCGGTGCGCTGCAGGGCGGACAGCTCATCGGGGGGCGTCTCCTGCCCCGGCGGCGCGCCCGGTCCCATCGTCGAGCAGGCCAGGCTGGCGCTGACCAGCACCAGCGCTAATCCAAGCAGGACCAGCCAGGTGGCGCGGTGCGAGCGCAGCTTTCTCCAGGCGCCAAAAGCCGCTCCCAGCAGGCCCAACGCGGCCAGCAAGATCACCGGGAGGGCGGTCTGCCAGTTCACCGGGGTGCTGTTTCCCGCATCAAAGCCAGTGCCTGGCAGGGTGGAGGTGGCAATGATGCGGTATTTGACCTCGTTGGAGTTGAGCGACTGGTTGGTGTCCCAGGTCATGGTGGCGCGGTGGGCGTAGGTGGTTGAGGCGGTGACCGTGCTGTTGACCTTGGTCTTGATCTGGATGCTGGCCTCGGCGTTAGGCGCCATGCTGCCCAGGCTGGTGGTCACCGTGCGCGTGCTGGAGTTGGTGGTGGCGGATCCGCGCGTGGTGATCACCTCGATGATATCCTGCACGCTGGGGAAGGTATCCGTGATTTTGACATTGGTCAGGGTGGTGGTGCCGCCGTTGCGCACATCAATGCGGAAGATGATGATATCGCCCATGATGGCTTTGTTGGGGTTGAGCCGCAGGTAGAGCTCCACGTCCACCTCTGGCTCGACTACTACCGTATCTAGATCGGTGACGGTGTTGTTGCCGGTGTACGACTCAAACTGCCCGGTGCTGGTGTCCTTGGGCTTGACCAGCCGGATCGTGGCGGTGTTTTCCACCTCGTCACCATTGGCGGCGCTGGTGGAGACCTTGCCGCGCACTTTGAATGAGATGCTTTCGTCGGGCTCCAGGCGCGTGCCAATCTTCCAGACGATGGTTTGGGCTGTGGTTGTGGTCACCTGGGTCATGCTGAGCGTGCCCTGGCTGAGCACAACATCTGAGACATTGGCCGAAAAGGTGTCAATGAAGATGATGTTGGTGATGGTTTTGTACGGGCCAATGTTCTGGATGGAAACCGTATAGGTGTAGGTTCCTCCGGCGTAGACCGTGGTGCGGCTGTCGGTCTTGGTCAGCACCAGGTCGATGGCTGGCTTGATATACAGCTTGACCTCATCCGAGTAGCGCACCACGCTGGGGTACGAGGTGACCTTGGCTACATTGAATATTTCTTTGATTTCGTCGAAGGTACTGTTGGGGCGCGTGTTGATGTGGATGGTCAGGGTGTAATGCGGGTTCAGGGTGCCGAAGCTGCGGCTGAAGTTGCGGCTGCTGGAATAGGGTCCAAAGCTGGTGACTGCTCCCAGGTTGGTCCTGATTTCATAGCTGTAATCGACCACATCCAGGGTGGGGGTGAAGGCGTCCGAGACCACCACGCTGCTGGCTGCCAGGTCGCTGTTGTTGTACACCACGATGGTGAAGGCGATCGGCTCGCCGACATAGTAGCACGGCTCAGGGTCAAACATCTCGCAGGTGCTGGTGGATGGTTCAAAGTTCTTGGTGATCTCCAGCCCGGTCACGATCACATCCGCGCTGGCTGTGTTGTTGCTGGGCTTCCAGTCGGAGGTGTTTGTGCTGGTGATAACAGCGGTGTTGGTGATTTTTCGCCCCAATGCAGTGTCCTTGGGTGAAGCTCTGAAAGTGATCTTAGCAGAATGATCTTTGGGTAAAAACCCAACAGTCCAAATCCCAGTTGTATGATCATATGAACCTTGTGTCGGATTTCCTGGTACCGGAATGACGGGATAATAATCCATATAGATAGACAGATCTTCATCCACTGTAACGTTTACTGCATCTGAAGGTCCTGTGTTCGTGACCCACAGCGTATAATCAATAGTCTCACCAACATCAGGGTAGGAGTTGCTCACCGCTTTGGCGATCTGCAGATCAACGCTATCAATTACTGTATCGACCTTATCGACATTATTTGAAGGGTCGGCATCTTTGGTTAAGAGAACCGCAGTGTTTGTAACAATAATATCTGGGATATCAGAGTCAATTCTTACCCCAACGATGATCGCCGGGAACGTCGTCAGGCTGGCAGGGATGGATTGGCTCCACACGCAGCTGACCAGGGTGGCTGTGCTGGTGCTGCAGTCCCAGGCGCCTGCTGTATCGGTGGCGTTAATGGTCGTAACAGTCATGCCGTCGGGAAGTTGGTCTTCCACCCGGGGAGACTCGGACACCGTTTCGGTGTTAGTTCGGGTGACATTGATCACATAGCGGTTGTTGGTGCCTACGGTGAAAATGGTTGGTATCTGCGATTTTTTGATCGCCAGATCGAAACCTGGCGCAGCCAGCGGCTTGTTCACCGGCGCGGTCTTTGGCTCAGCCTCCGGCGCGGCCAGCGCGCCAAACCAGGCGCCCAGCAGGGCCAGGCTCAGCGCCAGCGCCAGGGCTGCCAGCAGCAGGCGCGGCCCGCGGCGGGTGGGGGCGTTCTCGGGGGTGGGGGATATCTGTTCCAGGTTCATCGCAAGCTCTCCCAATCTGTCGGTCGCGCCAGCCCGGTCTCGCCGCGCTGGCCTGCAGCCGTGATGGCAATTATAACACCTGCCAGGGCTGTCAGGTTTGTCAGGCTGGCGTAACGCCAGCGTAACGGATAAAGTGGTATCATCCAGGCATGGTTGTATCTCCCGCTTTTCACCCCTGGAAAGCGGTTGGTTTTATTGGCTGAAAAATATTTTACTCAAAAATCCCCCCTGTTTGCTGGGATTTGTCATAGCATTTTTATGACCTTTGACCATAGCTTTTTCCTACAATCCAGATATAATAGGTACTAATACAGTAATTTGGGTGAATTGTAAATGTCCGTCAATCTTGAACAGCGCTATCAGAAAAGCCCCTCCATCGTCTCCCGCAAAGTCGCCGGGGAGATGATCCTGGTGCCGATCCGCTCGAATGTGGGCGATCTGGAGAGCATCTATACCCTCAACGACACCGGCGCTTCTGCCTGGGAGCTGTTCGATGGCCAGCGCAGCCTGGGGCAGGTGTGCGAGGCGATCGCGGCCGAGTACGAGGTCGAACTGGAGCAAGCCCAGCGCGACCTGCTCGAACTGGCGGAGCAGCTGGTCAGCGTGCAGGCTCTGGAGGAGGTCTAGGGTGGACTGCCCATACGTCCCCAGCATCGAATATGGCGATTTCAGCCTGCGGCTGCACGAGAAAGCCGGTACGCAGCGCATCCCGCTGATCGGCTCGCTCGAGCTGGGCTACCGCTGCAACCTGCGCTGCCAGCACTGCTATGTGGCCCACGCTCACACTGGCCTGCCCGGCCGGCAGGAGCTGACTGCTGCTGAAATTCAGCGCATCCTGGATGAAGTGGTGGACGAGGGCTGCCTGTGGTTCCTGCTCACCGGCGGCGAGCCGCTGCTGCGCCGGGATTTCCCCGAGATCTACCTGTACGCCAAGCGCAAAGGCCTGCTGCTCAACCTGTTCACCAACGGCACCCTGCTGACCCCCCAGCTGGCCGACCTGCTGGCGGAATGGCGCCCGTTCAACATCGAAATTACCCTGTACGGCGCTACCCAGGAAACTTACGAGCGGGTCACCGGCATCCCCGGCTCGCACGCCCACGCGATGCGCGGGATCGAACTGCTGCTGGAGCGCAATCTGCCGCTCAAGCTGAAAACCATGCTGATGACGCTAAACATCCACGAGCTGGAGGCGATGAAAGCCTTCACCCGGAATTTAGGGCTGGATTTCCGCTACGATGCCATGCTGCACGCCAGGTTGGATGGCTCGCACAAGCCGCACGAACTGCGCCTTTCGCCCCAACAAGTGGTACAATTGGATGTTGAGGACCCGGAGCGCATGCGCTCCTGGCACGAGTTCTGTGATCTATTTGTAGCGCCGCCGCCCGATACTCCATATCTGTATCGCTGTGGAGCGGGGATTAAATCTTTTCATATCGACCCTTATGGGCAGCTCAGCCTGTGCATCACTTCTCGTGAACCTTCCTACGATCTACGTCAGGGATCGTTCCATGAAGGCTGGGTGGATTTTCTGTACCAGGCGCGCTACGAACCGCTGGGCGAGTCGTACGCCTGCGCAGAGTGTGCGTTAAAATCATTGTGCGGGCAGTGCCCCGGGCTGGCCCGATTAGAAGCCGGCGATCCTAAGGCGAAGTTAGAGTATCACTGCCAGGTAGCTCACCTGCGCGCCAGGGCCTTTGGCATTGCTGAAGAACTGATGATGGAGAACCAACCGCTGGACCGGTTGGAGGTTGGATAAGGAGAGGAAAATTATGAACCCCATGATATCTTCCAAAGGTAGTACAGCGGTTGCCCGCAAACCCTACCAGAAGCCGCGGCTGGAGCAGGTGCGCCTGGTGCCAGGGCAGGCAGTATTGGAAATTTGTAAAAATCCAATTCAAGCGGGTCCGGGTTTTCTTTCCAATTGTGGACCTGTTGGCGCTGAATGTGAGAGCGCACTTAGCTGAACGGCAATCAGTTTTATTATTTCTGTGGTAGAGGCATCAAACGACATCCGTGTAACCATCGGGGAAATTGTATTCTCTTTTTATCCAAGCGTCCTAATCGATCCTAACACGGTGCAGCAAACATACCGGGATTTCCAGACCCGGGAAGCGGCGCAGGTTCTTTTTAATATTCAAAGAGGCAATTCTCCTGGTTGGCAGGATGGTGAGCTGGTTTTTGATTCGCACGGCGCCTGGCGCCTTTGGCGAAATCCTATGGGTTGGATTATCGAGCTTCGATCACCTTCGCCCACGCGGGCGCCATACCAGATCGTCACCCTGGATCATGAGTTCAAGCAGGGCCGTATCCACCTCATAGGTGATGAAACCCAAGCTCGTTTTTTTAATTTTGAAGATATCTTAATGGAACTGCTGACGGTGCTGCTGCTCTCGCCGCGGCGGGGCCTTCTTCTGCACGCCTGCGCAGCCAGCCAAGAGGGAACCGGCTGGGTGTTCGCCGGGCAATCCGGGGCAGGTAAGAGCACCATGGCGCGTCTGTGGCGGGAGGCGCCCCAGGTGAATTTGTTGAGCGATGAGCGGGTGATCCTGCGCCAGGTGCAGGGTGAATTCCGGGCTTATGGCACGCCCTGGTACAGCGATGCCCGGGCCGCCTCTCCCGAATCGGCCCGGCTGGAAGGCATCTTCCTGCTCAGGCACGGCGCACAAAACACTGCTCGTCAACTCGAGCCTGCCGAAGCGGTCACCAGGCTGCTGGCCTGCTCCTTTCCTCCATATTGGGATGCTCAAGGGATGGAGAACGCGCTGGGATTCCTGGGTGAGCTGTGCCAGTCTGTGCCCTGCTATGAGCTGGGCTTCCTGCCTCAGCCAGAAGTGGTCAATTACATCCGTGAGAAACAATGGACTCGATGCTCTTAGAATCGCCTGAAATGGTCTCTCTGGCCGAGGAAATTCTGGGTGGAGGGCATACCCTGCGCTTTCGCGCCCCGGGGCAGAGCATGCACCCGCTGATCCAGGACGGCGACATCCTGGAGGTGCAGCCCTGGAACGGCGAGGCTTTGCAGCGCGGCCAGGTGATCCTGTATCGCAGCGCTGGAAATCGATTGGTCGCTCACCGCGTGGTGGATATGAGGCAAGATGAACAGGGCGAAATCATTTTTACAGGCGGCTACCAGGCTCGCTCGACCGGGCTCCAACCGGTGCGGCCAAAGCAGGTGCTGGGGAAGGTGGTTCGAATAGAACGCAATGGGCGTACGCGGCGGGTCAACAGCGCCAGTCACCGCATTTTCTCCGCTCTGTGGGCGCTGCTGGCCAAGACCCGGTCTCGGTTTTTGTAAGCCAATTGAAAAGCCCATGCGGGGCAGGTTGTGTTATAAACGGAGAGTATCTCGCAGATCTTTTGGGAACGGTGGAGGTAATCCTATGAAATTGATCAAATTTTTTCTACCTATTGTGATCGCTCTTGGCCTGGTGTGGTGGGGAGCTCAGGCTGCCCAGGCAGGACAAACTCCGGCTGGTGATATGAGCCCTGAGAATGGGATCGTTTCATTTGACCTGGTTGACCCGGACGAAGCGGTCCAGCTGGTGCAGTCGGATCGTGAAAATATCACCCTGGAGCTGCGCCTGCCGGAGTTTCGCTTTGAGCCGGGATCGGCGGATGGTAGAGCCTGCCAGAAGCTGGTGGTGGATGGTTTCCCCTGGACGGACCAGGCCGGGCAGCCTATGCTGCCGGTGCATGGAGCTATGCTGGGCGTCCCGCTCGAAAGCGAACCGCAGTTGACTGTGCTGCAAGCTGTTCCTGTGCGGTTAGAAGGGCGCTATGACCTGTGCCCGCTGGGCCAGCCGGTATACGAGCGGGATGATGATGGTCGCCCGATCTACCAGGGCGAAATTTTCCAGCGTGATCCAGCGGCGTACTCCCAGGATTCCTTTTCTCCATTGTCCCCCGCCGAAGTGACCCTGACCGGTATGCTGCGCAGCCAGCAAGTAGCTCTGGTGCGCTTCCAGCCCTTCCAGTACAACCCGGTCACGGGGGAGCTGCGCTACTTCCGCACCATCCGTGTGCGCCTGGATCTGAACGGTGTTGAGCACCGCGCTGGCATATCGGATGGCTCAATCGTTGATGAAGGGCCCTTCGAACAGACGCTCAGCCAGGCGCTGTTAAATTATGACACAGCCCGAGATTGGCGCAGGGTTGAGTCTGCCTCGGTGGTCCATTCGGCAAGTAAAGTGATGGCTGATCCAAGCTATATGATCAAGGTGAACCAGACAGGGATTTACCAGGTTGGCTACGCTGATCTGGTCGCGGCGGGCATTGATCCTGCGACCATCGTCACAGGCACCCTGCAGCTCTTCAATCAAGGCAATGAAGCTGCTTTGCTGTGGCTTGGCGATAGCGATGCAGATTTTGAAGCCGGCGAGAGCTTCCTGTTTTATGGACAAAGCCTGGATCTCAAGTACACCAATGTGAATGCGTATTATCTCACCTGGGGGATCACGAATGGAAAGCGGATGGCGGCTCTGGATGGCACATTGAGCGGCTCGGCGGTTGTCCCGGCAGCTTTCCTGAATGTTCAACATGCTGAATCGAACTTCCGCTATGTGTCGGATGCCCCCAATGGCCCCCAGAAGGATGTCTGGTTTTGGAACAATGTGCGTGCGCTCAGCGCGCCAGCCTCCAGGGAATTTATCACCAGCCTGGCGAATATCTCTAATTCTTCATCTCTGACTGCGACGGTAGAAGTGATGATTAAAGGCTATTCGGCGACTTCCACCAATCCAGCCATCCCGGCTTACCAGCATTCGCGCGTATATATCAATAACTTTTCGATTGATGACAGTGACGGCTGGGCGCCCACCGCCGATCTATGGTTCACCGCCACGATCTCGCAAACGAAACTGGTGAACGGCAACAATGCCCTCAAGGTTGAACTGCCGCGGGATGGTACGATTGCCACGAATTACGTCTTTTTCAACTGGTACGAGTTGAAGTATTGGGATACCTATGTTGCCGACAGCGACCCCTTCATCTTCGCTGGCGAACTGGATGGCTCGCCCACCACCTGGGAATATCGGGTCACCAAGCTGGCTACGGATCAGCTTGAAGCCTTTGTGATCACCGACCCGCTTGACCCGCAGGTGGTGACCAATGCCAGCATCGATCTGCTGGGGGATGGCTACCGCTACCGCTTCGAGCACAGCTTTTCCGAACGGCAAGAATATCTGCTGCAGTCGGTCAGCAAGCGCTTGAAACCGCTGGCGATCGTAGAAGATACTCCCTCAGATCTGAAGGCAACTACCAATAAGGCAAGCTATATCATCATCACCCACGGAGATTTTTACACCGCCACGGAACTCCTGGCTGCTTACCGTGATTCTCCGGACTTTCCCGTCATGCGCGTGGATGTGCAGGACATTTACGACGAGTTCAACCATGGGGTTGTGGATGTGCAGGCGATCCATGATTTCCTGAAACATACCTATGATAACTGGCAGAAGCCAGCGCCTTCCTATGTGCTGCTGGTGGGGGATGGTCATTTCGATCCCCGAGACTATTATCTGGTAGGCGAACCCAACTATATCCCGGCGTATCTCGAACAGGTGGATCCTTTCCTGGGGGAGACAGCCACCGACAACCGCTTCGTGACGGTCAGCGGGAGTGATGTCCTGCCGGATATGCATATCGGGCGCTTCCCGGTTCAGACCGCTCAGCAAACCACCGATATGATCAACAAGGTGTTGGCTTATGAAGGCACCCCGGTGGAGACGGGCTGGAATCGGGCAGTGGCTTTTATCGCCGATGACCCGGACGATGCAGGAAATTTCCGCATCTATTCCAATGACATAGCCGATTATTACATGGCTGGCTACGATGTGCAGAAGATTTATTATGGAGTGCCTGGCGATCCAGATGCCACCCATACCAGCCAGGCTGCTGCTCAGGCGGCTATCCTGGCTGCTATCAACAATGGCGCCTTCATTATTCACTATAATGGGCATGCTTCTATCCACGATTGGGCCTCGCCCGTGCTGTTCTCGAAGAACGATATACCTTCCCTGACCAACATTGGCAAACTGCCTTTCTGGACTCCAATGACCTGCCTGGAGGGTTCGTTTGACTATCCCAGCCCGCCAGGGATCAACAACTCTTCCCTATCAGAAATGCTGGTGCGCGAGGCGAGTAAGGGCGCTATCGCCAGCTTTGCCCCGACTGGCCTGGGTGTGGCCTCCGGTCATGAATACCTGGATCATGGTCTGTTCAAAGCGCTGTTCATGCAGGGCGCCAGCCAGGTTGGACCAGCGACCACGGCTTCCAAGCTCTACCTGGCAGCCAAATCGGGCGGAGGGCATCTGGATTTGCTGGATACCTATCTGGTGCTGGGTGATCCCGCGGTCAGGCTGCATAAATTGAACGTTTATTACTTGCTCAGGATTTTGAAGTTCTGGTAGTAAATCAAGAGCGGGTGCGCCAGCCCCCGCTCTTTTTATATTTTCAGCCGGCGGACATCTCCATCGCGGATAGTCACGCCGATTGCGTCCAGATGTTCGAGCAAAGCCAGGATATAGCGGCGGCTGGTGTTGAAATGGTCGCGCACCTGGGCCACGCTCAGTGTGCCCTGCTGCTGCATCAGGCGGCGCACATCTGCCAGCATATGCTCGTAATCTTCTTTACGAAAGACCACATCCGGCGCTACCGCCACCAGGTGGTCCAATTCCAACGTGGCAGCTGCCAGTTCCTCGCTGCCCAGTTCCTCCTGGCATTCCTTGTATGAGGGAGGTGCGTAGGGGGCGGCTGCAAAGCGTTTCAGCAGTCTGTCCAGGCTGTTCTGCTGCTGAGGGGTGAGCTGGATGGTATGCCCGGAGCGCAAGACAAGCGGGCCATTCTCCTGCACCTCTCCGCTGGCGACCAGCTGGCGCAAAGCAGCGTTGAACAGGCGCGGCGAGAAACGGGTGAACTCTTTTAAGCGGCTCTTCAGTTCTTCCCGAGAAATGCCGCGCCGCAGAGGGTAAGCGCGGTGGTAGCTTTCTACTTCATGCAGCATACGAGCTGAGATTTGTTCCCACAGCCCTTTGCTGATCACCAGATCGTCTGGCGCAAAGGCCCCAGCGGATCGGGATGCGTCCCCCTCAAGGTTTAGCAGCTGTCCCAACTCGCCCAGCTCTTGCACGGCCTGGCGGGCATATTCTGCTTCCAGGTTCGAGCGAGCGATGATATCTTTCAGCGGAGCTGCGCCCAGGGCCAGTAGCGCCTGCAGCAGGATATCTCCGGGGGTGCCTTGCGAGAGAGCCGCCAGCCGCTCCAGAGTCGCTTGCGAGAAGCGCTTGTGTCGTCTATCAGGGTGGGGATCCACCACCTTGCCACCCCCCAGGGTTTCTCCTGGAGATGGACGGCGCAAGATGTAATGATCGCCGCGCACCGCGATGACTGGCTGGTTAAGTTCTAATTGCAGCCAGCCGCTCTCTCCGGGGAACAGTTCTTCACTGCCCAGCAGGCGCAGTCGGGCAACCACCTCTGCTGCGCCGATGAACAGTTTCACCTCGGTGTTATGCTGCAGTGGCTGGATGATATCTGGCAGCAGACGAAAACGCACATCCAGGCGCTGGGTGGCGAGATAATCGCCGCTGTGCGCGACCACATCCCCGCGCGTTATCTGATCCAGCGATAAGCCGGAGATGTTCACTGCCGTCCGGCTGCCAGGCACAGCCACCTGTTCCTTCTGTTTATGGGTTTGCAGGCCGCGAATGCGCCCACGTAAGCCCTTGGGCAGGATTTCAATCTCTTCGCCTACTCGCAGGCTGCCGTCGCTGAGCGTTCCGGTGACCACGCTGCCGAAGCCAGCAATGGTGAAGGCGCGGTCGATGGGCAGTCGTGGACGGTTCAGGTCCGGTCGGGGCGGCCTCTCTGCCAGGACTGCGCCCAGGACAGATTTTAGCTCTGCCAGGCCTGCTCCTGTGCGGGCGGAGACTCGCACGATGGGAGCATTTTCCAGGACTGTACCTGCCAGAACCTGGCGCAGATCATTTTCCACCAGTTCCAGCCAGTCGACATCATCGATCAGGTCTACCTTGGTCAGCGCTACCACCCCGCCCTGGATCTGCAGGATATCCAGGATCGCCAGATGCTCACGGGTTTGGGGCATCACGCCTTCATCGGCAGCCACCACAAACAGGGCTGCATCAATACCTCCTACTCCAGCAAGCATATTCTCAATGAAATCGCGGTGCCCTGGCACATCTACGATGCCCACCTCTTCTTCGTTCCCTTGTGGGGATGGCAGGCTCAACCAGGCAAAACCCAGGTCGATGGTCATCTCCCGCTCTTGCTCTTCCTTCAATCGGTCGGGATGGATGCCGGTCAGGGCTTCCACCAGGGTGGACTTGCCATGATCTACATGACCTGCGGTTCCAATTACACGCATTTGTGATTCCCTCAGCCGGTGTAGGCTAACCTTACACTGTTTCTACAAACCATGACGGGCTATATCAACGGGCGCGTCCGAGGCTTCTTTCGTAAGCTGCCACCCACTCATGGGCCATTGCCAGGAGAGATTGCAGGCGTTTGCCATCTAACTCACTGACCTGCCCCAGCAGATCCTGGATCTCCTGCATGGTGTCCTCAAGCTCGGTGACCTTTTCAGACAGGCGCTCATAAAAACGCTGACTCTCCCCACGCTGTTCTTCCATGGTGAGGGTGTAATTTGTCCAGCGTTTCTGGTCATCCGCTTTGAAGGTGACCCATTCCTGGCGGAAGCGCTCTTCCGATAACCGCTGAATTTCGGTAATTTCGTTAATCCGGCGCTCAATTTTCTGATTCAGCTCATCCACCTGCTGTTGGGAACGTTTAACCAGACGGTGAGTATTTTCCAGAGTCTGGATAGAGGTTTCTACATCGGTGGTCTGCGTTTCGATGATTTGGAAGCGATTTTGCCACTCTTTCCACAACTTCTCACGCTCGACTTCGCGCAAGGCCTGGGTCTCCAGGAAGTTGGACATGGCTTCGCGGCGCTCGGTTTCGATGACTGCCATTTCGTTCACCCTTGTTTCCAGCTTTTTCAAAGTGGCAGTAGCCATTTCCACCTTGCTGCGTTGATCGTCAAGGCGTTTGCGCATGGCGCTGACCTCGCCTTGCAGATCGGTGAGACGTTTGGCATCTTGACGGCGACCATCATCTATCAGCCGGATGGTGCGGGTGTATTCCTCTTCACTGCGGCGGATAGTTTCCATGCGGGTGCGAACCTCATCGATGGCGCGCCCCAGGCGGCTTTCCTCATCGATCCGCGCCTGCATGCCGCGTCGCAATTCAGTAAGCACTTCCAACTCTTTGCGCATTTCTGCGATGGAGGTTTCTAATGCGCGCAGTTCTAGGCGGCGGGCTTTTTCCAACTCTTCCTCGCGCTTACGCGCTTGTTTCTGGATATCTTCGCCCTGCTGCTTCATCTCCACCCGCACCTGCATGATTTCCTCGGTAAACCCTTCTGCATGGGCAAGCTGTGCTCTGAGATGGGTAATTTCGCTCGCCTGATCTTTCGATTGCTGCAAGAGGGGCGTCAGCATGGCTTCTAGCGCCGCCAGCTGTTTTTCCAATAATCCGATGCGGTCTTTATCTTTCCGCCGTTCGTCATCTAACCAGTCAACTTGCTTCTGGATCTGCTCCAGTTCCATGGGAAATCTCCTTCTTCAGGGGAACTTGGGGGTGTTTGGGCGGGCCTGGCCCGCCCAAACACCCCCATCCACCCACTAACTGCGTAAGTCCTATGATTATTATCGCGATTATAGCATGGCTGTAGGGACATCTATAGCTGGTTTGTGGGCTGGATTGATTGAAAATTCACGGGGAAAATCCCTGCCCCAGGGAAGACATCATGGGGATAAACCATTGTGGGAATAAACCCAGGATCAGCAGCATGGCTGCTCCCAGGATCATCAGCATTGCTGGGGCCGCTGGTTCGTTTATCTTCCATGATGGCTCATCGAGGCCGGTGAACAGCACTGCCATGGTGCGCAGCCCGGCAGCGAATAACATCGCGCATCCGAATAAGGACAGGATTGCGGCGCTGAGCGATTCGTCGATCAGCGCAGACCACAAGGCCACATTGCCTGGAAAGTTCGCCAGGAGCGGCAGGCCAGCCAGGGAGAATATCGCCAGCAGCAGGCAGCCGGCTGTGACGGGCAGGCGATGAGCCAGGCCTTGTACCTGGCGGTAGAGCGGATCAACACCCTGGAGGTGGTCTCGCAATATGCTGAGCGCCAGAGCCCATACGGCGATGCCAATCCCCTGTGGCAGCAGCTGCGCGAAGAAAATCCTCAGTCCAGGCGATCCGGGTTGATCCGAGAAGCCCAGGCTGACTGCCAGCAGGGCCATGCCAATTTGCGTCAGTATGGCAAAGCCGAAAATGCGCCCCAGGTGTCTTTCGAAAGCTGCCCATAGGCCAGAGATGACTACCATGAGAATCCCCGACCAACGCAGAGCGTTGGAGAGCAGGCGCAGATCGGTAATATCAACCAGTTGGTTCAGGTAATCCAGGCCGACAAAGGAAACTGCAGTTGGGATGACAAAAAAAACGAAGGCAGTTGCATATGGTGGAGCTTCCTCAGCCAACATGGGCACCCAGGTATGGAATGGGAAAATGCCTGCCAGCAAGGCTACCCCCAGACCAAAGAGCAGGGTGGTGAGCAAGGTCAGATTGGCTTTTTCCGGGTCAGTTTGCACCACGCCAAGCAGCCAATTGGCAAACAGGATGAAACAAACTCCCATGGTTTGAAACGAAATAAAGCGGATAACACCGTGGGCGATGGGTTTCCCAGGTGGAGCGAGCAGAGGTATGCTGACGATGGCAACAATTTGGATGATTAACACAGCATATAGGATGGGCTGGACAGCCAGGGCTGCGGTTAGCAGGGCTGCTATGGCAACACCCAGAGGTATGAAAAGCCGGTCTACTCTGGCCGCGTACCCCCCACCAAACCAGAGACCCACACCCAGGTAAATCAGGATCACAAGTGGCCGAGTGGTTTCATCCAGGGTGAACTGTCGCCCGAAGAAGATCATTGAGGCGCCAATTTTGAATGAGGCTGAGCCAGGCAAACCGAGAGAGACAGGTTCGTTGATCGGAAGCAGCCAGGCCAGCAGCGCCAGACCCAATACCAGGATGATCCCACTGGTGTGAACTAACCGTTCTCTGCGCCGTAAAAGGTACAGGATCAACGCCGCCAGCGATGGCAGTATGATCCAAATAATCGGCGAGTTCATTCATCCTCCTCTGCATAAGGCATCACCAACAAGTAAGCCCCAGCCAGTGCCAGAAGCAGCGTGATCCCTGCCAGGAGTCCAGCCAAAAGGGCCGAGATTTCCAGGCTGGAGTAGAGGATTTCGAAGCCTGAAAGAACGGTGAGCAACCCCAGGATAGAGGGAAAGGGGGATGCATTGAAGCCCAGTTTTAAAAGACCCAACCCAAGCAGCGCCAGCGCCCCCCAGGCGTGAGCGGCAGTGATGGATGGGATCAACTGTAATGCTGCAGGAATATTGGAAACCAGCGCCAATCCGATGAGCACGGCTCCCAGGAGGTAGAAAAGGCGACCCAGGCTGGGGTGGGCTTTATCATACGAGCGGCTGAATGAGATATGGAGTTCAGGCACGCTGAGAATCCCCATGCCCATAATCGCTCCAGCGATCCACCCGGCGATCAGCATGGATACTGCCAAACCCGGAGGCCAGCTTGCGGATACGAATAAAAATGCGCCGATATACTGGATGGATAACAACGCGATGCTGATGCGCCAGTCATGTGTCACCAGTAAACCCAGGGCTGTGATCGTAACCAGGCCTGCAGCAAACACGTCTAAGAACTGTAGTTCGATAGCTCATCCTCCAGCAGTAGAAGTAGCTGCAGTAAATTGTGTCAGCATGGTAAGCAGCAGGGTGAGCAGCACCAGCGCCCATAAGATGCCTGCTGGTCCTTCCAACAAGGTGGCGAGCAGGAAGAATATCTTCCTCGACCAGCGATACAGATTCCAGAGCAGTCTGTATAACCACTCCAGGGAGAAAAACGACCGCAGAGCTGTATGGATTGGTAAGGCAGTAGAAGTTCTGCGTCCAGCGAAACGAGTTTTCGCCAGGAAGATCATTAGTCCACTGAGCGCCAGGCTCACAGCGGCTGGCCATGACTCAAGATATCCAGGTTGCTTGAGACCGTTTGAATCAGCGGTCTGGAACAAAGTACCCATAGCAACTGCCAGATGCACCAGAGGTAATAAAACCAGTCCCAAAGGATAGATGATCCAGACCCAACGCTCTCCCGCGGTGGCGGTCAAGATCGGGTTCGTTCGCAGAGCGTGTCGCACTGCTCCAGATATGAGCAGGGCATGGGCGATCAAGAAGATCACCATGAAGGGTTTGAATGGGGAGATGTACATCCATACTCCCTGCCAGGCAGGGGTGAAGGGCAGTGATGATATTCCTAACCAACCCACAGCCTGAAAGATCAGCAGCCAGCGGCGGCGGCCCGAGTAAAGGAAAAGAAGCCCTCCAGGAAGCAAGAGCGCCAGACCCCAGGCCAGGCTGGCCTGAGGGGACTGGTTAACCGCGCTGACCAGGACCAGCGATCCAAAACCGGCCACCCAATAGAACTGACCTTCGGCTTCGTTTTCTTCAATCAACCAGGAGAAACTGCTGTAAAGAGCCACGAATCCTGCCAGAGCCAACAGGTAGGGGTATGCCTCAGCCGGCGCTCCTGCCTGGGCGGAGCGAGCAAGTAACAGAACATTCACTGCCGCAGGCGCAAGGCTGATCAGGCTGCCCAACCCACGCTGGCGGCGGACCAACTCCATGGGTGGTTGGGGGTTGACCAGCAGTGCTCCCAGGCGCAGCCCAGCCGATGCCATCAAAAAAACACTTACCTGGGGGGTAAGGTCGTTCAATTTCATGGATAAGCCTGTGCTGAAAGCCAGCATGCCAGCCCATATTACACCCACCAACCCAGCCAGACGGGCAGTATATGCGATGATGATGCGCTCACGCTCTCCGCTTTGATCAGCAAAGCGCAGTTCAATCAAGAGTTGCACCAGGTCCAGTGCAGAGAGGGTCAGCAACAGCGTGAGAATATTCTCTGCCAATAAAGCCAGCAGGCCGATGCTGGCCAGTGAAAGACTGCTAGCCCAGGCTGTCCAGCCAGGCGGTTGGCTCATCTGGCTGTATGTTTGCTGGTCTTCGCTGAGGTTTTCTCCTAACAAGTGGCCGGCGCGTGCGACATCGGTCAGCAGGGTTGATAGGGTCAGGGTGATTAGCGCCAGGGCAATAGGCCAGGATGTGCTGTCCAATAAAAGTGCAGGTGATATGGGAAACAGCTCTATGGGTTGCCAGACAACCAGGGGGAGTTCGAGCGGGATGCGCAGGCGAGAAAACACCACGAGCAACCAGGCGATAAAGGCTGCCGGGACAGCAATCAGCCAATGTAAGGAAAAAGTGGGCCGGACTAATCGCAAGGTCAGCATAACCAGGCAAGCCAGCATCAAGAAAAGAATTGGCAGCAGGATGATCATGTCACAAGCTGGAGATACAGGTAGGCTTTACCTGCGCGAGGCAGGAGGCAGCCAGGTGAAATCTCGAGGAGCCGGCCCAAATACGATGCCCAGATCGATTGGCTCAGCATCTCCAAGTGGGAAGAAATAAATCCAACCAGGGGATCCAGTCGAGCTAATTTTTGCCAGGACAAGCGCACCGCCACCATCGGGCGCCCACAAAATCTGTTGTGCGGCTGCTGGCACCAGGCCAAGAAGAGACACATGGCCATCTTTCAAGTTCAGGCGTAAGAGTTGAACGCTTTGGCCTGCCGGGCCGCTGTGCAGGCCTAGAGTATATGTTTCGTTATCTAATGGTGCCAGCCATTCTGGACAGAGAATCTCATCAGGTGAACTGGTGGGAGCAGGCGGCTCGATCTCTGCCAATGGATATTCTTTTATCAGAACCATCCATTCATTATTGGTTGGTATTACCTGCCAATGCTTGATATTAGGCGCCTGGCTGGTCTTTGGATCGCTGCTGTGAGCTACCCAGAGATCTCCGGAAGACCCCCAGGAGACATGCACGGCTGTTCCGGAGAATTCGTGCGTTTCGGGGATTTCTTTCAACCGTCCAGCGCGTGTATCCACCAGAGCCTGCCAGCGCACACCGGCTGCGGATGGGATAATCCGAGTCAAGGCAAACCGCCCGACTGGCGACCAACTCAACGATCCAAAGGTGACGTTTACCATGCTTGCCTGTCCTTTGGGATCCAATACTTCTATCTGGGCAGGTAGGACCAGGTGAGACAGGTTCTTATCTATCGTTCCCAGCCATATTCCTCGGCTGTCATTCCATAAGAGCGAGCGGCTGTCTGGCGACCAGGCGAGTTGGATGCATTGACCCTCAGCTTGCGGCTGGCAATCCCCAATCGTTAGCGGCAGAGAAAGTGTGGGGCTTGAGCCAGTCTGTTCGATACGGGCGGTTTGTATTTGAAAGCTCTCTTCTTGTAGGATATAAGCAATCCAGTTGCCATCTGGTGAGATGGTCATGGAATACAAGCGGGGGAGTTTTTCCTCTAACCGGATTAACTGCATGGTTTTAAAATCTAACAGATCCAGGTCGAACAACTCGATCCCATTAGCGGTGATCTCGCGTGTTCGCAGCAGGGCGATTTCTCTTCCACTGGCGCTGGCTGAGTAACTCTTCACCCCTTCGACAAGCATGCCCAGATATCCAGTAGTATGGTCCCAGCGCATCAATCGCTCGTTGGAAAGAAACAGCAGATCGCTGACCATCTGGTGGCGCGGTGTAGGCGTAGGCTGGATCTCAGGTGTTGGCGTCGATAGGTTCTGGATAGGTAGTTGGCTTTCGGCTTTAGTGGTCGGCGTTTGGGTGGGGTAGCGCTTCATCACCAGGGTGGTTTCTTCCGGGTAGTCCAGGGGGAGGAGGGTCGCCGGGGCAAATAGCGAGGTGCTTTCTGGTTGATCCAGTCCCTCGGGCGTGCTTGTATTGGAAATACCCCCTGCCGCGGCTGATTTGGGAAAATCCACCGGGAGTGCAGAACAGGCAGCTGATATGAGTAGAAAAAAGGCGACTGCCAGGCGGGGAAGAATTCTGCTTGAAACAGGATGGTGATTGAGCAGGCGAACAGGCGCGCGTAATAATATCAATAAAAAGTTTTCCATTTCATGGGGATTATATCATTCCAGGATTAAATCGCCTGCGCTCCAGGCTCACGTTTCAGATACCGCCCCATCCCAGCATGACCCAGCCATCGCTCGCCATCCACGATCAACTGGCCGCGCAGGAAAACCTTCTCCGGGAAGCCAGCCAGCTCCCAGCCTTCGTATAGATTGTAGTCGGTGCGGTGCTGAGCGTGTGCTATCCCATAGGTCAGGCGGCGATTGGGGTCCCAGATGACAATATCTGCATCGGCGCCTGGCAGCAGGCTGCCCTTGCGCGGATACAGGCCGAAGATCCTCGCCGGGTTGGTGCTGTTCAGAGCAACAAACTGGTTGGGGGTCAGCTTTCCGGAGCCTACGCCAAAGGTCCACAGGATAGGCAGCCGGTCGCCCACGCCGGGAAGGCCGTTGGGGATTTTTGTGAAATCATGTGCGCCCAGTTCCTTGCCAGGGATCGCAACCGGTTGGCCCTCGTAGAGGATCGGTTTACTGCCATCATAAAAGAATGGGCAGTGGTCGGTGCCGATGGTCTGGATCGTCCCATCTGCCAGGGCCTGCCACAGGCGTTCATTATCCTGCGCAGTGCGCATTGGCGGCGAGCAGATCCACTTGGCGCCATCCGGGCGGCGCAGGTGTTCTTCGGTGAAGAATAGATACTGCGGACAGGTCTCGCCCATGATGGGCAGACCTTTTTCACGGGCATACTGGAGCATATCCGCCTCGCCAGCCGCGTTCATATGGACGATATAGAGCGGCGCCTGCGCCTGGGCTGCCAGGGCAGCCCCACGCAGAACCGCCTCCACTGCTCCCCAGGCAGGGCGGGTGCGGGCGTGCCACTCGGGAGTGGTATATCCGGCAGCCAGCGCTTCAGACGCCAGGATGTCAATCACATCGCCGTTTTCAGCGTGCAGCATGGTCAGCAAGCCGTGCTGGCGGGCAATACGCATCAGGCGAAAGATTTCACCATCCTGCAAACGCAGCCGGCCGTTATAAGCGCTGAATACTTTCACAGAAGCGATGCCCATCTCAAGCAGGCGCGGAATTTCTGCCTCCACGGCTGCATCCAGGCGGGTGATATTCATATGGAAGCTGAAGTCAATGGCTGCCAGAGAATCTGCCCGGTCGTGCCATAATTCAACAGACTCGCTCAAACTGCCCGCGTCTTGCGGCACGAAGTCAATCGCGGTGGTGGTGCCGCCGAAGGCTGCCGCCTTGTGGCCGGTGTAATGATCATCCGATGAGACCGTCGCGAACATGGGCAGGTTGAAATGGGTGTGTGGGTCAACGCCGCCGGGCATAACCAGCTTACCGCTCGCGTTGATGATTGTCGCGCCTGGAGCATCCAGGTCGGCGCCAACCTGGGAGATTTTCTCTCCCTCCACCAGCAGATCAGCGGTGAACGTCTGTGAGGCGGTAATAAGAGTACCCGATTTGATTATGAGTGACATATTTGCTCCATTTATTCATCTTTCAATGGCATAAAGCCAACACCAAACACTTCCTGGGCTGGTGTGACAATTACGAAAGCCTGCGAGTCCTCGACAGCCACCAGCGCCTTGAGCTGGGGCACCTCAGTGATTGTCAGGGCGCACATTAAGATGGTATGCGCCTTTCCGGTGAACATGCCAGTTCCATCTATAGCGGTCACTCCACGCTTCATGTCTTTCAGCACGCGATCGCTAACCGCCTTGGCTTTGTCTGTGATGATCAGGGTCAACAGCTGGGCGCGTTTGCGGCTGGGACGATACCAGGCCGGCTGGCGAAACAGCGTTTTTTCGCTGCCGTCCAATCCACCGGCGATTGAGTCCATCAAGTCGCCATAGCGCGGCAGGATTTCTCCCGCTGCGCCTTGCATGGTCAGTGTAAACAGGCTGATAAAAATCAGGCTGGCAGCAAATGCCAGGGCGATCAGCAGCACCCAACCCCCGCCGAGTTGGGCAATAGCGGCTCGAGCAATCACCTCTCGGTAGGAGATCGCCGGGATCGGCATTAACCACAGCTTAGCCAGCCAGGCGGAGTAAATTACCGCATAAATCCACAGGTAATTGCGCCGTAATCTTCGCCCGATGGCTTCCAGGTTCGATATGGGGAAGTGCGGGTGGAGCAAGTTTTCTGAGAGGGCTTCTGCCCAATCTGGGGAGGGGTGGAAAGGAGGCACCAGCATGGCAGCAAAAAAATCAGTTTCCATCAGGCGCACTCGATAGCTCCACAACTCGTAATAGCGGTAGCGGCGCGCTTCAATGAAGAGGAACATGGTCACCAGCAGCAGGTTCAGGGCGATGACGAAGTGGGTAGAGACGGATTGGGTGAAAGCAAATGACATCACCGCACCCGTGGTGACCACTGCCCAGTTGGTGGTTGTATCCAGGCGCTGTCTCCAGACATTGGCGCGCTGCACTTCAGCGCGGAACAGATGCACCATGGCCGTGGTGAACTCGCTGGCGCGCAGCTTATAACCACGGAAAGACCAAACTACATCTGCTGATGCTTCTGTTGGGTTGGAGGCTGCCTCTGCTGGTCTTTCGGGGGTTGGGGGAGGATGTGATTCAGACATGGTCTTCTCTTGCACCGGTTTGATAGGTTTCTTCGAGATCATGGATGCCTAATAGGGCAGCCAGGAGAGTCGGGTCCAGATCTAGCTCTGGAGGTTGAACTGCAGGCGCTGAATGGTATGACTCTGCCTGGCTGAGGCGCTCTCGCAAGGCATTCCATAGGATGGGCCGTTCATCAGTGGGCACAACCAGATCGTTGATTGTGTGAGCCTGAAGCAGGTATTCTCCAGTTGTGTAGAGGAAGGTGATCCGCCGCCAGCTTTCGGCTGCAATTTCCTGCTGCAGCCGCTGCAGGGGGCCAATTTGAATTTTATAGTACTCCTGGTGGGCATGTGGGTGATCCGGCTCATCGCGCAGCAGCTCGCCGCGGGTAGTAAGTTCGTGACCGAGCACTTCGGCGATGTATTGGATGCGCCACTTTTCTTCTCCGAAGGCGGCAGTCTGGTAAAAAGCCAGGTAGTCCACTGCAACTACTTTAGGCGCTGAGCGCAGCGGGATGCGATACCAGCCAAGCACGTGAGCAATCTCCCGGTCGCGGGGTTCTCTAAAGAGCACAACCAGGATCAGAGAAGTAGGGGAGGGCGGTTCAGAAGGCATCAGCAAGGCTCCCGGTCGAAGATGAGTGTATTGCCATTCGTTAGAGTTAGTGTAGCATGATTTTTGTTAGATAACAAGGCATGCCAGGCTGTATAATAGGGCAACATCTATGACGCCGATGATTTCCATTTTCCGGGCAATTCTGATAGCGCTGTGTGGTGTAGCCATCCTGGCTGGAATCGGTATCCGTTTAGCCTGGCGGATACGCCTGATTGACTACCCCGAAAGCGCCCCACATAAGCGCCATGAACGTCCCACTCCCATCGCGGGAGGGGCAGTGATGATGATCGTGCTCTGGTTATCTGCCTGGCTTCTCGGATTGCTGGATGATTTGACCGTGCGAGCAGCTTTGTTGGCGGCAATTCCCGTTTTTCTGTTCGGTCTATGGGATGATTATAAGATCATTTCCCCTGCGCTAAAACTGGTAGGTCAGATATTGGCCGCCCTGGTCATCCTGCGCATAGGTGTATATATTAAAATTTTTGAATCGCGCCAGTTTTTCATCTATGGTGAGGGTTTTATATATCAGTTGATGGACTGGTCTGTTACGATCCTGTGGATCGTTGGACTCACCAATGCGTTTAATTTTGTGGATAGTATGGATGGTTTAGCAGTCGGCCTGGGAGGCACTTCGGCCGCATTTTTCATGCTGGTCACGTTGGAAGCCAACCAACCTCTGCTGGCACAGTTCAGCGCTCTGCTGCTGGGGGCTTGCATCGGGTTGTATCTTTATAACTCGCCACCGGCCTCGCTCTTCCTGGGAGATTCTGGAGCACAGACCCTGGGATTCATCCTGGCGGTAGTGGCGATTGGTTATAAGCCGCAAAACAGTGTGCAGCTATCCTCCTGGTTTGCCCCTATTCTCTTACTCATCGTTCCGATCTTCGATATGTTCCTGGTGGTGGTTTCACGCCTGCGAAGGCGGCGCCCGGTATATTTCTCGGCTCTGGATCACACCTTCCACCGGTTATTGAAAATGGGGATGCCTTCCAGCCGGGCAGTGTTGGTAATCCATATTGTGGCATTGGCTCTGGGATGCCTGGCTGTGATCACTGTCCACCAGCCGCCCCTGGCTGCAAACACAATCTTCCTGCTCGTGCTGGTGACAGGCGGCTGTTTGCTGGCTATCCTGGACAGCCAGAAGATATGGCCCGTATGAATCTCCGCAGTTCATCGCATGCTAACTAAACAGCACACTGATATCTTCCTCGGTAAGATTCTTGAAAAAAGCCTGCTCTGTGGTGATGATTTGATCCACCAGGCTCCTCTTCCGCTCCTGGAGAATCAGGATTTTCTCTTCGACTGAATCGCGGGCAATCAGCTTGAATATGAAAACAGGTTTGTCCTGACCAATCCGGTGGGTGCGATCACTGGCTTGCATTTCCACCGCCGGGTTCCACCAGGGATCAATGTGGATTACATAATCCGCGGCAGTCAGGTTCAAGCCCAGGCCTCCTGCTTTCAAACTGATCAGAAAAAACGGCAGACGTTCGTCAGTTTGGAAAGCATCTACCTGTTTTTGACGGTCGACGGTCTGCCCATCCAGGTAGGCGTAGGACATTGGCCGGGCATCCATTTCTTCTCTGAGAATACTCAGCATGGATACAAATTGAGAAAAAACGAGCGCCTTATGATTTTCAGCCTGGAGGGTTTCCAGGGTGTCTAAGAGCAGCTCAAATTTAGCCGAATCACCTTTGTATTTTTCATCTACCAGGCGAGGGTGGTTGCAGATCTGGCGCAATCGAAGCAGGCCCTCCAAGATTTTCATCCGACTGGTGTTTAAACCTTCGTTTTCCAACATTCCTAACAGCAGGCCGCGATAAAAATCACGAGTGCGGTTATAAAACTTGCGTTGGGCTGGCGCCATATCGCAGTACAGGATGCGTTCCGTACGCGGGGGCAGTTCTGGAGCTACCTGATCCTTGGTGCGCCGTAAGATAAATGGATATACTGTCCGGCGTAAGCGTTGGGCGGCATTTTCATCAGATTTCTTTTCGATGGGAGCGCCGAACTTTTCTTTGAAGTAATCCAGGCTGCCCAACAGACCAGGGTTGAGGAATGAGAATTGCGACCACAACTCGGCAGTTGAATTTTCAATCGGCGTACCGGTCAGCACCAGACGATGTTGGGCTTTCAGCAGGCGGGCCGCCCGTGCAGTCTGGGAAGCGGGATTCTTGATCGCCTGGGATTCGTCCAGAATGGCATAATGGAAGGTGTAACCGTGCAAGAACTCAATATCACGCAGCATCACTCCATAAGTCGTGATGACCAGGTCTGTCTGCTCAAAAGAGGCCAGTTCTTTCAGCCGGTTGGGGACAAAGTATTCCTGCACCCGTAATGCCGGGGTGAACCGGGTTGCCTCACGCTGCCAATTTACCAGCAGGGAGCGGGGCACAACCAGCAAGCTGGCCTGGGAAGGAGGCTTGTGGCCAGGCCGGTTCTCATACAGGGATTGCAGGTAGACCAGGGCTTGAACGGTTTTTCCCAGGCCCATGTCATCTGCCAGGCAGCCGCCAAACTGACACTCACGCAGGAAATGCAGCCAATCGTAGCCGGCTTTTTGGTATGGGCGCAGCTCTCCCTGAAAGCTGGTGGGCAGATCAAGGGCGGGAATGCCCTGCAGGCCTTGCTGCACCAGGCTGCGCAGCTTAGCCCGGCGTCGCTCAAATTCGGCGTCTGTGCGTGTACGAGCGCTCCTCGGCTCACCGCTGGCATGGATTAATGCTTCGTCGATCAACCCGAGATGAATTTGTGAGAGTCGTAAGCTCTGGGCATGTTCAGCAGTGGCGTCGCTGGCCTCACCCAACTCAAACAGATGGCGATAACGCTCGAACCATTCCTCAGGGATTTCTCCGATGGTACCATCGGCAAGTTTTATGAACTTCTCCTGTTTGCGCATTGCCCGGCGGACGTCTTTCAAAGCAACTTCGAGCTCGCCAAAGTTAACCACTGCCTGCACGTCGAACCAGTCAATGCCGGAGGAAACGGTGAACGAAATGGTCGGTGTACTGCGGTTTACCCGGGCAGTTTTCAGTTTCTCTTCGCCGTAAATTTCAAAACCCTGCTGAGCGAGCCGGGGCAGCGTGTGGAGCAAAAAATCAATTGGGTGGGTGCGTGAACGCAGGCGGAAAAGGCCGGGCTGGGGTGCGGCTGGGATGCGCTTCAACCCATAGGTGGCTGCACTGAGCAGAGCATAGGTCTCTTTTTCGAATTCAGATTGGCGGTGAACCCGCTGCAGGGTCCAGGAACCGGCTTCTCGCTGTATGGTCGTTTCCGGCAGCGCTTCGTCATAGTTGAATTCAAAATCCGCATAGCAGAAACGCAGTTCAGCCACCAGTTCGCCGTTGCGGTCGCTCAAGTATAGGCGAGGCTTAGCCGTCTGGCTGATCCCCTCCCAGGCAACGACATCACCTCCCAGGGTGATCTGTTTCGCCAGTTCAAGATAATTTTTCTCGCGAAATTCATCCACCTGTTCCGTTGGGATCAGCACCTGGGGGTTTTCCCATAAGGCTTGCAGCAGATGAGAAGCGGATTTGTTTCTCAAACGGATAATCCAACGGTCTGCCAGCAGCCATAGAGGGTCATCCTGGATTAATTCAATCTCAGTGAAATCAATGGTTGAGTCTGGCTCGCTTTCATTTGCCCCGGTGGGTAGGTTCAGCATAGGCTGAATTTGCAAACCCGCCTCGGTCTGATTCAGGTTCAGATAAATATCGCCAGGTTCATTGAGGATAGAGAGCCTTTTTTGCAGCGGATTTGCCGCGCTGCCCTGGAAGATGGGACTGTTGGTTGAGGCGATCATGGACAGGATATCTTCCAAAGACATTGGCCGGCTTTGAAAAAAGAGCCGCATCCGGTCAATGAGTAAGTTAGCCAGGAAGACGCCTTCCCGCGGACAGTTGAGACATTTTTCCGCCTCCCAGGTGGAGGTTGGGGATTTCAGATGCACAACCAGGTCGGTATTGTTTTCAATATATTGATATACAGCCTCGTTATCCCCTGGGAAAGGGGCGATGTTCAGCCCAGCAGACTTGAATTGAGCGGACAAGGGGTTGATGGGGAGTTGGTAAGGGACGATTTTCCACAATGGGTAGCTGGACATTTGCAGCGAGAAAAAGAGCAGGTAATTATTTCTATAGGAATAGGCTGGAGCGGTTTGAGCCTCACCGACTGGCAGAACATCCATAACCCGCGCTAGCTGGGCCCTCCAGGCCGGGGATACATTCCGGCGTAAGTGATCTAACACAGCCAGCCAGGCAGCTACCTCGTGTTCGCAGATCAAGCCGCGGCTGGCATGCTGACAGCTGCACTTCAAGTAAAGGTAGTTGTCGGCGACCTTGATCGTGACGCGGAAATTTCGACGCTCTTGAACCACGCAGGTTGCAGAAGCTTCGGTGATTTCAAGCACCTTGACCTGCTGCATGGTATACAGACCCTGCCCAAGCCTCAGGGTGGTCGAGTCAACCGATTTCTTCAATCGGTCTTCATCCAGCGTTTCGGGGGTTAGTTTATACATAAAGTAAAAAATAGCATACCCTACTCACTCCCCGAAGGAAGAGAGTAGGGTAAGGGGGTAAAAATTTTCTATATTGGCTGGTTATATCAGCCCAACCTCAGCGTTGAACTCCTCGATCAAGGCGTCGATTTCATCTGCCTGCCACTGGAACCCGGTCCAATAATCCGGGTCGTTCCACTGCGCCTGGATTTCTTCATAGGTACGGCCTTGCTGCTCGACCCAGGTGTAGTATTTCAGATTATGGACGCGGCGCCGGTCAGCATAGGTCAGTTCGATCATATTATCTGTGGATTGCCCATGCAGATAGTGGGCGAAATCCACCGCAGCATCCATGGTCTGGTATTCGCCAAACTCGGCGTGCATTTCGCGCAGGCGGCTGGTGTATAACTCCATCGAGTCGGTCAGCACGGTCAAAACAATATCATTCTCGCCCATCTCATAGTATTTGGCATATTTAATCGCCGAGAGCACATTGGAGATGCTCGAGAAGCCCAGCAGATCCAGGCGGCTGACCACGGCTTCAGGTACGCCTTTCTTGACCAGGTAAGCACGTCCGGTTGGCTCGTTGAACAACCGGGAGAGATTGACCACTGCGTTGTCATCAATTGCCACGATCATATCGGTATTCTTGACGTTGTGGATCCAGGGCACGTGCTTATCGCCAATGCCCTCAATGCGGTGCGAGCCGAAGCCATTTTCCATCAGGGTGGGGCACTGCAAAGCCTCGCTGGCAACAACCTTGCTGGCGGGGAAGAGCTGCTTCATGTAGTCGCCGCTGGCGAGGGTACCAGCCGAGCCTGTGGCGGAAACAAAACCGCGGTAAGTATCACGTGGACCTAGAATCTGCTGCAAAACGACTTCCATCGCATGTCCAGTGATTTCGTAGTGCCAGAGATAGTTGCCGAACTCATCAAACTGGTTGAAGATCATCAGATCCTCGCCGGAGCGGCGCAGTTCCCAGCATTTGTCGAAGATTTCTTTCACGTTGGATTCGCTGCCAGGAGTAGCGATTACTTTTCCGGCTATGTTGGACAGCCATTCAAAGCGCTCGCGGCTCATGCCTTCAGGCAGGATGGCGATCGATTCGCAGGCCAGCAGGGAAGAATCATATGCTCCGCCGCGGCAGTAGTTACCCGTGGAAGGCCAGACAGCTTTCTGGGTGGTAGGATCAAATTCACCAGTGACCAGGCGCGGCGCCAGACAGCCGAAGGCTGCCCCGACTTTATGCGCGCCGGTCGGGAACCATTTGCCCACCAATACGATGATGCGAGCGGGAACCCCGGTCAGGCTGGAGGGCAGTTCCATGTAATTGATATTGCCAAATCCGCCCCCGTGGGATATGGGTTCGTTATTCCAGGTGATGCGGAACAGGTTGCGTGGGTTGACATCCCACAGGCCGATATGGGCCAGCTGTTCCTTGATTTTAGCCGGAATCAAGCTGGGGTCTCTCATTTGCGCAAAGGTTGGGATAATGATATTGCGTTCGCGCACGCGTTGGATAGCTCGTTTCCGGCGTTCCGGATGAATGGTTAAATCTATTTTAGCCAATTTATAATCTCCTTATGGTATTGGATAAGATTTCAAAAGGGTTATTCTATATCGGGCGCTTCGCGGACGATATAGAGGGGCCGGTCTCGCACTTCATCGTACAGGCGGCCAATATACTCTCCCAAGATGCCCAGGGATATCAACTGAACGCCGCCCAGGAAGAGCACCGCGATCAAGGTGGTAGCCTGTCCCAGGAAAGCCTGCATGCCTGCCAGGCGGGTAAAGATGACCACCGGGATTGCCAGGATGCTCAGACCGGCGGCCAGGAACCCAAGATAGGTTGCCAGCTGCAGCGGGAAGTAAGAAAAGCCTGTGATGGCATCGCTGGCGAACTTGATCATCTTCTTCAGCGGGTACTTGGTTTCGCCAGCAAAACGCGCCGCGCGTTTGTAGGATACACCTACCTGGCGGAACCCAACCCAGACGGACATACCCCGCAAGAAGCGGTGCTTCTCGCGCATGCTGTTCAGCACAGCCACTGCTTTGCGATCCAGCAAGCGGAAATCTCCGGTATCCATGGGGATATCTACATCGGTGATGCGGTAGATCAGGCGGTAGAACAGGCGGGCGGTGAACAGCTTGAACCAGGTTTCGCCCTCCCGCTCCGTGCGCACCGCGTAGACGATCTCATACCCTTCGCGCCATTTGGCGACCAGGTCGGGGATCACTTCAGGCGGGTCCTGCAGGTCAGCGTCCATAATCACTACCGCCTGTCCGCGGCTATAGTCCAACCCGGCGGTAACGGCGATCTGGTGGCCGAAGTTGCGGGCAAAGATCACCGGGCGTACGTGGGGGTCTTGCTTGCCCAACTCGCGGATCATTTCGGTGGTGCCATCGGTTGAGCCGTCATCCACCAGCACCAGCTCCCAGGATTCGCCCAGCTTCTCCATCACTTCCCGCACCCGGCGGTAGAACTCGGGCAGAGAGGCAGATTCGTTATAGTTTGGCGCAACCAGAGTAATTGTGGGACTCAATTCTTCCATAAGAAACCGTTATTTTATCACTTTCTTGACTGCTTCCAGGGTTGGTTCGATCACCGGCGCTTCAGCCACTGCCAGCATGGCGGCGCGCACATCCTTCAAGCCGCTGCCGGTGTTCAGCACCAGGATGGCGTCATCTGGAGAAACCAGACTTTGCTGCACAGCTTTCACCAGCCCAGCGTAGGAGGTGGCTCCCGCTGGCTCGGCGAAAATGCCCACCTTGCCCAGGGCGGCGATGGCAGCCAGGATTTCCGCGTCGCTGACGACGATATAGCTGCCGCCGGTCTGCACTGCAGCCCGCACGGCGCGCACGCCATCGCGCGGCAGATCGACTGAGATGCTGTCGGCCAAAGTTTTCGCGGCGACGGGGATAATCTGCTCGCTCCTGGCGAAATAGGCGTTGGCAACCGCCGCCGATCCTTCGGCCTGGATGCCATATATGCGCGGCATTTGGTCGAGCCAGCCTAACGCCAGCAGGTCTTTGAACCCTTTATGGATGCCCGAGATGATATTGCCGTCACCTACCGAAACGAAGACACTGAGAGGACGGGCAGAGAAGGGGCGGTCGGTTGAGGTTTCGTATTTGCCTCTCTCTTCATAATCGGTGATGCGCCCTGCGAAGCCCACCCGGGCAGCCTGGTATTGGTACCACTCCCAGATTTCAAAGGCGGCTGTCTTTTTGCCTTCGGCGGTAAAGGGGTTGTAGCCTGTGTTGCGGCAGTACCAGCCAAATTCTTGCGAGGCCTGGATGGTCAGGTCAAAGGCCTGATCGTAGGTGCCGTCCACCAGGATCACCTGCGCGCCGAAGATGAGCAGTTGGGCGATTTTAGCCGGGGGCGCGGTGCGCGGGGCAAAAATGACTGCTTTCTGCCCGACTGCGGCGGACATGCCCGCCAGGGCAGCGCCTGCATTACCGGTTGAAGCGGTCGTGACCACCTCTGCGCCGATTTGCCGGGCGCGCGCCACCACCACCGCGCTGGCGCGATCCTTGAACGAGGCGGTGGGATTGCGGCTTTCATCTTTCAGCCACAGGTGATGCAGCCCCAGCGATTGAGCCAGGCGCTGCGGTGTAAATACAGGCGTCCAGCCTGCTGCATGCAGGGTAGTGCCCTCACCTCCTGGTTCGGTCACCGGCAGCAGCGGCAGGTAGCGCCATAAAGACGGTTCCTGGCTTTTTACTAATTCATCAGGCTTGATAGACTTACGGATGGCATCATAATCCAGGATGACATCCAGGATTCCGCCGTCTTTGGGACAGTTGTATTGGACTTCGTCAGGGGTGTATTCCGCCTGGCAAAGCGAGCATCGATAACCGATGAATTTATTCATACCAGTTTACAAGCCTCTTGCACCACGGATATAGGGGTTGCCCAGTGCCGCAGGGGCGCCCAGGCGTTTGCGCATGGCTTCACGCGAGCCGATCACCAGCACGATGATGGTGAAGGCGTACGGGAGCATCTGCAGGAAGAAACCCCAGTATGGGTTATAGTAGAAAGGATTGTTCAGACCAAACAACGTCATCGGACCCTGGATATCCAGGATGAGTCGGCGTAATGCGCCAAAAGCATAGGAGCCGAAGGCCGCCCGCATGGGATCCCACTGAGCAAAAATCACCAGACCTACCGCAATCCAACCCTGACCTGCGGTGGTCAGTTCGCTGAACCAGCCTGGGCTGATTGCCAGGCTGATGGTCGCTCCCGCCAATCCAGCCAGCAAACCTCCCACAAACACATAAAAATAGCGCAGGCGATACACATTGATGCCCAGGGCATCTGCCGCGGCGGGGTACTCGCCGACAGCGCGCAGGTGCATCCCAGGGCGGGTGCGGTTGATATAATACCAGGCTAAGGGGATCAACAGATATCCAATATAAACCAGGACGCTGTGATTGGTGAAGAATATCGGTCCAATCAGTGGAATTTGTGAGAGCAAGGGGAAAGAAAAGCGCGGCAGCAGTGAAATCGTGCCAGCCTTGCTAAGCCCTTCTCCCAGAACCAGGCTGATGCCGGTTCCCAGGAAAGTCAGGGATAGACCGCTGACCACCTGATCGGCCTGTAGAGTGACGGTAATGAAAGCGTGGATCTGGCTGATGATGCCCGCCGCCAGCATGGCTACCAATACTCCCAGCCAGGGGTTCCCCGTTGCCAGGGCGGTCTTGAATGCAAACATTGCCCCGATCAGCATCATTCCCTCTACCCCCAGGTTGAGCACCCCTGAACGCTCTGCAAATAGCTCTCCCAGGGTGGCAAAGAGCAGCACAGTCCCCGAGGCCACCCCAGCCTGTAAGATAATGATCAGATCCATGCTCAGGCCTCCTCTCCTACGCGTTCGAACCGGATGCTGTAACGCAGTAAGAAGTCGCTGGCAATCAGGCTGACCAGAATAATACCCTGGATCATTTTAGGGACGCCCGAAGGTTGGATTTCGCGGCCTGCCAAAAGCAGCGCGCCGAATAAGATAGAAACCAGGATGACCGCAAAGGGGTTCAGCTTCGCCAGCCAGGCGACAATGATCCCCGTAAAGCCATATCCTGGGGACATCCGCTCCTGTAAGCGATGCACCACGCCGGTCACTTCCGACATCCCTGCCAGACCCGCCAATGCCCCTGATAGCATCATCACCAGGATGATATTGCGGCTGATATTGATGCCAGCATATTGCGCGGCGCGTGGATTATCGCCAATCAGGCGGATTTCATATCCCCACCGGCTGCGGTAGAGGATAAACCAAATCACAAACACCGCCGCCAGGCCGATAATCAACCCCAGATGGGTGGTCAGACCACGTAATTCCGGGATGTTCTTGCCATAATCGGTCAGGCGGGGAAGCCAGGCGGTCTTAGGAAATACGGGGCTCATCTGGAAACCGCTCTCGCTCCAGACTGCAAAGATGAAAAAGTTATTCCAGGCAACCGCAATATAGTTCATCATCAGGGTGCTGATGATTTCATTCACATTGAATTTGGCTTTTAGAAAGCCAGGAATAAAGCCCCACAAGGCGCCGAACAAGATGCCAGCCAGCATCATCACCGGGATGAAGATCCAGGGGGAGGTATCAGCAGGCAGAACCGGGAGCAGGACAACCGCGCTGGCGCCGAATGCCCCCAGGAAGAACTGCCCTTCAGCGCCAATATTCCACAGGCGCATACGAAAAGCGACCGAACAGGCTAAACCGATCAGTATCAAGGGGATCGCTTTCACCAGAGTATCCGAAAATACTCCCAGGCTGCCAAAGGACGCTCGGGCAATATGAGCATAGGAACGGAAGGGATCACCACCCGCCAAAGCAATCACCAAACCACCGATTACCAGGGCCAGCACAATGGCTCCGAACGAAACCACACCTGGATACCATCGAGGCGGCTCAGTCAGACGTGGTTCGAAGCGCACCCGGTAGGGAAGACCTCGCCAGCGGGCTTTGGGTGGAGAAGAGGGTATTTCAGGCATTTTCGGATAATCCTTGGTTGCGAATTTGATCCAGGGGCGTACCCGTCATCATCTGGCCGATCGTTTCCAGATCAGCCTCTTCAACTTCGCCCATAATCTTACCTTCGTATATAACCGCAACACGGTCGCTCAGCGCCAGCAGCTCTTCCAATTCTTCGGAGATGAGCAGAATAGCGGTGCCTGCATCACGCTGGGCGAGCAGCAGGCGGTGAACTCCCTCGATCGCGCCGACATCCAGGCCGCGGGTGGGCTGCACCGCCACCAGCAAGGATGGAGCGCCGGATATTTCACGCGCCAGGATGACGCGCTGCAGATTTCCGCCCGAAAGCAGCCGAACAGGAGTCTCTACCGTCGGGACAATAATATCGTATGATTCCTTGAGTTCTTTAGCAAATTGAGTGGCTACTCCCATGTTGATCGCCCAGCCCTGGGCGATGGGTGGTTGGCGATATTTCTTCATGATCACGTTATCGGTCACACTCAAGTTGGGTGCAGTACCAACATGGGTGCGGTCTTCTGGTACGTAGGCCAGGCCGCGTTGAATCCCCGATTGGGCAGAACAGTTGCTGATGACTTCCGTATTGAGGACAACTTTTCCCTTGAAACATGGGCGCATACCGGTAATGACCTGTGCCAATTCTGATTGGCCATTGCCTGCCACCCCGGCCAGGCCTAAAATTTCACCGGAACGGATTTGCAGAGATATGCCGCGCAGGGCAGGCAGCCCTTTATCATTCTCGGCATGCAGATCCTGGATATCGATAACAACCTCGCCAGGATTGCCCGGGTTCTTCTCCAGTTGAAAAACGACATCTCTGCCGACCATCTGTCGTGCAAGCACCTGGCGAGAGGTGGTGTGAGCATCCAGGCCGGCAGCTGTGACCTTGCCTCTTTGTAATACAGTGACGCGATCAGCGATCGCCATCACTTCTTGCAGCTTATGGCTGATGAAGATGATCGATTTTCCTTCCGCGACCATTGAACGCAGGGTTTTGAACAGGCCTTCGATTTCCTGGGGAGCCAGGACAGCCGTCGGTTCATCCATGATCAGGACTTCTGCACCCCGGTAGAGCATTTTTAATATTTCAACCCGCTGCTGTTCGCCGACACTTAGCTGCCAGATTTTATTGCGAGGGTCAACCTTTAGACCGAAGCGCTCTCCTAATTGCTCGATGGTGTGGTCATACTCGGGCAGATGCAGCAGGAAACGCGGCTTATCTAAACCCAGCAGGACATTTTCGGTGACGGTCTGGGATGGCACCAACATAAAATGTTGGTGAATCATGCCAATCCCGGCCTGGATCGCGTCACGTGGTGAGTTGAAATATACAGGTTGACCTTTGAACAGGATCGTGCCTGCGTCTGGTCGATACATCCCTGCCAGTACATTCATTAAGGTGCTTTTCCCTGCTCCGTTTTCACCCAGCAGGGCGTGTATTTCTCCCTGCCGCAGGTCAAAGTCCACGTGATCGTTTGCCAGGACGCCAGGAAAACGTTTGACAATGCCACGCATTTCTACCATTAAAGGACGGCTGTCGGTCTCTTTTTCCATGGAGCTCTTCTTCAGCAAAGAATGGGTGTTGGGCAGCTCGCCAGACGATCCGGTTTGCTGCCCAACACTTGATTGGATTAGCTATTCACCCAGTTTTGGCAGCTCGGCAGTAATGCCATCAGCCCACCAGTACACGCAGTACTTGCACTCGAGGCCGGGAGCGCCAGGAGGAAATTGGTCAATGTCTGCTTGCTCGAACTTCTCGCCCTCGGGCACAATAATATTGCCCTTATTGTCCAAGATTGGGCCAGAGAAGACATCGAAGCGAGTGAACTCGCCCTTCAGCATCTTTGCCAGGGTGTCTTTCACCATCTGGATGACTTCGGGAGGCAGGTCCTTCATGCCAGCGGTCAGTTCTTCGCCTTCCATGAAGCCGAATAAGCCCAGACCGCCGCTGTCGGCATCGAAATAATCCCAGCCGGCTTTGTAGGTCTTATCGATAACTCCCGATGCGATCCTGGCATAAACAGGACCCCAGTTCCAGTAGGGAGCAGTGAGGCAGCGCTCAACCTTGCAGGAACCGGACCAGTCATAGGTGATGCCCCATTTGCCCTTTTCCTGGGCGACATCAGCTACGGCAGGAGTATCTGCGCCAGTGAAGACTACCTGAGCGCCGGCATCGAACAGAGAAGCAGCAGCTTCCTTCTCGATGATCGGGTCATGCCAGGTATTGATCCAGCGCACATCCATAGTGCATTCTGGGCAGGTTTTCTTCATACCCAGGGCGATCGCGTTGCCCAGGCGCAGCTCTTCAGGGATAGGGAAGGTGGCCATGTAACCCAACTTGGGATTGCCATCTGCCTTGGCGCGAGCACCAGCGATCATGCCAGCCAGATATTTCATGTTTTCCATCGCGCCGAACAGGTTGCCAAAGTTGGTGGTGTTCGACTTGTAGCCGCTGATGTGGATGAACATGGAATCTGGGAATTCTTCAGCCACGATCTCCATCGGATCCATAAAGCCAAAGGAGGTTCCGAAGATCAGATCAAAGCCCTTGCGAGCCAGGCTGCGGAACACCTGCTCCGAGTCAGCGCCTTCTGGCACGTTCTCAATATAAGCAGTGTGAACATTGGCAACATTCTTTTCTACATATACCAGGCCCTCATAGTGCGCCTGTGACCAACCGCCATCATCATGGGGGCCAATCAGAACCATGGCTACATTGAACTTGCCATCCTGAATCTCAGGGATCTGAAAGCCTCCCACCTCTTCGGGAGCCTGCGTTGCTACGGGAGCTTCCGTAGGTTGGGCGGGAGCCTGGGTTTCGACAACCGTTGGCTGGCATGCCGAAAGAGCCAGTGCTACCATGGTCAATAAGGCAAAGAGACGCCATAACGTTTTGGTTTGCATACGACTACTCCTCCTGAAATATTTTTATTTATGGTTACAACGGATACGACTTGCGGAGACGATAGGATTTTGCGCAGCGACCTCCTTCTTTACATAAGTTGTTTTTGGGGCTAGAGATTTGATCATGATCTGACCGCTCTCTTGCTCCGTCGATCCATTTCTAAGCCGAGATTTGCTCTGGGGCAACCCCAGCCATCATCAGCCCTAATTCTTCCACCGTGGCTTTATCACGGTCGACGATGCCGATGATGCGGCCTTCATACATAACTGCAATACGATCCGAGAGGTTGCGCACCTCATCTAAATCTTCTGAGATGAGCATGGTGGCTGTGCCTTCAGCGCGTTGGGTCACCAGTCGTTGGTGGATATATTCTGTACTACCGATATCCACTCCTCGCGTGGGTTGAGAGGCGATCAGCACACCGGGCTTGCGGGAAAGCTCACGCGCCAGGATCAATTTTTGGATATTCCCACCGGATAGATTGCGCAATGGCGTTCTACGCGAGGGGGTCTTGATCTCGAAGTCGCGAATCAAATCTTCGGTGTGCTGGGTGATCCTGGCAAAATTCATAAAGATGCCTTGAGAAAACGGGCTGTTGCCGTGTTCCTCGATCATCAGGTTCTCTTCTACCGTCAGATCCTTGACCACACCGTCGCGGAAGCGTTCTTCAGAGATGTACGCCAGTCCTTTAGCGATCAAGGCGGAAGGGTGCCAGCCGGTCACATCTTCATCATCGAACAAAATCTGGCCCTGTAGGGGAGTGCGCAGCCCGGCAATTGTTTCTGCCAGTTCGCGCTGTCCATTGCCTGATACACCTGCAATGCCCAGGATTTCACCTGCGCGAATCTCCAGGGATACCCCCCGTAAGGCAGGCAGGCCTTTATCGCCCGTCACCCACAAATCTGCCAAACGCAGCCGCGGCTTGCCCGGTTTTAGCGGTGGGCGATCCACGCGCAGCAGAACCTCGCGCCCAACCATCAAGCGAGCCAGTTCTTCACGAGTTGTCTGGCTGGTCTTGAGGGTTTTGACGATCCGCCCATTGCGCAGCACGGTTACCCGATCGCTGATCGCCAGTACTTCGTGCAGCTTATGGCTGATAAAGATCAGGCTGTGGCCTTCAACGCGCGCCATGCGGCGCAGTGTGATGAACAGTTCGTTCACCTCTTGCGGGGTGAGCACGGCTGTCGGTTCATCCAGGATCAGCAGATCCGCGCCGCGGTACAGCGCCTTGAGGATTTCAACGCGCTGCTGTTCGCCGACTGCCAGCTGCCAGACCAGGGCATTTGGATCCACCTGCAGGCCGTAAGATTCGGAGAGCTTCCGCAATCGCTCGCTGACATGATTCAGGTCGAGCAGCAGCCCACGGCTTGAGGGCAAGCCCAGGGAGACATTAGCTGCCACCGACAGGGTAGGTACCAGCATGAAGTGTTGGTGAATCATCCCCAATCCCAGGCGGATCGAGTCGGCTGGAGATTGGATCGTGACAGGTTGGTTATTGATGAGAATTTCTCCCTCATCAGGCTGGTACAAACCATAAAGAATACGCATCAGCGTAGTCTTACCCGCTCCATTTTCACCCAATAGAGCATGTACTTCGCCGCTGTTTACTTCGAAGTTGATATGGTCATTTGCAACTACACCGGGGAACCGCTTGACAATTCCGCGTACTTCCACCCGGTTGATACGGCGTTCAGAGGCTGGGCTGGGAGAGTTCGTCTGCAAGGTACATACTCCTTCAAATGTTGGAGCAGGTGCTGGTGTAGGAGCAGATCTGTGTATGCTCGAGACTTGCTCCTACATCCAGCGAACCATGACCATCTGATCCAGTCAGATGGATTTGGTTAAGGCAGCGCCTTAATGGTGCCGTCAGCAATGCCCTTGATGGCATCTTCGGCGGCTTTCTTCACCTCATCTGGCAGTGCGTAGGCCGGGTTGAATTCAACTACCAGACCTTTATTCGCCAGGGTGATTTCGAAAGCCTTGCCGCCCAGGGTCCCAGCCTTGACCAGGGAGATGATCTCGCGCAGGACGACATCCCATTTGTATACCTGGCTGGCTACAACTACTTCAGGAGCCAGGGAAGTCTGGTTGGATTGTGTGCCGAACCAGAGGACACTTTTCTCCTTGCAGACGCCCACCGCTCCAACCACCATCTGAGCCGTACCGGTCATGGCATCGGCGCCCGCGTTCACATGCGTCTGGGCAGCTTCGGAGGCTTTGGCGACATCGCTAAAAGAACCGATCCAGGCAACGTTAATCTGGGCATCGGCCTTTGTTGCAACTGCACCTACCTTGAATCCATCCACATACAGCTTGGCATCCCCAGTCTCGATGGGGCCAACCACGCCGATGATACCGCTCTTGGAGAGCATGGCAGCAACCACGCCTTCTACATAGCCGCCCTGTTCGGAGCGAGCCTCGTAAGCGAAGACATTGGTGACGCCCTTATCGGTGAAGGTGTCGACTGTGGTGCCCCAGGCAAAACTGGTCTTGGGGAAATCTGGGGCGATTTCTACCAATGAACTACCGTACTGTGAGCCATGCCCGATGACCAGATCGTAGCCCTTGGAGGCATAATCACGCAGGGCGGCGGCTGCTTCGTCCACAACAAACATATTATCCGAGTAGACAAACTCGAATTTATCTTTGCCCATTTCATTCTGGATCATGACCAGGGCGTCATACATGCTCTGGCTGAAGGCCAGATCGTTGATCTTGCTGGGCATAACGACTGCTACGCGGAAAGCCTTCTCGACAGGGGCTTCGGTGGGTTTTGGCGCTTCGGTGGGAGTGGCAGCTGGCTGGCAAGCGGATAGCAGCATGGCTGCGATAACGAACAGGCTCAGAGTGATGAACATTTTTTTCATGGCAATTCTCTCCTTATAGATCAATCAGCGTATGGTTATTCTTAAGAAAATCTCTCTCCAAAATAAGTGAACAGGTGGGAGATCGGTATAACTCGTTACTGAAGTTGTTTCGTTCACCTCCTTTACACCTGGGCTCATCCCAGGCCTACCCTTCACTTCTATCGAAGAGTTTAGATAGCGCAGCGGGTTGGTTGACCTTGCGCACGGCAAATACCAAAGCCAGGATGGTCAGGACATACGGCATCATCGTGGCAAAATCGGCGGGGATAGGTATTCCCAGCACCTGCACCCAAAGCTGCAGGGCATTAACGATGCTGAAGAGTAAGGAACCCAGTAAAACACCCGTGGGGCTCCACCCGCCAAAGTAGACCAGAGCAACGGCAATGAACCCCATGCCTGAGGTCAGGTTTTGTTGAAAAACATTGAGCAGGGCAATGGAAAGGGAAGCGCCAGCTACTGCGGATAGAATACCCCCAAGAGTCACAGTGGCATAGCGCACTACTGCCACATTGACCCCCAGGGCATCCGCGGCAGCCGGATTTTGCCCAACTGCTTTGATTTTTAAGCCCCAGGTGGTTTTATTCAAGACAAACCAGGAGATCGGTACTAATAAATAAGCCAGATAGACCAGGATATTCTGGCGGAACAGGATTTCGCCGATCACTGGTATATCCGACAGCCAGGGAATAGAAACTGGGGCAAACCCACTGACGGTTTCAACGGTCCCCAGGGTTTTTTGGAAGAGCAGGTCGCTCATCCCCAGCCCGAACAGATATATGCCGATGCCGCTGATGCCCTGTTCTGCTTTGAGAGTCACGCTGATAAAGGCAATCGCTAAGCCCATCAGCAGTCCAACAATGATGGCAGTGATTAAGCCTAACCAGGGGTTGCCTGTTTGAAAAGTGACATAGAAACCTGCATAGGCGCCCATCAGCATGACACCCTCAACGCCTAAATTGAGCACGCCGCTCAACTGTCCAAAGGTTTCTCCGATTGTAGCGTACAGGTAAGGTGTCGCAAGCCGAATGCCGGAGGTGAGGATACCGATAATGACTGCGGGGGTGAACAGGTCAGTGATCATGTTTTTGCCCCTTTTTCTGAGGCCGATGGGCCGGTTTGCTCAGGCGGCTCAGGCGTTTGTGGATGACCCACGTCTTCAGTCCCTTGAACAACCAGCTGATCCATCTCTCGCTGGCGCGCCAGCTTGCGCCGCCACAGCTCGCTGCCCACCACGAAGACAACCACCAGCCCATTTAAGGCTGTGATCAGGGCGGATGGCACCTGAACTGTTCGCTGCATCTGGTTGGCTCCGACGATCATCGCTCCGAAGAGGGCTGAGGCGGGAATGGCGCCGATGGGGTGAAGCTGCCCAAAGAGAGCTGCTACGATCCCATTGAAGCCAGCCGAGCCAGTGAACCCGGTCGCTGAGCCATCGGTGAACATGCGGTGATTGACACCCAATACCTGAATGGCCCCGCCCAACCCGGCTAAGGCCCCACTGAGCAGAAGCGCCATGACCGCGTATCTCTCCACCCGGATGCCCGCCCGGCGGGCGGCGTTCGGGCTTAGTCCCACCGCGCGGATGCGATAGCCAAGGGTCGTACGCCAGAGCAGCACCCAAACCAGGATTGCAACCAACACCGCCAGCAAGACGCCCAGATGCAGGCGAGTGGGCACCAGCCTGGGAAGATCGGCCGCGACGGAGAAGCGTGCAGTTTGGGGGATAAAGGAGCCAGATTGAATCTGGACGGGATCCATCAGGGGCCCGCTGAGCAGATAATTCATCCCATAGACTGCGATCTGATTGAGCATGATCGTGGTCAAGATTTCATTGACATTCAGATATGCCTTCAACGCGCCAGGAATATACCCCCAGATTGCGCCTGCCAGGAAACCAAGCATCATGCATAATGTGATGATCGCCCAGCCCGGCCAGCCGGGCAAGGCAAGAGCAGCCGCTGTAGCAGCCAGCGCTCCCACCACCAGCTGGCCTTCCCCGCCGATATTAATGACGCCGCCGCGAAAAGAGATGCATATCCCGGCCGCGACGAATAAGAGCGGCGTGGCTTTTACCAATGTGTCTGCCAGAGCATTGGGGCTGCCTACAGCGCCTTCTATCATTGCAGCATAGGCAGTCAGTGGATTAACACCTAAGAACAGCAGCATCACTGCGCCCACGAGCAGGGCGGCAAGAGTTGCCAGGAGGGGGGTAAACGGCCCGAGCCAATACAGCTTAAATGGGCGGGTTTTGTTCTTCTGTGCCTGTTGCATGATCACCTCTCTTGGTGAGTAACATCGGGCAGAATCGCACCCGCGAACGGAGGTTACAGATATTATACCAAGCCATTGTAGGAATAAAGACACACGGACATCGATCCATTGTGGAGTGCAACATCCGTGTGTCTATCTTTCCCTAGTCCCTTACAATCCAGGTGCCCGTCTCGCCTCGCAGGGCACGCCCGATATTCTCGGGGTTGGTGATCAGGGCTTCCTTGCCGCCTGCTTCCAGGAACCAGATGATGGCCTGGATCTTTGGCGCCATAGAACCCTTGGCAAAGTGTATGCCCTCTGCCAGGTACTGCTTGGCCTCCGAGAGGGTCATGCGATCAATCCAGCGCTGATCCGGTTTGCCAAAGTTCAATCCCACTTTCTCCACCGCAGTCGAGATGAGGAATAGATCCGCCTTGATTTCGCGCGCCAGCAGGCTGCTGGCAAAATCCTTGTCAATCACAGCGGCAATACCTTGATAATTCCCGTTCTCGGCTTCCACCACTGGTATGCCACCGCCGCCCACCGTGATGACCGTCACACCGGCATCGATCAGAGTTTGTACTGTCTCCAGTTCAACCACATCCTTGGGTAGGGGTGAGGCGACCACCCGCCTCCAGCCTCGTCCGGCATCTTCGACCACGGTCCAGCCCATATCGGCAGCTCGCCGGTGGGCTTCAGCCTCGTCCATAAACCCACCAATCGGTTTGGATGGGTTCTTGAAAGCCTGGTCATTGCGATCAACCAGCACCTGGGTGATGACTGTCGCAACGTTTTTCTTGATCCCGCGCCGGTGTAATTCATTTTGCAGCGTTTGTTGGAGAGCATAGCCAATAGCGCCCTGGCTATCTGCCCCGCAGACATCCAACGGCACTTCGTGCATGCCTTCAACGCGAGCGGCGATTTCCGACCGGCGCAAGATGAAGCCAACTTGCGGGCCGTTGCCATGCCCAATCGCCACATCCCATCCGGCTTCGATCATATCGGCGATATGCAAGGTGGTTTCCTTAGCAGCCTGGTATTGATCCTCGACTGACTGGTGCTTGCTATCCTTGATCAGCGAGTTGCCGCCGATGGCAACCACTGCTACTTTTTTATTTGCTTCACTCATAGGTACCTCCTGGGCGAATCGGATCCTAGCCAGCAATGTCATTCATCGCTGGCTAGGAATTTTTTTATCGCATGGTCAGCGCCATGACAGCTTTCTGAGCATGCATGCGGTTTTCGGCCTCATCGTAGACGACTGAATTGGGTCCGTCCATTACTCCATCGGTTACTTCGATGTTGCGGTCAGCCGGCAGAGGATGCATATAAATGGCATCGGGTTTCGCCAGGGCCATTTTTCGCTCATCAGTGATCCAATGGGCGTATTTCTTGATGATTTTTGCGCCTTCATCGGGATCGGGGGTATGCACCATGGCGCCCCATGACTTGGCATAGATAATATCGGCGTCCCGGAAGGCGGCTTCCATATCATCTGTTACCTCGAACCCAGCCCCAAATTTGCGCGCCTGCTCCCGGGCCTGATCCATGATTTCGGGCATCAGGCGGAATTCAGGCGGATGGGCCAGAACAACATCCAGCCCAAAGCGAGGCATCTGCAGGATGAGGGAGTGCGGAACGGACATGGGTTTTTGATATGAGGCTGCATAAGCCCAGGAGACAACCATTTTCTTGCGGCGCAGGTCGCGGCCCTTCTTTTCGATGATGGTCATCAAGTCTGCCAGGATTTGGAAAGGATGATAGATATCGCACTGCATGTTGAGCACCGGCACGCGTGAAGCCTGGGCGACAGCATTCAGGTATCCATTGCCAATGCCCCAATCTACATGGCGAATGGCGATCCCATCGAAATAACGGCCAAAGATTTCGCCGATTTCTTTGGGGGTGTCGCCGTGTGAAATCTGGGTGGATTTGCTCTCGATGAAAGCCCCATGACCGCCCAACTGCGCCATCCCTGCTTCGAAGGAGCCGCGTGTGCGGGTGCTGGAGAAGAAGAACAGCATCGCCAGCACCTTGTCTCGCAGGTAGGCATGTGGTTCGCCCAGGGCGCGTTTACGTTTCAGGTCGAAGGCCACGTCCATGACGGTTTCGACTTCTTCCTTGCTGAAATCCAGATCGCCGATCAGGTCTCGGCCTCTCAAATCAGTTTGCATGGTATAGATTCCTCTCGTTCAGGTTTATTCCATCGCACCCAGCACCAGAGCCAGGAGAGCCATGCGCATGACAACGCCATTGTAGGCTTCCTGCCAGTAACGCGACCAGCGGGTGATGTCGACATCGGTGGGGATTTCATCCATGCGGGGCAGGGAATGCAGCAGGATGGCATCTGATTTTGCCTTGGTCTCCAGCAGCTGGCGGGTAATGCGGTAGTTGGAGGGTGTAAGGGTGAGCTCGCCCGTGCGTTCATCGCGCGACTTGGTGTAATCGGGCTGCACCACTGGCTCGACCAGGATGACATCTGCCTCGGCAATGGCCTGTTCAACATGCTCAGCTTCCTTAAAGTCCAGGCTGTACTGCTTCAGTTCAGCTTTGAACTCATCGGTGAGCGACATTTCGGGCGGGGCAACGAAGGTGATCGGGCAGTCGAATTGGGTCAGCGCATAGCCAAGGGAGTGCATCGTGCGCATGCGCATATCGCCGACAGCCAACCATTTCAGCCCGTCCAGGCGTCCACGCTCGGTCCACACGGTGAAAAGATCGGTCAGGATTTGGGTGGGGTGTTCGCCCCAGCCATCGCCGCCATTGATGATCGGGATGGAGGCCCAGCGGGCGGCTTCGTGAGGGGCGCCTTGCTGGAAGTGGCGCATGACGATAACATCGCCATAGAATTCCAGCATTTTAACTGTATCTTTAATCGATTCCTGATAAAAGTCACCCGCGCGCGTCATCTTGGCATCCGAGAAGCCTGTCACATGCCCGCCCAGGCGGTGCATGGCGGCTTCGTGCGCCAGGCGAGTGCGCGTGCTGGGCTGGTAGAAAGCCGTTACCAATGTTTTCTCAGCCAGCATGGTGCTGTTGCGGCGGCTTCGGGCGATAGGTTCCAATTGCTTGGCAACATTCAGGATATGGAAAATCTCCTGGCGCTCGAATTCCTTGAGAGATAGAATATCACGACCGGAAAAACTACGCATTTTAACTAAACTCCTTGTTACATAAGATAATAGGTTTGGTTTAACCTACCCGTCGCACGACATGAAAGCGAAAATAACCGGGTAGGAAATAACTGATTGAAAAATCGACCACACGCCCCTCTGTGGAATATAGTTCTGCCACAAAGCGCAGCAGGACGTCGCCGCGCTGGATGCCCATGGCGCGAGCTACAGCAGAGGTGGCGGTAGCCGCGCTGATTTCTGTGCGCGATACCATCAAGGGAGGTACGCCGCGCCGCAGCAGCAGATCCAGAACTGAGCCAGTGAAGCCATTCTGTAAATCCTCTGGAGTCAGGATATCTTTGGGCAGGATGTCGATCAGGTAAGCTGCGGGCCGTCCTCCGGCCAGGATCACGCGTGAAACGCTGGTGATCTGGTTGTCACTGCCCTGGCTCGGGTCAGATGTTATCCGCAGCGCTTTGCATTCTTCCTCGTTGGCAGGCCTTTGTTCAACACTCAATGCCCCCAGGGTGGTATGCAAGCCGATACGCTGAGCGACGGTTTCAATGCTTTCCAGCATCTCCAGCCCGGTTTCAATAACCTGGGCGGGGTGGTTAACATAAGTCCCAGATCCCTGCCTGCGGCGAAGGAGCCCCTGGGTTTCAAAGGTGCGCATTGCCTCACGCAGCGTAGCTCTGGAGACACCCAACTGCCGGGCTAACTCGGGTTCGGAAGGCAGGCGGTCGCCAGGTTTGGTCAGAGCAATGAGCTGGCCTAATTGATCGTGCAAACGTTGTGAGATAGATTGATTGGACATATTTTTTCTTGTATTATGCCTCCAAAACAGGAATGAACTCGAATCGGGTGACATCGACCAGCCCCTTATCGGAGATGCGCAGGTCGGGAATTACCACCAGCGCCAACAGACTGAGCTGCATATTGGGGTTGTTCAATTCGCAACCGCACAGACGGAAACCCTCCAGGACGGTGGCTGCCTGGCTGGCGACCATGTCGGCGCGCTGGTTTGACATCAGCCCGGCAATTGGCAGCGCAACCTGCCCAATGACCTGTTCATTGCGGACAACAATCTGCCCACCACCCAGATCTGCCAGGCGGTTGACCGCCAGCGCCATATCCGCTTCGCTTGTGCCTACTACAACGATCTGGTGGCTGTCGTGTGCAACGGTGGAGGCGATCGCGCAGGGTTGGTTGAAGCCAAAGCCATTCACCAGACCCACCATAACTCTGGCTGTGCCGTGGTGTCTTTCCACGATGGCGACCTTAGCAATATCTCGTGAACTGTCGACCCTGATTTCGCCTTCTTCTGCGGTGACTTGCATACGCAGGTGGCGTGTGGGCGCCTGGTTTTCGATCACGCCGATCACATTGGCGGTCATCATGCCTTTAGAAGGCGCAGCCAGGCGGAAATCAGACGGAATCATCTGTTTGGGTAAATGGATAGAATGGGTGGCCCAGTCGGGGTAGGAGAAGGGCGGCAACTCCAGCAGCATTTTCCCTCGCTCAGCTACCAGACGTCCGCGGGCAATGACCTGATCTATTATCAATTCAGCCAGGTTCGATACAATCAGGACATCGCCAAACCGTCCTGGGGCAATCATCCCCACCTGTCGGGAAACCCCAAAGTGTTCGGCGGTATTCAAGGTAGCCATCTGGATGGCAGTAACAGGCGGGATGCCGTGTTGGATGGCTTGTTTTACTGCCCGGTTGACATGCCCTTCATGAACCAGGGTCTCGCAGTGCGAGTCGTCCGTGCAGAGCAGGAAACGACGTGAATCCAGGCCCATTTCTGTGATGGCGCGGGAACCCTCTGCTACATCCAGCCAGCCGGATCCCTGCCGCAGCATGGCTTTCATCCCCTGGCGCACCCGCTGGGCAGCATCCTCCATGCGGGTGCCCTCGTGATCGTCTTCTGGACCGCCGGCAACATATCCATGAAAAGGCAGGCCCAGGTCGGGCGAAGCATAATGCCCGCCGATCACCTTGCCAGCAGAACGGGTTTCGCCCATCTCGCGGTGCATCTTTTCATCACCAAAGTAAACGCCAGGGAAGTTCATCATTTCCCCCAGACCGATGATGCCTTCCCAACCCATCGCCTCAGCGACTTCTTGCGGGCCAAGGCTGGCGCCAGGCGTTTCCAAACCGGGGGCAGAAGGGACGCAGGATGGCATTTGAACCCATACATGGATGGGTTGGATGGCGGCTTCATCCACCATCAGGCGCACACCGCGCAATCCAAAAACGTTGGCAATTTCGTGTGGATCGACAAACATGCCGGTCGTGCCGTGGGGGATGACGGCGCGTACGAACTCGGTCACAGTGAGCATGCCTGATTCTACGTGCATGTGCGCATCAAGCAAGCCAGGAAGCAGATAGCGCCCCTCAGCTTGAATAACCTGCGTATCTGGGCCGATGGTATGAGCAGCGTCCGGGCAGTCCATGCCTGGACCGCCCACATAAGCGATACGTCCATCCACAATAGCAACATCGCAGTTGGGGATGATTTCCCCTGACTGTACGCTCACCAGGCGTCCAGAGCGGATCACCAGGTCGGCAGGTTTGCGACCCATGGCGACATCTACCAGCAACTGGCTTAGCTCTTGCCAGCTTTTTCCATCCATTTTATCTTGTGCCATCTATGAATTCCTTCAGGTTCCTACTCATTGCGCAGCAGGCGTAAAGAAGCACGGTTATGCTGCTCCACCAGGAGTGGCAGATCAACAGGGACCGGCTGCCCTTGTTTGACGATCATTTTGCCGCCGACCACGGTGTAATCTACCTTTACAGGAGAGCAGAACACCACCGCCGCGACTGGATCGTGCAGGGAGCCGGTGTACTCCAGACGGTTGAGATCAATAGCAAAGAAATCCGCGCATTTCCCGGGTTCTAAAGAACCCAGATCCGTGCGCCCCAGCACCGCCGCGCTGCCGCGCGTGGCAATTTCTAATGCCTGCCGGGCGGTCATTAAGGGAGGGGTTCCCTCGCCAGACAAGGAAGCTCCTTGCAGCCCGGCGTTCAGGCGCGCCAACAGCATTGCCAGGCGCACCTCACCCAACATATGTGAGCTGTCGTTGCTGGCTGAACCATCCACGCCTAATCCCACTCGCACACCCTGGCTCAGCATCTCCATGATTGGGGCAATGCCTGAGGCCAGCCGCATATTTGAGCCTGGGCAGTGGGCTACGCCGCAGCCAGTCTCGCTGTACAGGTGCATTTCCTGCTGGCTGACATGCACAGAGTGGGCAAACCAGACATCCGGCCCAATCCAGTTCAGCACTTCCATGTAGCCTACCGGGCGATAGCCAAATTTTTGCAGACAGAAGGATTCTTCATCCTGTGTTTCTGCCAGGTGGGTATGCAAATGCACACCATATTCGCGGGCCAAAGAAGCGCTCTGCCGCATCAGTTCAGATGACACGCTGAAGGGAGAGCAGGGGGCTAACACCACCTGGGTCATCGACCCTGGATTAGGGTCGTGGTAGGTCTCAATCAGGCGCTGAGAATCTTTCAGGATATAGGCTTCATCTTCTACCACGCTGTCGGGGGGCAGCCCGCCCTTGCTTTGTCCCAGGCTCATCGATCCACGGGAAGCATGCAGGCGCAAACCTACTTCTCGCGCAGCCAGGATTTCATCATCTAAGCGGGAACCGTTGGGGAAGATATAGAGGTGATCCGAAGCAGTGGTGCAGCCAGAAAGGGCCAGTTCGATCAGAGCGGTCTGGGTGGAGATGCGGATGTCTTCTGGGCGCATACGCGCCCAGATGGGATAGAGCGTTTTCAGCCAGTTGAACAGGTTGGCGTCCTGGGCGGCAGGAACAGCGCGGGTCAGGGTTTGGTAGAAGTGATGATGGGTGTTGATCAACCCTGGCAGCAGGATGTGCCCACTTAGATCAAGCACCTCATCGGCGCTCGCAGGCAGCTGATCTGTTGGACCAACCTGTTCAATAAAGCCATCACGCGCAAAAAGACCACCATCGGGTATTTCCCTGCGGTGGTCATCCATAGTCACGAGTATTTTAGCGTGGCGAACGAGTAAAGTTGACATTGATTGTTTCTCGGCTGTTTAGCAAGCACGCGGTCGTAAGTAAAGGGAGTGTATCGTATTTGTGTAGTTGTCTGACATATTAATTTTATCAAATAAATGGCCTCTTGTCAATTGTCGGACAACTTATTTTCTAGAAAAATTTATCCACTTGCTGGGTAAATCCTATGATAAACACAATCAATTGGGACATAGTCTTTACAAAAATTGTCAAGACGTGATATCATGCACCGACTGTTAGACATTATTAAGGTTTAGGGTAGATCACTTGGCAGCGGCATGAAGCCGAAAAATTCTAATTCTAAGGAGAGAATATGGATATTTTGGGACTTGCACGGCATGGCTTGAACGCATTTGAGCAAATTGCCATCCTGGGTGTGGTCATTGTGGCGTTCATCAGCCTGATTTACGCCTGGCTATTACACAAGAGTGTCCTGAAGAAGGAAAAGGGCACTGAGCAGATGAATGCCGTCTGGGACGCGATCCGGATCGGGGCAGACAGCTACCTGTCCAGGCAGCTAAAAACCATCCTGCCAGCTATCGTCATTCTGACCATTGCCCTCTTTCTGAGCGTGTATATCGTTCCGCCGACGAGAGAAGCGCTGGAGGAATTCCCGCAGAATACCCAGATCATCATCGCCATCGGGCGGGCAGTAGCATTTATCCTGGGCGCCTCCTTCTCCCTGATCGTAGGGCAGCTGGGCATGCGCATGGCGATCCAGGCCAATGTGCGTGTGGCAGCGGCTTCCCGGCGAGGCTTCAATGAAGCGCTCTCGATTGCCTACTATGCCGGTACAGTCACGGGTATGCTGACCGATGGTCTGGGCCTGCTGGGCGGCACGACCATCTTCATTATCTTTGGTCGAGCTGCACCAGATGCTCTGTTGGGCTTCGGTTTTGGCGGCACACTGCTGGCGCTCTTCATGCGGGTGGGCGGTGGTATTTACACCAAGGCCGCCGATGTAGGTGCGGATCTGGTCGGCAAGGTTGAAAAAGATATCCCTGAAGACGACCCCCGCAACGCGGCAGTCATCGCTGACCTGGTTGGTGACAATGTGGGCGACTGCGCCGGTATGGCTGCTGATATCTTCGAGTCCTACGAGGTGACCATTGTCTCGGCCTTGATCCTGGGGCTGGCATTGGTGGCGCTCGATCCTACCCACAGCCTGAAATGGATTGTCTATCCTCTGATTATCCGCGGTATTGGTGTGGTCAGTTCAATCCTGGGTACTTTCACTGTGCCCATTTGGGAAAGCTTCCCGCTGAAGTTTCTGCGGGCGCATGACGCTGAAGAAGCCATGTTCCGTTCCTATGAGGTTTCCAGCGTCAACACGGTTTTCTTCTCCTTCCTGGTGGCGATCCTGTATGCCGGCGACTGGCGTCTGGCGATGCTGACCTCCATCGGTGTGGGGCTGGCAGTGGCTTTCAACCCCCTGACTTCGTACTTTACTTCCACCCGACATAAACCAGTAAAAGAAATCGTTGAATCGACCTCCACTGGGCCTGCTACAACCATCCTGTCGGGCCTTTCCACGGGCATGGAATCCAGCGTGTGGGCATTGATCGTCATCGCGATCAGCTTTGTGTTTGCCCTGATGCTCTACGGAGGCATGGGCGAACCGCTGTATGTGCTCTACGCAGTAGCGATGATCGGTATTGGCATGCTCAGCCACACCGGCAATAATGTCGCCATGGACTCATATGGCCCGATCTCGGATAACGCCAATGGCATCGGAGAAATGGCCTGGCATGATCTGGACGACGAGAATACGCGCAAGGCGCGCCAGATCATGGCTGACCTGGATGCGGTCGGTAATACGACCAAAGCTATCACCAAGGGTGTGGCGATTGCCTCGGCAGTGATCGCGGCAGTGAGCCTGTTCTCTTCCTACATTACAGATGTCGGCCGAGCCCAGGCTACGTTGAATGTGCCGATCCTGGATTCGATCCGCATTTCCGATACAGCAGTGTTCGTAGGCTTCTTGCTGGGCACGGCGCTGCCCTGGCTGTTCAGCTCCCTGTCCATCCGCGCAGTTACCCGCGCCGCCAGCCAGATCGTGCTGGAAGTGCGCAACCAGTTCCGTATTCCTGGGATTATGGAAGGCACGGTCAAGCCGGATTATGCCCGCGTGGTGAGCATCTCTACCAGTTCTGCGCAGAAAGAGCTGATCCCACTGGCGGCGATTGCTGTGATCACCCCGGTGCTGCTCGGCCTGGTGTTGGGTGTGGAGGCCCTGGGCGGCTTCCTGGCGGGTGTGATCGGCAGCGGGCAGATGCTGGCGGTCTTTATGGCGAATGGCGGCGGCGCCTGGGACAATGCCAAAAAGTCGATTGAAGATGAACCGCGTGACCTGGTGAATAACACTGGTAAGGGTTCAGAGCGACATAAGGCTAGCGTAGTTGGTGATACAGTTGGTGATCCTCTGAAAGATACCGCTGGTCCGGCGCTCAACCCGATGATCAAGGTGGTGAATCTGATTTCATTGATTATTGCACCCATCCTGGTCAAATACCAGCAGTTGAATATCGTTGGCTGGTTAATCGTTGTTCTGCTCTTCGCTGGTTTGTATTGGGCGATCACTCAGAGCAAGAAGCCTGCTCCCAAGTTGGCGCAGCCAGTAATGTCGAAAGAATAGCATCTGGATTTGTCCTGGCCCAGGTGGAGAACAGATTGGTTTTCCACCTGGGCTGAGGCTGTTATCACACTTTGTGAACGGGTGGGCGTGCGTCTGGTGGAAACTGGGCGGGCGCTCTTGTTTTAAATTGGCAGAATTTCGCAAGAATCGGGTGGTAAACCCGGATAAAATAAGTAGAATCTGCGCTGATGATTAGCACCAACGATTGGAGAAGAATGAAGCCATGAACCCGATTGATCAAAACTCTCCCGCAGATTACCAGCAGCTATCCAACGATTATCGGCTGGTGGAGAAAGCGCTGGTGTATTTAGAGAATCACTACCTCGAGCAGCCTTCCCTGGAAGATGTGGCGGCCAGCGCTGGTCTGAGTGAATACCATTTCCAACGCCTGTTTGCCCATTGGGTGGGGATCAGCCCTAAGCGCTTTCTACAGTTTTTAACCAAGGAACATGCCAAAGCAATGTTGGAGGGGTCGGCAAATCTGCTGGATGTGGCTTACCAGAGCGGTCTTTCGGGGCCGGGACGTTTGCACGATTTATTTGTGACCTGTGAAGCTGTCACGCCGGGCGAGTACAAGAGCCGCGGGGAAGGATTAACCATCGCCTATGGATTCCATCCCAGCCCATTTGGCGAGTGCCTGCTGGCAGCAACCGAACGAGGCATCTGTGGGTTGAGCTTTGTCTCTGAGGGCGATCGCCAGCCCGCCCTGGCAAAGCTGAAAATGCGCTGGAGGAAGGCTGAACTGGTCGAAGACATGGTTCAAACCGCGGCGTTAATCTCCCTGGTTTTTCCAGTATTGCGAGATCTGCCTGGTGTTCCGCTGCGAATTCTATTGAATGGCACCAACTTCCAAATCAAAGTGTGGGAAGCCCTCTTACACATCCCTCCTGGGAAAGTCGTGGCTTACGAAGATATTGCTGTCCATCTGGGTATGCCAAGAGCGGCGCGGGCAGTCAGCCGGGCAGTCGCGGATAATCCCATTGCGGTGATTATTCCCTGCCATCGGGTGATCCGCAAGATGGGGCTGTTGGGCGGCTATCGCTGGGGCCTGGCTCGTAAACGGGCGCTTCTGGGCTGGGAGATGGCGAGAGTAAACGCATGAAACTGCGCATATGGGCGGCGTTAATCTCCATTTACATTGTCTGGGGTTCCACATACCTGGCAATCCGCTTTGCAGTCCAGAGTATGCCGCCTTTCTTGATGGCTGCTACCCGCTTCCTGGTTGCGGGAGCAATTTTATATGCCTGGCGGCGGTTGGCTGGGGATTCTGCACCCACGCGGCGCGAATGGAAATCAGCTGCAGTGATTGGCCTGTTCCTGCTGCTCGGAGGCAATGGCGGGGTGGTTTGGGCAGAGCAGAGAGTTGTGTCTGGGGTAGCCGCCCTGTTAATTGGATCGGTACCCATCTGGCTGGTGCTGTTAGATGCTTTGCGTCCAGGAGGGTTGCGCCCAAACTGGCAAACGAGCCTGGGTATCCTGGGTGGATTTGTGGGGATCGCCTTGCTGGTCGCGCCATCAGATCTGTCGGGAGGCGCGCAACAGGTTGATCTGCTGGGGATGATTGCATTGCTGTTAGGAGCCTTGTTCTGGGCGGTCGGATCGCTGTATGGCCGCGATGCGGTCCTGCCGTCTTCGCCCATGCTGGCGACAGGTATGGAAATGCTGGTTGGAGGGGCGGGTTTGCTGGCTGCGGGCACCATCACCGGCGAGTGGAGCCGTTTGGACCTGGCGGCTGTCCGGCCAGAGTCAGCCCTGGGGTTGGCATACTTGATACTCTTTGGCTCGCTGGTGGGGTTTGCCTCCTACACCTGGCTGCTGCGGGTGGCGCCCATCTCCCTGGTCGCAACTTATGCATACGTCAATCCCCTGGTGGCGATTCTATTAGGGAACCTGCTGGCGCAGGAACCACTTACCCCCAGGGTCATCTTATCTGCGGTGGTGATTGTGGGGGCGATAGCGCTGATTAATACCGGACGGGCAGCGTTGCAGAAACGGCTGAGCATGGGTGCACCCGTATCTGCAGTTTCAATGCTGGATAATAAATGAGGTTTTTGCCAGAATTATCGTTTGGCAGCAATCAAATGGATTTGTCCGAGTCGATAAGCTTTTTGTAAAGCCTCGACAACCATTGGATCGTATTTTTGTCCCGAGAGGCGCACAATTTCCTGGAGGGCAGATTCCAGAGTGCGCGCTCGGCTATAAGGCCGGTCGGAGGTCATCGCATCCAGGGTGTCAGCGACTGACAGGATGCGCGCTCCTTCTGGTATAGCTTCGCCTGATAGGCCATCCGGGTAGCCTCTCCCATTCCAGTGTTCATGGTGGTGTCGCACGATGGGGATGATGTCAGCCAGATAAGGCACATCGCGCAGCATTTCCGCTCCGACAACCGGGTGGCGGCGAATCTCTTTCCATTCCTCCTCGTTCAATGGGAGGGATTTAAACAGGGTGGCTTCTCGGATATGCAGCTTGCCAATATCGTGCAGGATCGCGGCGAAATGAAGCGGTTCGATTGCCCGTTCGCTCCAGCCAAGGGTGCGCGCCAGCAGCAGGCAGTAAGCAGTTACATGTTCGATATGCCCGCTCATATAGCGATCGCGCAAATCTACTGCGTTCGCCAGGGCAGTCAGGCTGGCCAGGTAGGCCTGCTTGAGCTGACCGACCTGAAGCTGCCGGGAGCGACCCAGCCGGGAGCGAATGGTGGTGACCAGTTCTTCCCGGTTGAGCGGTTTGGTCAGGTAATCATCCACCCCCAGGTTCTTGCTGATCAGAATATCGGCCTGGTCAGCCAGGGCAGTCAGAAAGATAAAAGGGATAGTTACCCATTCCTGGTGTTTGCGCACGAATTCATAGAATTGATAACCATCCATAAAGGGCATGGCGATATCCGATAGGATCAGTTCGGGCTGGCAGGTTTCCATTTTTTCAACGGCTTCAGCGCCATTCCTGGCAATAACGACTGTAAAACCCTCGAAGGTGAGCATATCTCGCAGCCCTTCGCGGAGCACATCGTTATCTTCAACCACCAGGAGGGTGTCCTGAGCCATGCCTAAATTCTAACATTAAAATCTGCTGCGCAGGGTAATCCAGCGATGGATCGGGCGGCGCGCACGGCGCGCAGCACTGCCTGGGCGAAAACTTCAGCCGCGAATGCTCCTACGATATTGATATCCATCTTGCGCTTTCCGGTGGATAGGGCAAAGATTGTGTCACCATCCAGCATGGTGTGAGCCGGGCGGATGGTGCGCGCCAGACCATCCTGGGCCATCTGGGCCATTTTATTTGCCTGCTCTTTGTCCAAACGGGCGTTCGTAGCCACCAGTCCAATCACAGTGTTCTGGCGAGCGGCGAAGCCATAGGTTCTGCTGCCGGCAATGGCTTTCATCACCTGGAGCGTATCGGCGAAGGGTTGCTCGGGGTCAGGAGGCATCCCCTGAGGCGAAAATTGCCGCGCTCCGGCGATGATTTTCCCACTGGCAGGATCGATCACATCACCGAAAGCGTTCACCGCGGCGATAGCGCCCACCAGCACGCCAGCTGAGATTTCCAGGCTGGAGCACCCTATTCCTGACTTCACTGCTTGACCGATGCCCAGGGCTTTCCCGACCGTAGCGCCCATGCCTGCCCCCACATTACCCTCGGCAGGCGGCTGCGTGCTGGCATTCAGGCAAGCCTGATAGCCCATAGCTGCGTCCGGGCGCACATCTGCCCGCCCAACCGCCAGGTCAAACAAGATGGCTGCCGGGACGATGGGTACTCTGGCTACGCCCACATTAAAGCCCACGCCGCGCTCCTCCAGGTAGCGCACCACCCCGGTGGCGGCTTCCAGACCGAAGGCAGAACCACCAGCAAGCAAGATGGCATGCACCTCCTGCACCAGGTGCATGGGATGCAGGGCGTCCGTCTCCCGCGTCCCGGGTGCGCCGCCGCGCTGATCGACCCCGCCTACCGCACCCTGCTCGCAAAGCACCACTGTACAGCCCGTCAGTGCAGCCTCATTTTGAGCGTGCCCGACTCTCAGGCCGGGAATGTCGGTCAGGCTGTTTTGTAGTTTCATATCTGTTTGCTGCTCCTGAAATGCACCTCTCTTCAGCAATGATTATTTCAGGCTGTGCTGATCCACCTGGCTGATGATATTCTCCAGGATGGCTACCGCCTCGGGCAGGCGTCGCATGACTACACGTTCGAGGTTGTCGCTGGGCAGATGGAAGCCGCGATCCTGCCATATTGTGGAGTAGGTGCCCAGTGTGCTGGCGGGGATGCCAGCCTGCAAGAACGAATAACCATCGCTGTTCACCGGGCCAACCGGATGAGCGATAGAACCTGTAACCTCCAACACCGCCTGAGCGATTAACTGGTTCACCTCTGCTGAAGTGGGAACCAGGCGAAGCGATGTCCCATCCTGCTCCCAATAGACGTAGTCCCCATCCTGGGCCATGATCTCCAGATTCACAGCGCGTGCAGGCAGACACCATTCGCGCTGGCGAACATAGGCGCGCGAGCCCTGCATATTGACCTCCTCGCCGTCGAAGAGAGCCAGGGTGAGGTGGGTTGTCTTCAATGTTGGTTCTCCCTGGTGCATTCGCTCTGCCAGCCCGAGCAGGATGGCGCAAGCCGTCCCGTTATCCACCGCTCCCTGGCTGGGGTGCTTCCGCAGACGGCCCAGCGACAGGTTCAACCCCACCCCCCAGGCAAGGAATAACAAGACCAGGCTCAGCAGCAGTCCAAGTATATAGACTACCGGCGCCCAGGCTGAACCTTGATCCATCAGAGAGCGGTCCAGCGACCCGAGTACACCCACCAGCACGGTGAGCAGGATGCCAAGGGGCAGGTTCTTGACGAAAAAGGAGCGCTGGTGGTGATCTAAGAGCTCTGTTTTGCTGTCATAATGCGCAGATAAAATTAATTCCTGCTGGGGAGCTTCTGGCTTGAATTCTATGATCAGGTTGCTGCCGTTGACAGCGCCAGGCCAGGTGATAATCGGCAAATTAAACGCAACATCCAGAAGACCACCTGCCAGGCTCAGGATAGCAATTGTAAAAGTAGGCTCACCCCAGCGCAAGCTGAATGCAAGAGCCAGCAGGCTGCGCGAGAAGATCAACCACAAACCGGTCAGTATGAAGAAATATGGGTACAGGCGAAAGGGCTGCAGGCGGTAGGGAATCCCTTTCTGCTCGAGCCAGGCAGTGACCGAAGCCAGCACCTGCCGCTCGGCTTTGCTGCCAGCTGGGCGCGGGATGGAGAAGACATCCATCAGTTCGGAAAAGTCAGTCATGAAGAAGCTCTCCCTTTTGGAAGGCAAACAAGGCGGGTACGCCTCCCGTGTGGAGAAAGATCAGCGGCGTGTCTTTTTTGATCCTGTCCCTTCTGACCAGGTCCAGCAAGCCGGCAAAAGCCTTGGCAGTGTAGACCGGGTCGAGCAGCAGGCCTTCTGTGTGAGCGAGCAAATGCATGGCTGCCAGACCATCCGGGGAAGGCAGCCCGTAGCGTTCGCCCACATAGGTGTTCTCGATTAGAGGCACTTCCTCAGGGGTAAAGCTGCGCGGCCTTCCCAGATGGGAGCAGATCTCCCCTGCCAGGAGCGCGATCGAGGCCGGAAAGCCTTTCCACAGCTTACCGACATCGATGCCCAGCAGCTTGAGCGGGGAATTGACCAGCGCCAACCCGGCCATTAAACCTGCCAGGGTACCGCCCGAACCAGCTGCGGTTATCAGCGTGGCCTGTTCGATGCCTTTTTCGCGAGCCTGTGCATCGATCTCAAGAGCAGCCTGCACATAGCCTAAACAGCCCAACCAGTGGTGACCTCCGACTGGAATGAAGTAATGCTTTCCAACCATCAGCAGTGCCACCCAACGCACCAACCGGATGGTCGTCTCCAGGGTCATGCCGCTGCCACCCCCGCCAAGGGGGATGAAGTGCATTTTGGCCCCCAGCAGATGATTGATCAACAGGTTTCCGGTCAAACGCTGCGGGCGTGGATCGAAATAAAACAGATGGGTTTCCAGACCCAATCGGTTGGCGGCGGCTGCGGTCAGGCGGGCATGGTTGGACTGCAGCCCGCCGAAGGTGACCACCTTGCGCGCTTTGCGCTCCTGCGCCTCCGCCAGCAGGTATTCCAGCTTACGGGTCTTGTTGCCGCCCAGGCCGGGGCCAAGAAGGTCATCGCGCTTGACCCATACCTGGCGTCCCAACTCCTGGCCCAGACGCGGTAAAGGCTCCAGTGGGGTGGGATACTCTGCCATGTGCAGGCGAGGGATGGCCTGCAGGCGCGACTGCCAGGTCGTATCCATTTTTTACTGGTTAATCAGGTGCCGGGCCAGGCGCTTGCCCAGGCCCAGGATGGTCAGCACGGTCGGGCGATCCAGCGCTTCGGGGAAAGTGCTGGCATCGCAGGCATACAGGCCGGCAATCTCGGTTTGCAGGTTAGTGTCCAACATTTCGCCAATGCGCACCGTACCGCTGGGGTGTGTGCCGCGCAGTGGTGTCATGAAGATCGTCTCGGGTTTTGCCCCCGCCTCTACCAGGATTTTCCGGCACACCTCCTCTGCCATCTTCAGGCGCGGGCGGTCGTAATCGGTGAGCGGTTTGCTGATCTTGCCGTTTGGGAAGACGCCTCCAGAGATGGAGTCTTTGAGTTTGATCATCACCCCCAGGATGTTGCCCCAGCGCGGCCAGGTGAGCAGATACTGCGGGCCTTTGAGCACGTTAATGAGCGGATAGAGCAGCCAGGGGTCCAGCAAGGTGCTGAGCATATACCCCACCTCGGGGTCTTCCCAGGACCAGGTCATGGGCGGCTCTTTACCGATGCCTGCCTCCTTGATGAAGCCATAGACCATCACAGTTACATCCATGGTCATGCCCTGCCCGGCCTGCTTCAGACCGGAGGCTTGTAAGATGCGCGGCGTGCCGATGCCTCCGGCAGAGAGGATAACTGTCCCTGCACGGGCGGTGAAGGGCCGCCCCTCCAGCCTGCCGCTCACGCCCACGGCGTGCCCGTCTTCGATCAGCACGCGCTCGACGCGGGCGCGGGTGCGCAGATCGGCGCCCGCTGCCACTGCCTCGTCCACCCATTCAGCTGCGTTCCATTTGGCCCCGCAGCGGCAGCCCAGCATGCACTTGGCCCCACAGTCGAACTTCTGAGCGCGGGTGGGTTTCATGAATTTGGGCTGCGCTTGCCAGTTATAGCCCAGCGCCTGGGCGGCGCGGGCAATGCGGGTGGAAGCCACGCCGCGCAGACCGGGGGGAAGCGGGGCGATCTCCAACTCATCGATCGTTTCGGCCACCTCGGCGTCAATATCCACGCCATACTTCTCTTTCAGCCAGGTAGGCGGCGGAGAGGCGCAGCCGCAGTACATGCTGGTTGCCCCGCCCACCAACAGCGGACGGACGATATTCAAGCCCTCCTGAGAGAAGAGCAGGCTGCCGCGGTCAGAGTACAGGATGGCGCCCAGGTAGGTGCCGTAATAGCTGCGCGAGCGTTGGTCAATCCCGCGCTCAAGCAGCAGCACCTTTTTGCCATTTTTTGTCAGCTCGCGCGCCACGCTGGCCCCACCGGGTCCGCTGCCCACCACGATCACATCCGCCTGGAGAACCTGAGAGTCGGGCATATACGCCTCCATGAAGAACGCAGATTCGATTTGGGTGTTATTCAAAGTGATTTTACCACCAGTGTGCTATACTTTAGCTGATAGCTGATAGCTGATAGCTGATAGTGAATAGGTGTTGGCAGCAGACTGATTACCAATCACCAATCACTGACCACCAATCTCTGGTCTCTCAAGGAGCACCATGACTGAGAAGTCCCCCACAAAACATTATTTGGTTGCACTAACTGCCTTATTGATGACTGTCTCGATCGTCAATGTGGCAGATAAAGAACTGCTGGCGCCGGTGGTGGACGCAGTAAAGATTGACCTGGAGATGAGCGACACGCAGGTAGGCGCAGTGCGCTCGGCGGTATTCCTGGCAGCGCTGCTGGGGCAGTTCATTTGGGGGCCGTTATCGGATCGATGGGTGCGCAAGTATATCATCGCCACCGGGACGGTTATCTGGAGCGCGGTGACCTGGATGACGGCCTTCGTCAGCGGTTTCCCTCAGCTGCTGCTGGCTCGCGCCAGCATGAGCTTTGCCGAGGGCTGCTTCAATCCATCGGCCTACGCTTTGATCACCGACTCAACGCCCAAACACCGCCATGGGCTTGTGCTTGGGCTGATGAGCCTGACTTATCCAGTCGGGACGGCGGCTGCGCTGGTGGTTGCCAGTCTGATTGGCACAGCACACTGGCGGCAGCCCTTTATCTATTATGGCATCATCGGCATTGTTTTGGGGGCGCTGGTGCTGTGGATTGTGCGCGAGCCAAGGCGGGGGGCGAATGAGGAAGCGGTGCAGGAAGTGCAGGGGGAGTACGTCGGGCGTTTCTCGCTGAAGGAGTTTGCTCGGGTTTTGAAGGTGCCTTCGCTGTGGCTGGCTTTTGGGCTGGATTCGTGCCAGGCATCGATCAACTGGAGCTTCGCCTTCTGGGCGCCGACCTACCTGACGCGCTATAAGATCGCTCCGGACGCCGAGACAGCCGCTCTGGCGCTGCTGCCTGCCATCCTGGGCTTTGTGTTGGGAGCGCTGCTGGGGGGCTGGCTGATTGACCGTCTGCGTCAGCGCACCGTGCTGGCGCCTGCCTGGGTCAGCCTGGCTGCCATGTCTGGTGGGCTGGTGATGGCGCTGGTGGTGTTTAACGTCTTCAGCCTGGTACCGCTGATGACAGCGGCTTTTTTCCTGGGGCTGGCGACTTATATGGTTATGCCAGGGGTTAGCGTTACTCTCTTCAGTGTGGTGCCGCCAGAAACGAAGGCGACCACCATCTCTGCCAGCAATATCCTGCTCAACCTGGTCATCTCGGCGCTCTCGCTGGTAATCGGTATGGTGAGTGATGCCATCGGACTGCGTATAGCTTTTGGAGGGGTGATCGTGGTGATGTACATCCTGGGGATCATCGTCAGCCTGGCGCTGCTGCGGCGCTACCGGGTGGATCTGGAACGCCGCGATGCGCTCGTGGGAGAGCGAGTCATCGCTGCCTGACCCGTTATAGATTGACTGATCACTGGTCAACTTTTAATGGATTGACCGGATTTATTGACAGGATTCCTGATTGGGGTATAATACCCCTTCGCACGGCCCGTTAGCTCAATTCGGCAGAGCAGTTGACTCTTAATCAATTGGTTGCAGGTTCGAGTCCTGCACGGGTCACCAGTAAAGATGAGTCCAACTTCGCAGAGAAGTTGGACTAGTTATTTTTGTCGGCTCTCTCATTTCATGGAGGCCATTTCAAGAATGGCTTGCACCACCCATAAGCCTTCTTTCCGCTCGCCTGGCAGATACACAGGTGGGCTCTCCTGGGTGTAGAATGCATTGATTTGGTTGCCCTTGTCTGGAAGGTTCACCCGCACCCAGGGTACACCGCCCGCCACGGCGGCATTGGCGATGTCGGTGGTGTGTTTGTAAGCCACCGATCATCCAATCCCAGGTTTGCTTTACCAGTCAACAGGGTAAATCGTAATCTCAAACCTGGATCATCTCTAGCTGGTGCTGCACCGAGTATAACCGCCGGTAAAGACCATCTTGTCGCAGCAGTTCCTCGTGTGTGCCCATCTCGGTGATGTGCCGGCCTTCGAGAACAACGATTTTATCCGCGCTGCGGATGGTCGACAGGCGATGGGCAATGATGATGGTGGTGCGCCCGACCATCAGCCGCTCCAGGGCTTGCTGGATGAGCAGTTCGGTTTCAGCATCCACCGAGGAAGTGGCTTCGTCCAGAATCAGGATGGGGGCATCCTTCAAAACAGCGCGGGCGATCGACAGACGCTGCTTCTGCCCACCGGAGAGCTTGACTCCCCGCTCGCCGATGAAAGTATCATAGCCATCCGGCAGCTCGCTGATGAAGGCGTGGGCGTTTGCCACCCTGGCAGCCGCTACGACTTCATCATCTGAGGCGGAGGGCCTTCCGAACAGGATATTCTCACGCACTGTGCCGTGGAACAGAAAAACGTCCTGCAGCACGATGCTGATCTGCTGGCGCAGGCTCTCCAGGGTGATCTGGCGGATATCGGTCCCATCCAGGCTGATGCTGCCCGTCCCGACATCATAGAAGCGCGGGATCAGGCTGACCAGGGTGGATTTGCCCACCCCGGTGGGGCCGACCAGGGCGACCACCTGTCGGGCGGGTATTTCCAGGTTGATTTCCTCCAGCACGGGATTGCCAGTGGTATAGGCAAAGCTGACATTTCTGAATGAGATCGCGCCGCGCGCTGGGTGCGCTAATGAGGCTGCTTGTGGGTTGGTGAGCAGCTCGGGTTTTTCGTTGAGCAGGTCTGCCACCCGGTCTGCGCCTGCTAACGAGCCCTGGATCTGCTCCCAGGCGTTGCTCAGGCCGCGCACTGGCTGGTAGAGCAAGTCCAGGTACAGGTAAAAGGCCACCAGGTCCGCCACCGACAGCACCTGCTGGAAAGCCAGCCGCCCACCAAAATAAATCACGATCAGGATGCCCAAAGATGATGTAAACTCGACAAAGGGCTGGAAGGTTGCCATCAGCCGCAGGGCGTTCAGCAGGGAAAGCCGGTAGCGGTCGATGCCCGAACTGATCCGGTCCATCTCTTCGGCCTCGCGGGTGAAGGCTTTGATCTCGCGAATGCCTGACAGGTTATCGTTGAGCATGGCGTTGAGCGCCCCCAGCTCCACCTGCCGCCTTTTGAAAGCCGGGCGCACATAGCGGGCGTAGATTTTCATCGAGACAATGACCAGCGGGATGGGGATCATGCTGAGCAATGCCAGGCGCCAGTTCAGAGTGAACAGCAGCGCGCTGACGCCGATAAGCGTGATCAGGTTCACTACCATGTCAGGTATGGCATGTGCAATGAGCTGCTCGAACAGATCGGTATCGTTGACTACCTGGGACATCAGCTGTCCGGTCTGTTTATCTTCGTAGAAGCGCAGCGAGAGCCGCTGCATATGTTCGTAGATGTGCTTGCGTACGTCTGCCACCACGCCCCAGCCCGCCAGGTGAGCGAAATAGGAACGCACAAACTGCAGCACGCCGCGGGCGATGAAGATCGCCAGGGTCAGTGCGGTCAGTTGAGTGATTAACGGCAGGGTTTGGGCGGGATCAGTGGCGCTGGTCAGCGAAGTGATCAGGGTCTTGATAATCCAGGGCAGCAGCAGCTGTACACCCACCAGCAAGAACATGCTCAGGCTGACGGCGGTCAGGATAGGGGTGTAGCGCCGGGCATAGGTCAGGACAATGCGAAGAGGTTTCAAAAATGCTCCTTGAAGGTGTGGAATTATATAAAAGCGTACCTATTGTAATCCTGTTATCTGGTTTGCGGCATAACGAGGTTGTATTATTAAATAGACCCTGGCGTCTGTTGGACAGGTATAATATGCAAGTGTTTTGTACCACCGCCACTACGTTCTTGTCTCTGGTGATGAGGTCATGACCTCCCGTCTCACCCGGCGTGACTTTCTCAAGCTGACGGCCTCGGCGCCTCTTATGCCGCTGGCTGCTTCTGCGAAGCTGCCAGCTATCGAGCCAGTGAGCGCCTCCGCATCCCAACCAGGGCAGGCGGGAAATATCCTGGTGCTGATCTATGATGCTTTTTCGGCTACCCATATGCCGCTGTACGGCTACCCGCGCCAGACCAGCCCGAACCTGAGCCGCTTCGCTGAGCGGGCGACTGTCTACCACGCTCACTACGCCGCCTCCAATTTCACCACCCCTGGCACGGCCTCCATGCTCACCGGAACGTATCCCTGGACGCACCGCGCCTTACACCTGCACGGAGACATGCTGGAGCAGGTCGCCCCGCACAACTTCTTCCGTCTGGCAGGAGAGGATTACTACCGCCTGGGCTATTCGCATAACCTTCTGGTGACTACCCTGTTGTACCAGATGCGCCAGGATATGCAGGATTTCAAGTATCCTCGTGAACTGATGCTTGCGGACACAGCTGCCGCCGACCGCCTCACACCGGAAGATTACAACGCGGCATTATGGAGCGAGGATTTCACCCTGCGCGGCTACGATACACATCCCGGATCGTTGTTTCTCTCGCATCTCAACCGCCTGGCAGAGGCATTGAAAGAGCGCGCCCTGCTGCGCAGGTATGGCGAACAGTTCCCGCAGGGCATCCCTAACATCCACGGGGTCTACTACCTGCTGGAGCCAGGGATCGACTGGATGATTGCGCATCTTTCAAAGCTGCCGCAGCCCTTCCTGGCATACCTGCATTTCTACCCGCCGCATCACCCTTACTATACGCGTAGGGAGTTTGTTGGGCTTTTTGATGACGGCTACACTCCGCTGAAAAAGCCGCGCCACCAATTCTCCGAGAAGGATTTAAACCAGGCTGAGCTGAACCGCCGGCGCCAGGCCTACGATGAATATATCGCCTATGCCGACAGTGAGTTTGGCCGCTTGTATGATCAGCTGGTATCCGGCGGGATGCTGGACAGCACCACGCTCCTGTTCACCTCTGATCACGGGGAGATGTTTGAGCGCGGCATCTGGGGGCACAACCTGCGCACCCTGTTTGAGCCGGTCATCCACGTGCCGCTGATCATCTCCCGCCCGGGGCAGACGCAGCGCCAGGATATTTACACTCCTACCAGCAACGTCGACCTGCTGCCCACTTTGGCGAACTGGATGGGAAAACCGCTCCCGGGATGGGGCGAGGGACAGACCTTGCCCACTTCAGATGATTCGCCGCAAGCTGCCCGGCCTATCTACTCTATGGTTGCCAGCCACGAACCACAGCGAGGCCCGCTGGCGCAGGGTACCTTCGCCCTGATCAAGGGCGGGTATAAGCTGATCCACTACCGCGGCTACCCAGAGGGCAAGACCGCATACGAACTGTATAACCTGGCAAGTGATCCTGAAGAACTGGATGATCGCTTCACCAGGGAAAAGGGGTTGGCGGAGGCAATGAGGGAGGAATTGGAGGAAAAGCTGACAGAGAAGACAGGTAGGCTTCAATAAGATCAGCCCCCTCTTCGAGTCTACCAGTCCAACTTCTCTACGATCTCCCCCTGGTCATCCTGATAGGCCTCGTAGAATACCCGAAAAGCATCAGAGACATAACGCCGTGCGTGTTCCATGCCGCCATCCCATAAATCGCCCCCGAAGCGCAGTTCTGGCCCAGCGGTGCAAATTTCCAACGCAGTATCATCCGTGAAGACCAGGAATATCGACTGATATCCTGTTCGATATTCCTTTGGGTATTTGATGACCACGCCCTTGATGGTCTTGCCGATAATTTCAGTGGTTGGGTAACGATCCATGAGAGCCTCCCATAACAATCGGATCAGAGTGCCACTAGAAAAACTTCTTAGAACTATTATAACAGGTTGACGTGATTGATTTTGCTCATTACAATCAACCAGGAGATGCATGATGCCATCATCGATGCTGGGTATACTATCCGCCCTGGGGGCGGCGCTGGTTTGGGGCAGTTCGGATTTTGCTGGGGGGCTGGCGGCGCGCCGGCTGGATTCTTTCCAGGTGCTGGTGGCGGCTGGCGTGGGGGGGATCGCGGTGCTGATCCCGACTGCGCTGGTGACGGGCGAAATGCTGCCCAGTTGGACCAGTCTGCTCTGGGCGCTGCTCGGCGGGGCATTCGGGGCTGTGGGAATTGCCATGCTTTACCGGGGGCTGGCGCATGGCTCCGCGGCGGTGATTTCTCCTACCGCCGCGGTGATTGGGGTGGCTCTGCCAGTGTTGGTGGGCGGGTTTGTGGAGGGAATGCTGCCAGGGCAGCGGCTTTTGGGCATCGCGGCTGGGATGGTGGGAATTTGGATGGTGAGCCGCCCACAGGAAGAAATTTATAGCAGCGGCCCAAGTCAGGAGCCGCCACCTGCCGGGCAGGCCATCTCTGCCCACAAAAAAAGGGACTTAACCCAGGCGCTGATTGCCGGGCTGTGTTTCGGCGGCTTCTTCATCTGCATGGCGCAGATTCCATCCGGGTCGCTGTTCTATCCAGCCGCAATCGCCAAGCTGGTTTCTGCTATGATTGCCCTGGTGGTCGTGCGGCGCAAGCAGCTGCCTGTTCCGGCGATTTATAATCCCCTGGCGCTGATGGTGGGGGTGCTGGACGCGGGAGGAAACATAGGTTTTCTGCTGGCGCGCCAGCTGACCCGCCTGGATGTAGCCGCGGTGCTGTCTTCGATGTACCCGGCGGTGACAGTTGCTCTGGCGTGGGGGATAATGGGGCAGAAGGTGAACAAACTGCAATTTATTGGGATCATCATCTGCCTGCTAGGAGTCGCGCTGATTACAATATAGGGGTGAATGCCGTCTACTGCGGCGGAGGGCCTGCATTCCTGTATTTATGGGCGGAGCTTAATGAACCTGGGGGATTGTAGACGACGCGCGCGGCAAGATGCCGACGCGGCCTGTCCTGGTCAATGCCTGTACTGCCTGATCGATGGCGCTCTGCAGGTTGTTGATTGGATTGAGCAGCAGGGCGCGAGCGAAATCCATGTCCATATCTGAGAAAAATTGCAGTCGAACTCTGGCCGCATCACGGGCAATCTGGAAGGCCTTGTGCGGGCCGACGCGATAGCCTTCCTGCTGGAAGCGGGTGAACACCTGCTCGTAAGAATGGATATCGCGCATCCAGGCCTCATAGCTCTGGCTGCCGGAACCCTCCGGGCAGGCTGCCGCCAGGATAACCGTTCCCCCGGGACGAGTCACCAGAGCGGCATGAGCCAGGCCCTTCTGGGCCTGATAGATGTTGATATCCTTGGGATGCCCACCAGGGGAGGCAATCACCAGATCGAAAAGCCCTTCCACTGGCACCTGGCAGATCTGTCGCGCCAGCGGGATACCCGCCTTCATCACCTGGCGCGGCTCCCCAGCCAGCACATGCACGATCTGCTTATGCTCATTAAGGATGGCATTCAGCGCCAGATGCACACCGATATACTGCCCGATTTCCTCCACATCCTCACGGGCGGGATTGCCCTCGTAAAAGCCCAGGCGCGAGTTTGGGTCGGTCATCATGGCGTGGTTGCAGTTGACCGTGATCTGACCGGCTAAGCCGATCGCCGCGCTTTTCACCCCGCCGGAGAAGCCCTGAAACTGGTGCGGCTCGATGTTGCCCACCACGATGCGCACATCCGCTTTCAGGTATTGACGGTTCACCCACACAGGCGTGCCCCGGCTGGTCTGTCCAAGGAATACCAGGCTGGATTGGTCTTTGGCGTCGTGGCAGAACACTGGATACCGTTGAATGATCTCCATTGGAATGATCTGGCTGTATTCTTCTGCTGGCATCACAGGGTGAGTACCGGTGGCGATCAGCAGGCTGATCCTATCTGGTGGGATACCCAACTCTTCCAGGCGTCTCAACAGAGGAGGCAGGAGCAGATCATGTGGAACAGGTCTGGTTTTATCGTTAATCGCAATGGCGACTGACCGGGCACCGATAAAAGAATCCAATCCCGCCACCCCGAGGGGCTGCTCCAGGGCTGTCTCCACCAGACTCAGCGGGTTTTCAGCCGCGCCCACCTCGGGCGGGGCGATGACCTGTACAGCTATTTCATCCGGCAGGTGAAACGTCAGGTGGCTTTTCCCATAGGGGAGATCGAATTCAGCCATACTTTTTTATGCTGAGAGACGCAGCTCTCACTGCGTCTCTCAGCAGGGAATAAATTACGCGCTGCGGTACAGTTTGGTCAGCACGAATTCATCATGCCGCAGGGTTTCGGCGCTGGTCAGGCGGCCGTTGATGGTGCGCGCCAGCATCTCCATTGCCCGGTCAGCAGCGCCGTCCAGGTTGTATTCAAAGCGCAGCAAACCGGTCAGGTCCACGTCGATATGCTCAGACATGGTTTTGACGGTGAGGGGGTTAGCAGAGTGCTTGATCACCGGCAGGATTGGATTCCCGATGATGTTGCCTTGCCCAGTAGTGAACAAGTGCACCACTGCGCCAGCCGCGCAGCACAGGGTGACCATTTCCGCCGCCGCGCTGGACGAATCCATGAAATGCAGGCCGGGACCTCCAGGCGCTTGGGCAGGTTTGAGCACCGATTGTACCGTGCAGCGGCCCATCTTCTCCACATTGCCCAGGGCTTTTTCTTCGATGGTGGTCAGCCCGCCGCGGATATTCCCCTGGGTTGGCTGAGAGCCCATCAAATCTGCATCCTGGGAGTTGATAAAGTCCTGGTAAGCCTGAAAGACGCGCATGAACTCATCACGAACAGCAGGTGTAGCGCAGCGCTCGGCGATCTTGTCTTCTGCGCCGGTCACTTCGCTGGTTTCACCGAAGATCAGGGTGTTGCCGTTGGCTTCCAGGCGTTCAAAGACGCGACCGACCGTCGGGTTGGAGGCCAGCCCGCTGGTGGTGTCCGATTCGCCGCATTTGGTTGATACCCAAATCTCACGAAGATCCACCGGGACGCGTGGCAGTTCGGTGGCGAAATGGACGAATTCCTTGGCCTTGCGGGCAGCCATCTCGATGGTGCCCAGGTCGCCCAGGCGCTCGATGCTGAAGCCAGCCACGGGCTTGCCGGTCTCAGCGATACCTTTGACAATAAAATCGGTCCAGTTTGGTTCTATCCCGATGACAATGACTGCGGCCACATTAGGGTTGCGCCCGGCGCCGATCAAGGTGCGGAAGGTCAGATCGAAGTCTTCGCCGAACTGCAGACGTCCATACGGGTGGGGTAAGGCCATGGTGCCGCGAATCAGGCGAGCTACGCCTTCTACGGCAGCGTTGGAGATATCATCCACGGGCAGGATCAAGACGTGATTGCGAACGCCTACTCGCCCGTTTTCACGACGATAACCGGTCAGGGAGATTTCGGAATATTTCATGGCTACCACCTCAAGGTTCTCAAGTTGTGTGTGTGGACATGGTCGCCACGTCCGATGGGCTGGGTAGCCCGTCCAATGGCGCGACCATATTCGATAATATGCTTATCCTGGGGTAAGTCTCGCATGGCTACTTTGTGCCCCAGGGGGATGTCCTGGACAACGACCATACTGCCAACTTGCTGCCCTTCCAGGGTAGCCGCGCCGATCTCGTCGCCAGCTTTTAGATCTATGACGGCCACACCGACATCGTCTTGTGCTTCGTGCATTAAAATTCCAAATTTCATTTTATTCTCCTTCGTAATTTGTTCCGCTGCCCGATCGCTCGAAAATCAGGCGATGGCATGCCGGGTAAGTTGACCAGGTAAAGTGGAAAGGCAGGTGGTATCCATGCCCTGTAAGGGTTCAGATAGCTTTCCAAATGCCCAAATTTCGTTAATGCGCTTTTCAGGCACTATTTCGCCTGTGTGCTGGACGACCGGCCCTAAGGGCAGGGCATAGCCTTCGCGCCCGTAGATCGGGATGCGGTCGAGTGGGACAGTGATTCCCATCATCTGCGGGCCTTCGAGACGCTCGCCGCTCCAGATATCGTACCAGGCGCCAGGCGGCAGGTAGAAGCGCACGTCCCCTCCAGGACGAAGCACTGGAACGACCAGCAAGGCTGGTCCGAGCAGATACTGTTCGTTAAAACTCCAACAGGGCGGATGATGCGGAAAAGCCAGCGGCATGGCGCGCATCACTGGCAGACCGGTCTGGCTGGCTTGCCCGGCGCAGTCCTGCAAATAGGGGATCAGGCGATAGCGCCACTCCAACCACTGGCGGACGATGGTTTCGGCTTCCTCGCCGAACTCCCAGGGTTCGCGCTGACCAATTCCGTGGAAGCGGGTATGCGAGGCCATCACGCCTGCCTGGGTCCAACGCACGTACAGTTCAGGGGAAGGCTGGCCGATGGCAAAACCGCCGATATCGTGAGCATAAAAAGGCACGCCGCTCATACCCCAGGAAAGACCGCCGCGAATGCTGCCCGCCAGGCCTTCCCAATCCACCTGCGGATCGCCGCCCCACTGGATGGGGATATTCTGGCTGCCTGTCCAACCGGCGCGGCTCCACACGAACCCCTCGCCATCGCCGAACATTTTTGAGGCTTCATAAACGCAGCGATTGTAGAGCAGCGCGTAGATATTGTGCAGTCGGATACCATTATCCCCGTTAAACGCGACGACCTCCTGGGGCACTGCCTCGCCATAATCGGGTTTCATTGCCGCCACGCCGATTTCGTGCAGTGAGCGGTGCATTTCACGGTACCAGTTATACGCCTGCGGGTTGGTGAAGTCGATGATCCCGCTGGGCTGCAGATGAGGGATAGAGTATTCCAGCGGTTCAGGCATCCACTTGTGCACATAGGGCTGCCCATCGGATGTGCGGAGGAGATACCCTTTCTGCGCCAGTTCGTTAAATAGTGGATTGCGGGTGGAGATATAGGGGTATTCCCATAAGCACAGGCGATAATTGATCCGCTTGAGTTCATCCACAAACCCCGGTGGGTCCGGGTAACGTTCCGGATCCCAGGAAAAATCGAAGCGGGTCTCCATTTCGTGCCAGGCGCGGCCATCCAGGAGCAGCACTTCACTGGGGATGCGATGCTCTCTCAGCTTGTACGCCACGTCCAGGATTTCCTGGCGCGTTTTGTAATAGGCGCGCGCCATCCAGACGCCAAAACTCCAGCCGGGCAGGCGCGGCGCTCGACCGGTTAATTGCGTATAGCTGCCAAGAATTTCTGCCCCTGTCTCGCCAACGAAGAAGAAAAGGTCGAGGTTGGGGTCTTGAACCTTGAGCAGATAGCTGCGGTGCGACCATTGGGGATAACCGACGCCGTGTTCGATGCGGGCAGGGGTATTCACGAACAGTCCCCATCCTTCCGGGCTCCAGGCGAAGGGCATGTTTTTGTAAGAAGCCTCCGCATTGACGCCCAGAGCATCCCGATTCCAGCAGGTGATCAGCTGGCCGCGCCGGTTGAGTGGGCCGAACTTTTCGCCCAACCCGAACACTGGCTCGCCGCTGCGCAGCGCCAGCGAGACCAGCCATTCCTCAGGCGTGACCCCAAAAGGCATGAAGCGCAGGTCGCCCTGGATGGTGCGATCGGTAACCGATTCGAGCAGCACTTTATCGCCGCGCGAGAGGCGTAAACGCAGCGGATAGTCGAAGATTTCCAGAGCCACCCCTGCAGACTCCAGGCGGTAATGCTTGTCTGAGAAGTCAACCTTTGTTGCCACGGGCTGGGGAGGATTTGCCAGGAGGGCGTAATCTGGCAGGGGCTTTCGTTCCAGGCGGAATCGGACGACGCCGGGGGCATAGAATGTGACTTCTAAAGAGCCTGCCTGGGTGTTTAATCGGACTCCATCTGGCAAGGCTTTCTCGAATTCTAATCCGGCCAGGCCAAGAAAGCCTTGCTGAAGGGTGACGCTTTCATGATCCAACAAATTCATCTTATTCGACCTTGATGGTAACCGAAATTACTCGTAGGGTGTTTGATCCCAGAAGTTCTGGAAGCGCTTCAAGCCAACGTGGGTATATGGGTGATCGAAGGCTTCCTGGAAGACGGCGAAACCGGCAGTGACGATATCTGCGCCAGCCACACCAGCATCTACGATTTGTCGTCCGTTGCGCACTGCTGCTACGATGATCTCACTGGAAAAACCATAATTATCCCGCATCGCCACAATCTCTTCGATGAAGCTGATTGTCTCTTCACCGTTCGATTCCTTCCAGCCAATGAAGGGCGAGACGAAGTAGGCTCCCATGCGCATGGCATGCAGCGCCTGGGCGGCAGAGAAAACCAGGGTCAGATTGGAGCGGATACCTTTTTCTAATAAAATATCAACGGCTTTATAGCCCGCTTCGATCGCCGGCAGCTTGATGACAAAATTCGGCGAAATGGCAGCCAGTTTTTCGGCCTCAGCTACCATGGCGCGATAATCTGTGTGATGCGGATTGACCTCAACCGAAATGGGTTTCTCCGTGCCAGCGAACAGAGCGGCAATCTCGCGGATCACCACCATGAACGGTTTGCCCGAGGCCTGTACATGGCGCGGATTTGTCGTCACGCCATCCAGATTCCACATCTCCAGGGCATGCTCGATTTCATTTACATGGGCAGAGTCTAAGAAAAATTTCATTCAAACCTCCAGATGATTATAGTTTACCGGCCTCCAAAGCCAGTCATGGTAATGCCCTGCACGAAGTAGCGCTGGGCGAATATAAACAAGATCAGTACAGGTATCAGCATCAGTGTGCTGGCAGCAAAAACCAGTTCCCAGTTTGCTGCGTTTGAGTCGTTCAAGGCGCGCACACCCAGCGCCATGACCCAATTGTCCATGCTGTTCAAGTAGATCAAGGGGGTGAGGAACTCGTTGTAGTGCTGGATCAGGGCGAAAACCCCCACTGTGGCGATCACCGGCTTGGAAAGGGGCACCAGAATCTGGGAGAGAATCTGAAAGCGGTTGGCGCCATCGATCAGAGCAGCTTCTTCCAGCTCGATCGGTATGCCGCGAAAGAACTGGTGCACTAAAAATATGTACAATGATGTAGCCCCACACCAGTATGGCACGATTAAAGGCAGGAAAGTGTCGATCCAATCCAATTGGCGGAACAGGATAAAGCGCGGGATTAAAGTGATTACTTCCGGCAGCAGCATAGTAGCGACCATCAGGGCGAAGAAGAAGTTCCGCCCCGGCCATTTCAGGCGGGCAAAGCTGTATCCGACGGTGATGGATGAGAAGATGGTGCCCAGGACAGCCCCGCCGGTTACGATCAGGGTATTCCAGGCAAACTTCGCAAAAGGCAGGCGTTTGAAAACCTCGGCGTAATTTTTCCATTGCGGGTCGCTTGGGATCCATTTGATCGGATGCACAAAGACCTCCGTGGTGGCTTTCAACGATGACGAGATCATCCATAGAGTCGGTATGAGGAAGGAAACCAGGATAGCCGTCATGAGAAGCTGTAAAAGAATTATCCCGATGGTACGCAGAACTTGCCGGCGGCCAATTTGATCTCTAGAAGCAATTTGAGTATCGGTTGCCATGGTTGACCTCCTACTGCTCGTAATAGACCCATTTCTGGGAGATGAAGAATTGCGCAATGGTGAACCCGACCACGATAACGAAAAATTCCCAGGCCAGCGCGGCAGCATAACCCATATTGAAGTATTGGAAGCCCTGCCGGTAGATATTTAGAACTGCAAATAAGGTGGAGTTTTCAGGTCCACCGTCGGTCATAATCAGGGCTGGCACAAAGGTTTGGAATGAGTTGACAATCGCAATGACCATGTTGTAAAAAATGAGCGGCGTCATCAGTGGGATAGTGATCTTAAACAGGCGGGTTATAGGTCCAGCGCCATCGATTTGGGCCGCCTCGTGAAGCGATACGGGGATATTGCCCAGGCCGGCGATAAAGATGACCATCTGTCGCCCGATCATCCAAAAGGACATGATGATAAATGCTATCTTCGCCAGGTCGGGATCAAACAGCCATTTCAGCGGCGCGATGCCAAACCACCCCAAGACCTCGTTAAGAATGCCATATTCGGGATGGAAAACACGCTGCCAAACAACTGCGCTGGCAACCAGTGGGACGATGATCGGCAGATAAAAACCTGAGCGATAAACATCCCTCCCCTTGATGTTTTGGGTCAGGGCTAAAGCCAGGGCAAAGGAGATCACCAGTTGAATAGGGACAGCCAGGATGGTGTAGTAGGCGCTATTGTACAGGCTCAGGTTTGCGACAGGATCCTGGAGCATGCGGGTGAAGTTCGCCAGCCCGATGAATTTTGGCTTAGACAGCAAATCCCACTTGTTAAAGGACAACCAGATCGAGTAGATCATGGGAAATGCAGTAAAGACAAAGAAACCGATGATAAAGGGCGACGCAAATAGATAGCCATCCAGCCATTCGCGCATCCTGTTCCGGCTGGGCATCTGGAATTTCCGGCGACTGGGGATTTGGGTTATTTCTGCTTGCGCAGTCATAGGCATGCTCCTGTTGAATAGTCTGTATGGTCAGGAAGGAAGGTCGGGTGGCGCGGCGTAAAACTTAGCTAACCACACGCCACCCGATATCAGCATGATTGTATCAGAGCACCCGATCTGAAGCGAGGGAGTATAACAAGCCACGCCTACAGTCAGGCGCTCTGAACAGTTGTTGCAGCTACACTGAAGCCCAGTATTCGTCGAGCAGGGCCTGGATAGCCGCGTCCACCTGCGGCAGTACTTCAGCGGCCTGGGATGTGCCGTTGATCAGAGGATCCCAGCCGACTGGTTTGACCACCTCGCTCCACATCTTGCTGCGAGGCACGCCGCCAACCACATCCACCTGCGAACGCTTGAAGGCTTCCAGGAAAGCTTTCCCGTTGGTCACCTGGAAGCGTTCCTGGATGGTGGGCAGCCACCAGCTCTCCAATAGATCCAGATTATTGGGCAGGCGACCAGTGGTTTCGGAGTAGATTTTATCGCCTTCTTCGCCACCCATGAAGCTGGCAAAGGCCCAGGCGTCTTCCAGGCTGTCGCCCTTCAGCACAGCAATGCCTTCAGCCCAGCCGCGATGCGGACGAGTGGCATCCTTGTATTGGGGCATCATCACCACATCGAATTCAACCTGCTTGCCTTCCGCGCGCAGGTCGGGGCTGTTGAGCTGGGGGAAGAACCATGCGCCTTCGTACTTCATGGCGCAGTTGCCAGTCTGGATGGTATTAGCGCCGCCGGATAGGTCTGCTGGGGTTGGGGCGATCTTCAAGCCGTAATAGACATCCGAGGCGATTGCCTGGACGATCTCAACGATTTCGGGCTGGTTAAACTGGGATTTCTTTGGGTCAACAATGCTGTCAAACTCAGTCTTACCCGATGAGCGGATCCAGTGGATATCGCGGAACCATTGCCCGTTCGCCTGCAGCCCGAAGATCTTATTCTCGCCTTCGGTCTTGGTCAGCTTCTGGGCGATTGCCAGGAATTCCTCGTAGGTCCAATCATCGGTGGGGTAGGGGACGCCAGCATCATCGAAGACCTTCTTGGCGTAGAACATCACCATGGTTGCCACCTGCAGGGGGATCAAGTAGCGTTTGCCATGCCGGGCGGTCGAGTCGGTGATGCTCTGGATGCCCTCAGGGTAAGGCGCCGTAAAGCCATCGCGGGTGACGAAATCATCGATAGGAGCAAGATGTTCGTTGTCTGCATATGGCTGCCATTCCCAACCCTGGAAGGATGCCACATCGGGCGGAGTGCCGCCAGCGATGGACGTCTGCAGCTTGGGGTAGTAGTTGGCGTTCGGGTCGGCCACTGTCGTGACATTAACCGTTACGTTGGGGAAGCGCTCCATGTACAGCTTTGAGAGTTTTTCCCAGGCAGGGATATCGGCATTATCGCCCCAGGCCAGGAAATCGACGGTAACAGGAGCTTTGACAGGCGGCTCAGTCGGAACAACAGCCGCCTCGGTTGGCGGAACCTGAGTGGCAGGGGCGGGCTGCGCGCAGCGCGCCAGTATGAGTGTGGCGACGCTTCCCGCGCCGACCTTCAGGAAATCACGCCGGGATATTCTTTTCATCTTTCACCTCCAAAATGTGTTGATTGATCATGATCAAGATACTTTCTAATTACAGGGTCGAGTTTTGTGTGAATTTTTTTAGTTATTGCCTCCTTCTTCTTCAGATAGAGTTGACCGGGTAAGATGTTGCAGACAGAGCGTCCCTGGTCAGATTAAGAACGGGAAGATTAAGCAGACGCGCCAGGCTTTGCAAGGCGGGCAGGTAATCTCCGTAAGCCAATGAAATATGGTGCTCCAGGCCTTCGGTCATCAGAGCGTCCAGGAAACGCTGGGCGGAGATTTCCATGCGCAAGGTTCCCGAAGTTCCGGAAAAGGGCGCCGGGGCAGAAAGCATCTCGCCGCGCCCCATCACCAGGCGAAGCTCGCCGGTGGCCTGGCTCAGGCGCGCAAAGGTCACCTCACCTGGTTTGAGTGGAAATTCCATCAGTAGAGGCAGTCGCCGGTTGGAGTGGATTGTCCCGCGCTTCTGCACATTGGGGTCAGCCATTGAAAATGGCGCTAATCCGCAGTGCCATAAGGCGATGACATCTTCGTCGACATCAATGACCACCAGGTCTGTGCCAAAGGCGGGCTGTTCTGCCAGCCATTGCAGGATCAGCTGCGTGACTGTGCCATTGATATCCGCCTCGCAGCTGCAAGGCACCGGGCGTCCGGTGATGAAGCCTTCGCTGAGCATCGACATCGCACCGCAGGCCGCGCAGCCCAGCTCCGTGAAAAATTCCGGCCAGCAGCGCACTGCCAGGCCATCTAACTCGTTTTCTTTGGCAATCTGATCAAGAGCTGCATAAACACTCAGGGTGCCGCGCAGGGGCGCTTGCTCCAGGCTCTCCAGGTTATCCAGTTCGCGGTCGAGTTCCATTCTGACTGGTTGAATGGCATCATCCGGTAAGCCTCGAGCACGGGTAAAGACCTCCGCCAGATCAATCTGGATCACCTCCAAGCCTAGATGTTCTTTGAGACCGGCCGCATCCAGGTGACAGGAATCCATACCTGCCGGGTGTTCGCCAACCACACCCAGGCGGGCCTTCTGCAGTCGCCGGTAGACATTCCCGGCGCCAGCCAGCGGGGCAATCTTATCCAGGATTTGTGGGCTATCAGGGGGCAGGTAGGCATAATCATAGCCTCGGCGGCGCAGGGTCAGTGCATGACCAGCCAGGTTGATCCCACACAGCGAATTTAATCGCAGCCGGCCTCCCGTGCGGGCTTCTGGGACTGCCCACAGCAGGATCGGACCTCTGGTCGCTTCGGCCAGGCTGGTCACCATGGTGCTGTCTGCAAAGGTGGCCTGGAATACGATCAGAAGATCGAAGGAGGCGGATCGCAGCTCATCTGCGACCGCTTGAGCCATCGATAAGTCGGTGATCAGATGGTCTGGGCCAATCAATTGGTAGCCGGCAGCCTGTAAATTTTGACGGGCAGCCAGGGCGACTTGCTCAGCCAATAGAATATCGAAAGTCGTGCGAGCCAGGGGGACAAAGGCGATGGTGTAATGCATAATCTCTTCTAAGATGGGTGATTAAATTCTGTTGGTTGGCTGGATTGCTGGTAAAAGAAACGCGTCAATGCCAGCGCGGCCGCGCCGATCACGCCCGCGCTCCAACCGAAGGATGATGTCTTGACCTGAACCTGCTCCCCCATCCCAGCAAAAGCCACCTCGCGCATCGTTTGGGTAGCAGGGGGCAAGATCAAATCCTGGCCCTGGGCGAATACCCCGCCCAATAGGATCAATTGAGGGTTCAATGTGTTGACCAGGTTGGCCAGGGCGATGCCCAGATAGCGGCTGAGCCGGTCAATCAGCCCGCGGGCTGCCAGATCACCATGCCGGGCCGCTTCGAAAATTTTCTCCGAGAGAGTCGTGGGTTCAGCGCGATGTAGATATGCCGCCAGCATGCCGCCGGGATCCTTCTCAGCCAATGCCTGGGCCTGGCGAACTAAAACCGGTTCGGAGACCAGCGTCTCCAGGCAGCCATATTTGCCACACCGGCAAGGTTCGCCTCCTTCTGGCATGATGATGGTATGGCCAATTTCACCAGCGCCGGTATTGCTGCCGCGGAAGACTTCTCCTCCGAAGACAAACCCTGCACCGACGCCAATCCGTCCATAAACGAAAGCCAGTGAATCGGACCCGCGCCCCAGACCGAAAAAGGCCTCTCCTAACGCCATCGCGCGGACGTTGTTATCCACCTCTACAGGCAGGTTCAAACGAGCCTGCAGGTGCGCCCGAATGGGCACTGTATGCCAGCCGAGGTTAGGCGCCAGGATATTGACGCCAGTTTGGTAATTCACCAGGCCGGAAGCGCCAACCCCAACCCCGATCACCTTGCGGCGGTTAATTTGGGCGCAGGTGATGATGTCTTCAATCGCTTCGACTATCTGATCAAGCACATCCTCGGCGTGGGTTTGTAGATCAAAGTGGTGGATTTTGTTGCAGATCATGCGGGCAGAAAGGTCAGCCACGGCCACACGAAACAGGCCAATGCCGATGTGAACGCCAATGGCGTAATGAGCCTCGGGAACCAGGCGAAGGGCGCTGCGCGGTCTGCCAACACCGCGAGATCCTTCTGGCGCCTGGGATCCTTCATCAATAACCACACCTTGCTCGATCAGTTCAGTCACCAGGTTGGTGATCGTTGTGGTAGATAACGAAGTCATGCGCGCCAGCTGCACCCGCGAGATGTGATTTTCGCGCAGCAGGCTGAGCAGGATGGCTTGCCGGTTGTGCTCTTTTACCAGGTTAATGTTGCTTCCCAGGTAGCTGTGTTTGATCATCAACTTGTATGTTTGAGCATTTGCTTGAATTAATAATTCAAGATGAATAAATAATTCGCCATATATATTGTATAATAGAAACGTGGACTGTCAAGTGCTCTTGTGGTGTTTTAATATTAATATTCTTCCGACCGGAGAAAGGTTTCGGTTAAAATTGAGGCCATGATAAAACCAGACGTTATCCCATATCCTGAAGCGTTGCAGAAGTTGAAGCGCGGTTTTGATCACCTGGCCCAATTATTGGCAATCACCCTGGGGCCTACCCAGGGGGTGGTGCTCTCGGAAAATGAGATGCGCGATCGCCCCGAAGTGCTGAGCGATGCAGCTACGATTGCTCGCCGGGTGATTGAGCTGCCCGATCGGGGCGAGAACGTCGGCGCGATGCTGCTGCGTAACCTGGTCTGGCGGATGCACGAGCGCGTAGGAGATGGAGGCGCGATCGCGGCAGTGCTCTCTCAAGCCATCCTGGATCGCGCGGTTCGTTATGCCGTTGCTGGTGTAAACCCGGTTGTACTGCAGGCCGGTATTCGCAAGGCCGCCTCGGCAGCGGCAGCACAACTAAAAGCCATCAGCCAGCCGGTGCAAGGTGAGGATGATCTGGTCTCAGTGGTTCAATCTGTCACCGGGCAGCCTGAGCTGAGCTGCATCCTGGGAGAAATGTTCGATTTGCTCGGCCCGCAGGCGCATATTGTCATTGAAGACTATATGGCGCCCTATCTTGAGCGCGTCTATCTGGATGGGGGTTTGTGGTTGGGCAGGTTGGTCTCGCCTTACCTGATGAATGCCCCTGGGTTGGGGCGCGCGGTGCTGGACGACTGCCAGGTAGCGCTTTTCGATGGCAATATCAGCCAGAACGATGAAATCCAGCCCCTGCTTGAACTGGCGATCTCTCACTCAACTCCCCACCTGCTGCTTGTGGCGCATGCTATCCAGGGTGAGGCGCTGAACACCCTGGTTGCCACTCACCAACGCAGCAAGCTGAAGATCGTGGCGGCTGCTCTCAAACGAGCTGGAGAAAAGGCGCATACCGACCTGCAGGACCTGGCGGTTTTGAGCGGCGCCGCGCTGATTTCTCTGCAGTCAGGACGCCGGCTGGCCTCATTTCAGGCGGGAGATTTTGGCCGGGCGCGGCGTGCGGAGGCGGGGACGGAAGATATCCAGGTCAGCGGCAGAGGCGATTCTGACGAGGCGCGGCGGCAGGTGGAAATTCTGCAGAGCCGCCTGCGCCGCCTGCCAATTGGCGATGAGGAGCGTGGAGAGTTAGAGATGCGCCTGGGCCGGTTGGCAGGTGGAATTGGCGTTTTGAAGATTGGCGCCCTGACCCAATCCGAGCGCGATTTTATCCACCAGAAGGCTGACCAGGGCATCAAGGCCGTGCGTGCTACCCTGGAGGAGGGGGTTGTACCGGGAGGCTGCACCGCTTTTCTATACTGCATACCAGCGGTGGAGGCTTTGCTGGAGAAGACAGATGGCGAAGAAGCCCTGGGTATTCGAGCGGTGCTGCAAGCTCTGGACGCGCCCTTCAACTGTTTGCTGCGCAACGCCGGAGTAGATACTCCGGGAATATTGCGCCAGGAAATCCTCACTGCACCCCCGGGGCAGGTATATGATGTGTTGTCTGGTCGGGTGGTTGAAGCGCGCCAGGCCAGGCTGTTGGATTCCACCAAAGTCATCCGGGCGGCGCTCGAATCGGCTGTCAGCGGCGCGTCCCTGGCCTTGAGCACCGAGACGGTCATCCTAAAAAGGAAACCAAAGATCAGTTATGAACCTTGATTGGAAGCACCTTGGTCGAATTCCCTGCGGGGGCGCGGTTCTACAAATTGTTCCAGATGGCGCGGATCAGTTCTGGGCTGCCTCGCCAGCAGGTTTATTCGTTTATAAACACGGTCATTGGAAAACTGTAGTTGGCGGCTTCCCTTATGCTCAGGTGAATGCTATATTGGCGGTGAAGGGGCAGATCTTTGCCGCTGGTCTGCCGGAAGGGATCGTGCGCGCGGTGGATGGGGGCGACGACTGGCAGCAGTGCTATGTAGAACAAACCAGTGCGCCGGTCACCTGTCTGGCGGCTTCTCCTCGCTGCGATCGGGATGGTGTTTTGCTGGCGGGCACGGCGCGGGATGGTTTGCTGCGCTCCACCGATCGCGGCCGCTTCTGGAATCTGGCGAATTTTGGGCTGCGTGAATTTACTATCCTGTCCCTGGTTGCCGCCGGTACGTGGAGCCGGAGTAAGCGACCCGTGCCTGAAGAAATCGCTTTTGCTGGCACCCAGGCTGGCGTCTATCGATCGCCCAATGGCGGACGGGCATGGAAATTTTTAGGTTTGGAAGATATGGTTGTGCTGGCTCTGGCTGCCAGCCCTGATTTCGATCAGGATCGAGTGGTCATCGCCGGCACGGAAGAAGAGGGATTATTTTATTCTTCAGACGGGGGCATCTCCTGGCAGCGTATTGAGTTGGGTTTGCAGGCTCCGGTTTCTGTGAATGCTCTGTGTTGGGATCGCCTGGGGAGCATCTGGGCGGCAATTGCCGGCCATGGTCTCTGGGTTTCATCTGACAGAGGCGTGAACTGGACGCAGCAACCTGAGGCGCCCGAAGATATCCTATGCCTGGTGGATACCAGCCAGGGGCTGGCAGCCGGGTTGGCTGAAAGAGGTTTGGCCTGGTTTTCTAACGAAACCCGACAGTGGCAGATCGATGACGAGATGGCCGCGCGCCGTTTTGAATGGCTCCTGCCCCTTCCGATGCAGGTGGCTGAGCCTGCCTGGTTCGCCAGCGGAGCGATGGAAACTCCGTGGGTCTCCCAAGATGGTGGGCAGGTCTGGAATCCTGTACAAGGGCCTCCTACAGAAGGGATCATCCTGGATATGGCAGTCAGCTCCAGGTATCTCTGGGCTGGTTCGTCCGAGGGTCTCTGGAGGTTGCCAATCAGAGAGCCAATGCAGCAGGAAGAATCATGGCAGTTGGTGGTGGAAAGCCAGGCAGCCGTAACGACCCTGGCAGTGCGCCAGGAACTGATCTGTGCGGGGACAGAGGCGGGCAGCCTGTGGATATCTGAGGATGAGGGCAGCGGCTGGCAGCAGGTGAACCTGCCAGAAGCTCAGGCGTTGGCGCTGAAGGTGGAGATTTCGCCTGATTTTGGTTCTGATCGCACCCTGTGGGTGGCGGCTGGGATGGCAGGGCAGCGCTCGCTGTGGGTCTGGCGCTGCCAGATGACGACAACTGGCAAGCCTGACTGGAAGCTGATCCTGGATGAGCGCAGCGACTGGCAGAGTCTATCGCTGACATGTAGTGGGGTAGGAGAAAATGCGCTTTGGATTGGCCTTGGATCGACAGTCCTGCACCGGGTAGACCAAACCTGGCAGCGCGCCGAACTGCCAACCCAGGGTGCGCCGATTCATACCCTGATGATTGACCCCTCCGGTGGCGTATTCCTGGCAGTGGCCGGTGGGCAGGTGTTTACCTCCCCGGATGGGCTGGACTGGCAGCTGCAGCCCGGCCTGCAAGACCTGGCGGTGGCAGATATTCAGGTGATAATTGACCCAGCTGGTCGACGAACGCTATATGCTTTGACGCTGGAAGGACAAATCCTGAGTCAACTGCTGCGGCAACTGATATAATTGCTGGCGTTATGGTCTGATCTCGATCAAAATCAGCAGCAGTATCGTTTGATTTCATACTTTATTGAGGTAGAAAGCCGATGAGCGATCAAATCCCCGATTTTTCTCCGTTGTCCTCAGAACAGCTGGCAGCATTGAACGATACCCAGAAGGAAATATTTCTCAGCCTGGATGCGCAGGACCGCCAGTTTTTTGCCAAGAATTTCTCAGCCGCCGGGTTGGGCCAGGCTCTGGAGCGCAAATGGGAGACGGTTCAATCACGTTTGCGCACCTCGGCGTTCGACCAGCGCATCAAGGAGAATCTTCAGGCTCAGGGCGGCGCAAGCGCACAAAGCTCGTCGCTGTCGGTGGGTGAGGTGGCGGCAGGGGCGGCTGGCATCGCCGGGGCAGTCGGGATTGGTGTGCTGGCGAAAAAGATTGCCGTGGATGGAAAAGCAGCCTGGCGTGGAGTCTCGCCGCGCGATCTGGTAGATGCCCTGGTCAGCACTTTTGCCCGCCAGGAGAAAACCGATATTCGCTTCGATCCTCCCAGCGATGAGGGCAACCTGCATGCCACCGTTTTACTGCGCAGCCCCAGCGGTATGCTGCCCGCGCTGAACATCGATCTGACCCATCTTGCTGATGCCACGCAGGTATATATCAGCAAGGTCTCATCCCAAAGCCTGATGGAGACGATCAAGGACCAGGGCCAGAAGATCCTGGATCTGGTGCAGGATGGTCTAAGCCTGGGGAGGAAAGGTGGGGCAGAAAACTTGCTTGACCTGGCGGGTCAGGTGATGGATCAGGGTTTCGATGTGGTGCAGGCGGTGAAGGATCTGGATTTGGAAGACCGCGCCTGGGCAGCCATCCAGCGTGTGGCTGATCCGCTGCAGATGCAGTATGATGAGCGTATGGCAGATGAAAAAGAGCGCCAACTGAGGCTGGAGATGGCCTGGGATGATTACAACACCTGCCCTAAATGCCGGGTGCCTTTTGGAGGCGAGGATAGCGAGTGTCGCGTATGCGGCACCGCCCGTCCTGCAAAGCCTGAACAGCCGGACCCACGGTCAGCGCCAACGGGTTAGCAAGCGAGTCATATTTTCGATCATCATCCTGAATCATACCTTTGGAAACAATAACGGAGCTGGCATATGAGCAAACATCGCAAGAAAAAAACTGCTGCGGGAAGATCGAAATCTGTTCGCGCAAAACGAACTACCAATAATCTGCCAGTCTGGGTCTGGGTGGCAATTGGCCTGGCGATCCTGGTCGTTACGGCGGGCGTCTTCCTGTGGCAGCAAGGGACACCTGCTGCACAAACCGATTTAGAGATATCGGTTGAACAGGCGTATGAGTATTATCAGGAGGGGGCTTTCTTGCTGGATGTCCGCCAGCCGGAAGAGTGGGAAGAATATCACATCCCGAATACTACCTGGATCCCATTAGGTGAGCTTTCCAGCCGACTGGATGAGGTGCCACAGGATCAGAAAATTGTGGTGGTATGCCGTACCGGCAATCGCAGCCAGGAGGGGCGGGAAATTCTGCTGGATGCAGGATGGAAAGATGTATTGAGTATGGAAGGCGGGGTAAGTAACTGGCGTGCGGCAGGCTATCCTGTCACCAATGGTCAGTAGAACCTATCTTTAATCAGCGCAGAAATTAACTCTCAGGCTGACCCCAGATGAAGGCTTTCTCTGGGGTCAGTTTGATGATGCGGTTTTCTGGGTCGCCAATCCAGGACTGTGGCTCGGCTGCCAGGACACCTTCTGCTCCCAAATAGCGGGTATAGATGCTGGTCGCCAGGCGGCTGACCTGCTCTGGATCGCTGAGCAGTTCGGCGGCGCCTTCCAAGAGCACGGCCTGGGCAGGCTCGCCGGGGCGGTCGGTGTCGATCAAGACCGAAATGCGAGCATTCTTTTCAATATCTCTAACTTTGCGAGTGGATTGAAAAGCGCTGATATACATCCCACTCGAACCAGACTGGAACGACATGCGGCTGTAAGGTGTTGGGGCTGCAGGTGCCCAGCCGCGCCAGGATTGGTTCGGCGAGCAGCGCCTTCACCCAGGCCTTGCTGGTGATACGCGCAATATCGTTGTTCATTGGATCAACCTTAATACTTCAGGCAGCAGAGTTTGGGTAGTTGCCAGGCCTTCATTGGCATAGATTGTCGGGTTGCCCAGCCAGTCGCCAAAATATCCCCCCGCCTCGCGGAAGATGGGTGGGAACGGACCGCAGTCCCATACTGCCATGACCGGATCGAGCATCACTTCGGCGCGTCCGGTAGCCACCAACATATATCCATAGGCATCGTTCCAGCCAGTCTGAAAATAACAGGCTTTCAGTAGGCGTTCCCAGGCTTCCTGGCGACCATGCTGGGCAAAGGTCTTGGTGGTCGTGCAGGTCAGGATGCCCTGTTTGAGCGCAGGCACTGTGGAGACATGCGCCCTGCGCCCATTGCACCAGCACCCCAGACCGCTGGCGGCTGCCAGCATTTCGTCCAGGGCGGGGAAATAAGCTGCCCCTACCTCCACTTGCCCTTCGATTTCCAGTCCAATCAACACTGCATACAGGGGCACCCCGCGGATGAACGATTTGGTGCCATCAATCGGATCGATGATCCAGCGGTGGCTTGCAGAGGAATTTTCCCCTTGACCGAACTCCTCGCCGATGATGGCGTGGGTGGGGTAGCGCTGTTCGATCCGGCTTCGGATGAGCTGCTCCGCCTGACGATCGGCAACCGTGACGGGCGAATCATCGCTTTTATAATCCGGTTGTAGACCAGACTGGAAATAGCCCAGGGTCAACCTGCCTGCCAGGTAGGCTGTTTCGGTGACAAAATCCAGGAAATCGGATAGGCTGTTGGGGTTCATGCAGCGATGATACCACATTCAAGTATAATCAGATGGAATCGTTGCCGTTTATTACTTCCCAATGATGAGAGGAGAATAGACCAACCAATGCCTGCTTCAAAGCACACATCCACCTGGTCGCAATGGGGATCTAGATTCCGACCGCGGTTGATTGGTTTATGGGTGCTGGTCATGGTGTTTTTTCCAGCCTGCAATCTGCTCCAATATAACGCCTCAGATTCTCAGCAAACACTGGTGGCAGTGCGCGTCCAACAGACGGCTTTGGCGCTCACCCAGGCTATCCAAACGGAGCTGGCAAAAATCACTCCGGCTACACCAGTTCCAACATTGATAGATACCCCCATTCCGATGCCCTCACCGCTCCCGGACGAAACGCCCCTCCCGACCAGTGTGGAGCAGATGCCTATCTCCGATCTGGAACGGCAGATGATGGCTGCCAGGATCCTGCTTTTTGAGGATATGTCCGCTTCCCGCTATTTGCGCTATGTAAAAGAAGCGTTGGACAAAGCCAATTATTTTTATCTGGACGTGGGCAGCGCCAAGGGGTGGTTCAAGACGCAGCTTCTCTCCAACACCGAGTGGGATCTGATTATCGCTTCGGCAGAGGCGCGGCGCGATTTCGGCGGCGAGTTTTTCGATTACATCGATCAGCGCCTGGAGCAGGGAGCTGCTGCCATTATCGAATTCGGCGACCTGGACTCGGCGCCCAACGGTATTTCACAATCCCTGCTCCGCCGCTGTGGCGTGCGCTTCCAGGATGATTGGTTGGAACCTGAAATGCGGGTATTTTTCTGGACTCAACCCGATCATCCCGTTTTCAACGAACCGAATAAGGTGCCTTTGTTGGGGAATGCCGAGCAGTTATGGAAAGGTGATCTCGGAGATCTTCTTCAGATCAGGATGGATGGAGGCCAACCTGGGGGGGACGCGTTAATTCTGGCCAGCACCAATCCGGGCTATAAGACGGATCATGGGCTGCTGGTCAATTGTCTGGGAGGCAGGCTGATCATTCAAACTTTTGCTTCACATGAATACCGCTATGCGGATATCATCCCCTTATGGCAAAACTACGTCTACCAGGCGCTGAAGAATCGTTTTGCTGTGCTGCCGCCTCTGGAGCCAATCCCTGCCTTCACTCTGGCGCTCACCAACACGCCAGAGCCAACTTCCACTGGCCCTACGCCCCAGCCAGGGTTCGGCGATGAGTATACCTGCGCCAGCGCGCTGACCGGGCGAATTCTCTCCCCACCCAAGCTGCAAACGGATCTATTTGAACACCACGCTGAAGGCACATTCTTGATTGTGAAACTTCAGTTAGTCAACCAGACCGCTTACCCCATCCAGGTCTGGGCGCAGGATTACTTCGTAGAAGGAGAAGTTTATGGGCAACCCATCAGCTATTCTCCACACAAAGCCGCCACTGGTTATCTCTATATTGACAGCCCATCCCATTTATGGCAAGACCTGATTGCTCCAGGAATTCCGTGGTCCACATCCCTGGCTTTTGATGTCAACCCGAATGGGCAGAATTGGGTTCTGGTGGTGAAGCCCGGCAGTCAGTTGGGAGCGCCGTTGTGTGAGATGAGGATCCCCTTGCTTCCCTGAAAAAAGGATACAGCCCGATGAAACCGGATATTTCACATATTGGTTCATCAATGGAGAAGTGATATGTTACCTGGAGAACGCCCCGTTGTTCAGCGAATTCGTGATATCTGGGCTAAACAGCCGGTTTTTATTGACACGGAAACAACAGGCTTAAACAACCGGGCAGAAATTGTTGAAATCTGCCTGATGAATTATGATGGCAATATTTTGCTAGAATCGCTGGTGCGACCGCGCAAGCCTATCCCGATGGATGTCATCCGTTTGCACGGCATCACCGATGATATGGTTTCTACTGCGCCCACCTGGCTCCAGCTTTGGCCGCAGGTGGAGTCCATCTTGCGCGGGCGTTACGTGGGGGCGTATAACGCGGAATTCGATCTGCGCATGATGCAGCAGTCTCACCTGTCGAACGGTTTACCCTGGCGCAGTCCAGCGTTCTATATGTTTTGCGTGATGAAATTGTTCTCTGAGTTTACTGGCGCGTATAAATTCCCCACCCTGGAACAGGCAGGGGAGCAATGCCTGATCCAGATACCTAACGCTCACCGCGCCCAACAGGATACCGCCCTGGCTCGGGCTGTATTCCTGCATATGGTAAACCCACCTAAATAGGGGAAGGCCTTTGCTGCACTGATTAATCCCAGTTTGAAATCGATAGACGGGATCATCAAACTGCCTTGATTGGTTTACGCATCACCGTGTACCGTAACCTTTACAATAAAATGGAGCAACCAGTCAATCTGGATCAGATTTGGACCTACAAGCATGGCAGCGACCAAACAAGACCAGATGATTAGTCAATACTTCGAAATTGTTCTCACGTTCAATCTGCCGGAACAGGCGGCCGACTGATTCGTCTTTGATGGTTTGCACCCGACCGCATTCCTGGCAGACAAGATGGTGATGATGCTCATTACCTACTGCTTCGTAAACTGCCGCCCCCAGTCCCATATCTGAAACTGAGACCTTGCCCGCGCGGGTCATCCTTTCCAGGGCGCGATAGATCGTTGACTGGTTCACGGAAGGCAGGCGAGGTTTTATGTGATGATACACCTCCTGCGCGGTGAAGTGGGCTTCCTCGGTAGAGTGTTGCGCGTAGAGATCCAAAATCAGTTGTTCAACAGAACTTGACTTCATAAAACAGCCTCCAAATCATACAGGAGTTACGCACCCCCATCCATCCACTAATTGCGTAACTCCTAACATATTTTCTAGTATAACGCAAATCTTTGCAAATGCAAGTTATTGCTGTATAATCTAGCTCGTTCATTGCCACACGATTGAATTCTGCCTAAAATAAAAAAGAGAAAAGATTGGACGCCCACTGCTCGACAGGAGAAAAATATGAACATTGACATATCACAGGTGCAAGCCTTTCACGGGCATATGTGCCCAGGGTTGGCGATTGGCATTCGGGTGGCAGAGAAAGCCTTGCAAGAGATGGGCGAGCGCCCAGGTGATGAGCAGGTGGTTGCCATTGTCGAGACGAACAACTGTGCGGTGGATGCGGTTCAGTTTATCACAGGCTGCACCTTCGGCAAGGGCAATCTCATCCATCTGGATTACGGCAAGAACGCTTTTCGCTTCATCCGCCGCAGGGACAATAAAGCCATTCGCATTATCATCCGACCGCAGGCGTCGGGCACGACCAGCATGGAGCAAGAAGGGCTGATGAAACGCTGGCGGACGGGAACCGTCACAGACGCCGAAAAGCAGCAGGCTGAGCTCATCCAGCGCCAACGTATCGAGTGGATTTTATCTGCCCCGCTGGATGAACTGCTGGAAGTACAGGAGATCCAAACCAACGCGCCGCCAGCTGCAAAAATCTTCAACTCCGTCCCCTGCGATGCCTGCGGCGAGAAAACGATGGAAACCCGCTTGCACATGCTTGAAGGCAAAGTCTATTGTCCCGAATGTTACGAGAATATCTTATTAAGGGGAAATTAGTTGTATTTAGGTGGACATAGCCCGGCCAAATACAACCATCCATCCAATAAAGAAGTAAATCCATATCTTCCATTCGAGTTTAGACGAAACTCGAGCTTACAAGACAGGTAGGAATTTTTATGAGACTGAACCCGATTGGTGTCATTCACAGCCCATACAAAGAGCGCGTTGACGCGCCCCGTCAGGGGAGATTATGCGAGAATGAATTGACATTGGAAGTTTTCCCGCAATTTACAGACGGATTGAAAGGCATCAAGCGGGCTTCGCATTTGATTATCTTGTATTGGGGCGATAGGGCAAAGCGCTACACGCTGCAGTCGCCCACGCCGTTCAGCAAGATTCCTGTCGGGGTGTTTGCCAGCCGCTCTCCCAACCGTCCCAACCCGATTGCTTTTTATGTGGCAAATTTGGTCCGTCATGAGGGCAACCTGCTTATTGTGCGCGGCGTGGACGCTCTAGACGGCAGTCCTCTGTTGGATATCAAAGCCTACTCGCCTGCGCTGGATTCCTACCCCCACGCCACCCATGCCAATCAGTCATCCGATTCAGGGGAATAAAAGATCAGTGGTTGATCAGCCAACCCACGGCGGGGCGGCAGAGGCATATGCTCGCCATTCCGCCCGTCAGTCGCTCATTATCGTTGGCTTTGTCATCCTGACCTTCGTGCTGGCAATTGTCGCCATCAATGCGGGCGCGGCGAATACCAATCCGCTTCAGGTGCTGCGCGTTTTGCTTGGGCTGGAAACGGGGATGCCAAGCGTAGTGATTTGGAACATCCGCCTGCCGCGCGTGATTGCTGGGATTGTGGCAGGCGCGGGCTTGGGCGTGGCGGGCTGTGTGATGCAGACCAACCTGCGCAACCCGCTGGCATCGCCGTCCACGCTGGGGATTTCCAACGCTGCCGCTTTTGGCGCGAACCTGGCGATTGTGCTGTTCGGCGCGGGGACGGTGCAAAGCAACACGCACGACGCGGTCTTCATCGAAAACCCATACATTGTTACGTTGACCGCCTTTGTGTTTTCCATCCTGGCGATGATGATGATTTTGGCGCTCGCTCGTCTGCGCGGATTTTCGCCTGAGTCAGTGGTGCTTTCTGGCGTGGCGTTTGGATCGCTGTTTACGGCTGGCTCTACGCTGCTGCAATACTTCGCCGAGGATGTGCAGGTTGCAGCCATGGTTTTTTGGACGTTTGGCGATTTGGGGCGCATTTCGTGGCAGGAAGTTTCTATCCTCGCGGCGGTGATTGTGACAGCGTTTATCTACTTTCAATTTCATCGCTGGAATTACAACGCGCTCGACAGCGGGGATGATGCCGCCAAAAGTTTGGGGGTGCATGTGGAGCAGGTGCGCTTCGGGGCTATGTTCGCCGCTTCGCTGGTGACGGCGGTAGCAGTTTCGTTCCTGGGAATTATCGGCTTCATCGGGCTGATTGCTCCGCAGATGATGCGCCGGGTGCTCAGCGTTGACCACCGCTTCCTCATCCCAGCCTCAGCTGTGACTGGCGCGATATTGCTGCTCTTTTCCGATACGCTGGCGCGTACCATGATTTCGCCCATCATACTGCCCGTTGGGGCAATCACTTCTTTTTTTGGCGCGCCGCTCTTTCTGTTCCTGCTGGCGAAAGGATACACCCGACGATGATTATGGATGTGCAAGGCGTGACGTTCCGTTATCCCAGCCACCCTGTTTTGGAAGCGGTCAGTTTCACAGTGGGCTTGGGCGAATTTCTGGCCGTGCTTGGCACAAATGGAACGGGTAAAACCACCCTGCTGAAGTGTATGAATCGGATTCTCAAGCCGGCAGCTGGTACGGTGCTAATCGGCAGTGAATCCATCTCTGCCCTGAGCCGCAACACGCTGGCACAGAAAATCGGCTATGTCGAACAACAGCGTTCTGGTTCGCGCACCACGGTCTTCAATGCCGTGTTGCTGGGGCGTAAACCCTACATCCAGTGGGATATCACCCACAATGACATGGAAATTGCAGCTCAGGCGTTGGACACTCTAGGGCTTGGGGATTACGCCCTGCGTTATTTAGACACTCTGAGCGGGGGCGAATTACAAAAGGTGATCATTGCCCGCGCTCTGGCGCAACAGCCAGAGGTCTTGCTGATGGATGAACCAACCAGCAGTCTCGATTTGAAGAATCAATTGGAAGTGCTGAAACTTATCCGCCAGATTACCCGCGAGCGAGGCATTGCGGCGGTGGTTGCCATCCACGACCTGAACCTTGCCCTGCGTTTTGCTGACCGCTTTGTGCTGCTCAAAGAAAAACGGATTTTCGCGGCGGGCGGCGCGGAGGTGATGACGCCCGAAAATATCGAAGCGGTGTATGCGGTTCCTGTTGCCATGACTTCGTACAATGGCAATCGGTTCGTGATTCCGTTGTAGGATTTCATCCCTTCCTAATTGCGGAGAGATATAAAAATTCCGAGACTGTATGGAGAAAAGGAATGAAACAAAGATTGATTGCCTTCATTTTGCTGGTTACCCTGGCGCTGCCCGCCCTGAGCGCCTGCAGCACGGCGACGACGCCCACTCCGCAAGAGACTGCTGCGACAGAAGTAACTGCGGCAACCGAAGCGCCCGCCGCTGAAAATGTCACCGTGACCGATCTTCTGGGGCGGCAGGTGGATATCCCTGCTGAGGTCAGGCGAATTGTTGCCATTGGACCTGGCGCATTACGGCTCTACGTCTATGCGGGTAATCTGGATTACGTAGTGGGCGTGGAAGAGTGGGAAACTGGTGATGCGGGCGGCAAGACCTACATGCTTGCCAATCCCGACTTAGCGAAACTGCCCATCATCGGTCAGGGCGGACCGAACAATGCCCCAGACCCTGAAAAACTGCTCACCGTCGAGCCGCAGGTCATTTTCAGCACCTACGGTTCCGAAGCCGCTGCCGCAGATGAACTGCAGCAAAAGACAGGTATTCCCGTAGTGATGTTGGGTTCTGGCGGGCTTGGAGGCACAAACATTTTTAGCGAAAAAGTGCAGGATGCGCTGAAACTGGTCGGTCAGATCATCGGGGACAACACCAAGGCGCAGGCGGCAATTAACTTCATCGTCAAAGCCCAGCAGGATTTGGACGCCCGCACGAAAAACGTTGCGGATGCCGACAAGCCGACGGTCTATGTGGGCGGGATTAGATCCAAAGGCGCGCACAGCATCGAAAGCACGCAAGGCGAGTACGCCCTGCTGGATGTGCTCCACGCCAAAAATGTGGCGGATGAAACAGGCAAGAGCGGTTTAGTGATGATTGATAAGGAAAAACTGCTGGAGTGGAATCCCACCTTCATCTTCATTGACAAGGGCGGTTATGCGTTGGTCAAGGAGGATTACCAGAAGAATCCTGACTTCTACAATTCGCTCGCCGCCGTGCGGGAAGGCAAGGTGTATTCCCAACTGCCGTACAATTTCTACAATACCAACATCGATACCGCCATTGCGGATGCCTATTTCATGGGGAAGATTCTCTACCCCGAAGCCTTTGCCGACGTTGACCCTGCGCAGAAAGCCGATGAAATTTACCAGGCTCTGCTGGGTCAGCGATTGTATGCAAAGATGGTTGAGTTATTTGGCGGGTTTGGGGTCTTGAAGTTGTCTGGGCGACCCTGATGGCTGACAAGGCCCTGCTCAAACTCAACAAAACACTCACCTGGGCGCTGGAGGGCGATGATATGCCCACTATGTTATAATCTCGTTTTGGCTGGTGAGGTGGGATGGGCTTACCAAGAGGCGCTTAGAAGGAGGTTGGTTGTGTATTGCAGCCTATCTCAACCTGTCTCTGATCGCAACCGCAGAGCTTATTGGAGCTTTCAACATGGCACTGAATGCTCCAGGGTACGGTTTCTGTTTGTCGGAGATCCAACTTTGGTGTGCGATGGATTGAATGCTATGCTGGCAGGTTATTTTATGTCAAGAAATTGCCCATATTCTTTATTCTCGGGAGGATGATTGTGATCAATCAGGTTATCTTACCCCAGCCAGAATTACAGACGGCTCCCCGCTCAC
>JAFGQI010000080.1 GCA_016935755.1 Anaerolineales bacterium
GTACTGCGCGGCCTGCACTACCAGATCCGCCAGCCCCAGGGAAAACTACTGCGGGTCGTGCGCGGCGAGATTTTTGATGTCGCAGTGGACATCCGCCGCAGCTCGCCCACCTTCGGCAGGTGGGTGAACGTAATCCTCTCGGAGCAGAACAAGCTGCAGCTCTGGGTGCCAGCTGGTTTTGCCCACGGCTTCTATGTGCTGAGCAAATGGGCGGAATTGGTCTACAAAACCAGCGATTATTACGCCCCTCAATGGGAGCGCACCATCCTGTGGAACGATCCTGCTCTGGCGATTGATTGGCCCCTGGTCGATGGACTGCCCCCAACCTTATCACCAAAAGACCAGCAAGGTGTCTTACTGAGCGCGGCGGAGCTATTCGATTAACAGGCGATGCCCGTGAGCGCCGATCTTGTTTCGAGGGAGACTTTATGAAAGGAATCATCCTGGCTGGCGGGTACGGCACCCGCCTGTATCCCCTGACACTCGGCATCAGCAAACAAATGCTGCCCGTTTATGACAAGCCGATGATCTATTATCCCCTGTCCATGCTGATGCTGGCGGGGATTCGTGAAATCCTGATCATCAGCACTCCCAACGCCCTGCCTGTCTTCGAGGCCATGCTGGGGGATGGCAGCCAGTGGGGCTTGCAGTTCTCCTACACTGAACAAGCCCAGCCGCGCGGCCTGGCAGAGGCCTTCCTGGTGAACCCGGAGTTCATCGACCACTCGCCCGTCTGCCTGATCCTGGGCGATAACATCTTCTTCGGGCAGGGCCTGCCCACCCAGCTGCGCCAGGCAGCCAGCCTGGAACAGGGCGCCATGATCTTCGCCTACCCGGTGCGTGACCCCGAGCGCTATGGGGTGATCGAGTTTGACGCCCAGGGCATGGCCTTAAGCATCGAAGAGAAGCCTGATACACCGCGTTCACATTACGCCGTGCCCGGCCTGTACTTCTACGATCAAAAAGTAGTCGAGATTGCTCGCCAATTGAAACCATCGGATCGCGGCGAGTTGGAAATTACCGATCTCAACCGCGTTTACCTGCAGCGAGGCGAACTGCGCGTGCAGGTGATCGGCCGCGGGGTCGCCTGGCTGGACGCGGGCACGCACGAATCCCTGCTGCAGGCAGCCAACTTCGTCCAGGCGGTGGAAGAACGCCAGGGCATGATGATCTCCTGCCCGGAAGAAATTGCTTACCGCATGGGATATATCACCCGGGAGCAGCTTCAAGAGCAAGCTCAACGCTATAAGGGCAACCAGTACGGCGCTTACTTGCTCCACCTGCTGGAAGATGATTTTCCCGGTGAAGAAGAACTTCACTCTAATATCCGCCAATAGCGCGCCATGAATATTCTGCTTCTGGGTAAGAATGGTCAGTTGGGGTGGGAACTGCACCGGGCGATGGCTCCGCTCGGGACTGTCACCGCGCTGGACTATCCTGAAATTGACCTGCTGGACCTGGCGAAGATCAAAGCCTGCGTCTATTCCGCCCGGCCCCAGCTCATTATCAACGCCACCGCCTACACCGCTGTTGATCGGGCGGAAAGCGAAACAGACATCGCCTACGCCATCAACGCCCATGCACCCGGGCTGCTGGCTGAACTGGCGCGAGATTTGAGAGCAGGCTTCATCCACTATTCGACCGATTATGTATTTGATGGGCGTAAGGGCAGCCTGTACGTCGAGACAGACCTGCCACACCCGATCAACGTTTACGGCTCGAGCAAGCTGGCGGGAGAACAGGCGATTTCTCAGGTAGATGGCGCATACCTGACCCTGCGCACATCCTGGGTCTACAGCCTGCGCCGGGAGAATTTCGTCACCAAAGTATTGAGTTGGGCCAGGCAGCAAGAGATCCTGCGCATCGTGGATGACCAGATTGGCAGCCCCACCTGGGCGCGCATGTTAGCCGAGATCACTGCCCAAATGTTGGCTCAAGCCGCCTCGGCCGATATTTACGATTGGCTGCAGGCGCGGCGCGGCATCTACCACCTGGCTGGAGATGGGTCAGCCAGCCGCCTGGAATGGGTGCGCCTGATCCTGCAGCTTGACCCGCACAGATCAACTCAGCTGGCCCGGGAAGTCTTGCCCGCCTCCACAGGTGAGTTCGCTGCCCCGGCGCAGCGCCCACTCAATTCAGCGCTGAACTGCGACCAGTTTGCACAGGTCTTCGGCCTGCGCCTGCCCCCCTGGCGGGAAGCGCTGGCTCTGGCGATGGATCATCCAGCATGAACACAGCTAGCAAACCCCCATCGGATAATCCACCCGCACCCCCTGGGCAGCAGGATGTCCCGCTGCCGGTTTACGATGCGGACTACTACAACCAGTATTTTTCCCGACCTTACCTGCGGGATGATACCTGGATGAGCTTTTTCGGCCAGATCGCCGACGAAGTCGCCAGCCGCATCCAGCCTGAGACCGTTTTGGATGCTGGCTGCGCCCTGGGCTTCCTGGTGGAAGACCTGCGCCAGCACGGCATCCAGGCCTACGGGATGGACATTTCCGAATATGCGATCCAGCATGTGCAGGCCGAGATTGCGCCATACTGCCGGGTCGGCTCGATCACCGAGCCGCTCCCCCAAGAGTACGACCTGATCATCTGCATCGAGGTGCTGGAACATCTGCCTGCCAGCCAGGTTGGGCAGGCAATCAAGAATTTATGCGCCCGCACCCCGGCGGTGCTGTTCTCCTCCACCCCATACGATTACAAGGAGACCACCCACCTGAACTGCCAGCCGGTCGAATATTGGGCCGAGCAGTTTGCCCGGCACGGCTTTTTCCGCGACGTAGATTTCGACGCCTCCTTTATCACCCCCTGGGCGGTGCTGTACCAGCGCAGCTCTCTCCCACTGGCGCGGCTGGCGCGCAATTACGAGAGAAAATTCTATCCCTTGTGGAAGGAAAACTGCGATCTGCGCAGCCTGGCGCTGGAACTGCGCGCCCAGCTGACCAGCCAGCAGCAGGAGCTGGCCGCCCTGCACCAGCAGAATGCCGGGCCCAGCGCCGACGAGCTGGCTGCCCTGCGCCAGCAGAACCACGACCTGCGGGCCTACCTCCAGCTGATCGAAAACAGCCGCGCCTGGAAAACGCTCTCCCGCTATCGCCAGTGGCGGCACAAAATCGCCCCTCCTGGCAGCCGCCTGGATCGCTGGTTAACCCATCTGATTCCGCCAATCAAACCATGAAAAAAGTCCTCATCATCAGCAATGACACCGTCAACAGCCGCATGGGCGGTGTGGGCATACGCAATTGGGAGCTGGCCCATGCCCTGGCGCCTCATTGCCAGGTCACCCTGGCTGTCCCCGATGCCACCGACCTGGCTTCGGATACCGTCAACCTGGTCGTCTATCCAGGTCCGGACGGGGATTTGAGACCCCTGGCATCGCAGGCTGATGTCATCCTGATCCAGGGTTTTGTCTTGCATTTCCACCCTTACCTGCGCGAGATGCAGATCCCCCTGGCGGTGGACCTGTACGTGCCTTTCTTGTTGGAAGGCCTGGTCTGGCATGCCGAGAACGACTGGCAGAGCTGGATACCCCACTATGAGGAATACCTGCGTGTGCAGCTCGAACAGCTGCGGGCGGGCGATTTCTTCTTCTGCGCCAGCGAGACCCAGCGCGACTACTGGCTGGGCTGGCTGCACGCCCAGAAGCGCATCAACCCCCATACCTACCGCCAGGATGCAGAACTACGGAAGCTGATCGATGTGGTTCCCTTCGGTCTGCCTGCCCAGCCCGCCCAACCCACTCGTCCGGTGCTGAAGGATGTGCACCCAGGCATCAACCAGGGCGATACGCTCATCCTGTGGTCCGGCGGCTTATGGGATTGGCTCGATCCGCTCACTTTCATTCGCGCCGTGGCGCGCCTGATCCCGGCCTATCCCCGGCTGAAAGTCTATTTCATGGGGACCCAGCACCCCAATCCAATTGTCACGGGCATGTCCATGCCCGAGAAAGCGCTCGCCCTCAGCCGGGAATTGGACCTGCTGAACAGCCATATTTTCTTTGGCGATTGGACGCCCTACCAGGAGCGGCTGGACTACCTGCTGGAAGCCGATTTCACCGTCATCTCGCATCCGCAGCACATCGAAACCCATTTCTCCTTCCGCACGCGCCTGCTGGACTGCATCTGGGCCAGCCTGCCGGTGATTATCACCCAGGGGGATACCATGGCCGAATGGGTGGAGAGAGAAAACCTGGGTTATGCAATCCCGCCTCACGATGAGCAAGCCATGGCCGCAGCGATCGAAAAGATGATCGCTGCCGGGCGAAGCTTTGGTTCGCCCCGGGCGGCTTTTGCGCCAGCCTTTGCAAGACTGCGCCCAACCCTGCAGTGGGAGAACGTCATCCAGCCGCTGCTCCAATTCTGCCTCAACCCGTCCATCGCTCCGGATAAAGACCAGTACCTGACTGAAGCTGAACGCGTCACCCAGGCCAAGGATGCCTTTATCGAACAGGTGATTCGAGATAAAGACGCCTATCTTGAACAGGTCATCCGGGATAAAGACGCTCACCTGGAGCATGTTGTCCATGAAAAAGAGGCTTTTCTGGAACAGGTTGTCAGCGAGAAGGATGCTTTTCTCGAGCAGGTTGTGCGGGAGAAAGATCACTGTCTGGAGCAAGTGACCAGCGAAAAAGATGACCGCTTTGAGCAGATGGTGCAGGAAAAAGACGCCCAAATCGCCGCCTATCAGCGGATGTTCGCGGTTCGATTTCAAAACCGCCTGACCAGAATGCTGCGCATAAAGGCCCGTCGGGAGAAAACGCAAACGATGGAAGCGCCCGAAACTCCCTCTGCGGCGCCCTTGATTGCCCCGGAAACCAGCCACAAACCTTTTGTCTCCATTGTGATCGTCAACTACAACGGCGCTCATTTTCTGCCTGCCTGCCTGGAAGCATTGCAGGCGCAGACTTACCCCGCTGATTGCTTTGAGGTGCTCGTCTCTGATAACGGCTCCAGCGATGATTCTCTGGATCTGCTAAGCCGGAATTTTCCCTGGGTGAAGGTGCTCGAGAATAAGAAAAACCTGGGCTTCGCCTCGGGCAATAACGTTGCCATTGCCGCCGCTCAGGGGGAATATATCATCCTGCTGAACAACGATACCACCCCGCAACCAGATTGGATTGAGCAGATGGTCGCCACCGCTGAGCAGCACCCCCAGGCAGGCATGCTGACCGGGCATCTGCAGTTGTTTTATGACCAGCTGGAACTTGAGTTCCAGGCGGAGGCCTTCAGCGTTCCAGGGGATGGCCGCGAACTGGGTTTCCAACTCTTTGGGGTAGAGAGCAATACTCCCCGCGGGGTAATCCAATACCTGGAGGGCTTTTATGGGCCTGAGGCTGCTGGCAAGAAGAGCTTTCGCTGGTCGCGCGGGATAGCCCGCCTGGGCGTGCCTGTACCGCCCGGCTCCGGCGACTGGCAGATTGACTTCCAGCTGGCAGCCTATCGCCCAGAGAACCGCCCTGTCCACCTGCGTGTGTACCTTCAAGGCTCGCTGCAGGCCGAGTGGGAAATAATCGGCGACCAACCGGACAATTTTACCCTGACCTTACCCGCCTCCACCCGATCCATGGCGCAGCCCATCGCCCAGAACACCGGTTCGATCATCACCCGCGAGGGTTACAGCCGCGACCGCGGCACCTATGTAAAAGATTATCAGGTTTTCTATGAGCCAGATCAAGGACAATATGATCAGGTAGAGGAAGTTTTTTCGGGCTGCGGCGCCAGCCTGCTGCTGCGGCGCGCCATGCTCCAGGAAATTGGCCCTATCGATGACGACTTCTTCATGTACTACGAAGATACCGACCTGGCCTGGCGCGCCTGGCTGCATGGCTGGAAGGTCATCTTCGCCGCTCCAGCCATCGTCCGGCATATTCACTGTGGTACAACCAAGGAATGGTCGCCTTTCTTTCTATATCTGATCGACCGCAACCGGCTGGCGATGATTTTCAAAAATGGCACTACTGCCCAGATCCTGCAGAGTTGGGGGAGATATGCAGGCAGCGCCGGCAAGAACCTGCTGCGCACAATCTGGGCATGGCTTTCTCGAAAGAAATACTGGCGCGATCAGGCCGCCCCGCTGCGCTTGCAGCTGCGCGTTCTGGGCACACTGGTCAAATGGCTGCCTGCCCTGATGCGTAAGCGCTCCCGTAATCAATCTACTCGAAAAGTCCATCCGCAGGAAGTGCTTGAGCGCTGGTTCCTGGAGTCGTTCTAACCCAGATCAGGTTTCGTCGAGAGGGATGATATCATGCGCGTGGGAATGTACAACCGCTGGTTAGCGACCCTGGGTGGGGGTGAAAAACTGGGCCTCTCCATCGCCGAAACAATCAGTCAGAAATATCCTGTCACCGTCATCACCCACCAACCGGTTTCCAAAGACGAGGCAGCCAGGCGGCTAAGCCTGGATCTCAGCCGGATCGAATTTCTAACTATCCCCGACCGGCTGGCGGAAGAGATGACCCCGGTGACCGAAGGATACGATCTTTTCATCTGCGCTTCCTTCATGGACTATTTCCCCTCCAGGGCGGGCAAGAGCGCTCTGCTGATTTACTTTCCCTCCCAGGCCGACCTGGACCCTGGCTTGCGCCTGAAACGCCGCCTGAAGCTGATGCTGCGGCATTGGTTTATGCTGCCTTCCTTCGTTAGCGGGCTGGTCAACCTGGACCCCGCCACCCGCCCGTTCACCCGCTGGCTGGATTTCCCCGCCCGCATGCGGCTGCCTGCTTCGCCCAAACCATACGGCTGCAGCTTCAGCCTGTCCAGCCACGAAAAGCTGGCCCGTCGGGTGGATGTTCGCCTGGGGAATGAACTCGTTGAAACCCTGGAGCTGCCTCTCGATCACTCCCCGGTTGAGTGTCGGTTCTTGGTCCCCGCCTCAAACAACAAAAGCTTTCAGGAAGTCACCATCCTCGAAGCTGGTCAGCCATCGCCTGAAAACCACGCCTCGGTCAAGGTCATCATGACTGACCTGCGGCTCGATCATATTCGCCACCGGTTCTACCGGCTGCTTGAACGCAGCTTCAGGGGCATTGCCTGGCGCCTGCACATCGTGCCGCCTGGCTTTCATTCGGTCATTGAAAGCGTTGACTCATATGACGCTATCTGGGCGATTTCTGAATTCTCGCAGAAATGGATCTGGAAATACTGGAACCGTTCCAGCGAAATTCTTTACCCGCCTGTAAATGTGGAAGATTACCAGCCGCGACCCAAGAAGAACATCATCCTGAACGTCGGGCGCTTTTTTGCCGGAAACCACAACAAGAAGCATCTGGAGATGATCGCAGCCTTCAAAGAAATGGTGGATGAAGGTCTTACGGGGTGGGAATTTCACCTGGCGGGCGGCGCCACCCCCGGCGAGATGCATGAAGAATACCTGCAGCAGGTGCTCGAACAGGTCAAGGGCTATCCAATCGTGGTGCATATCGATATCGCCTTCCCAGATCTGATCCAGCTCTATGGCGAAAGCGCCATCTATTGGCATGCCAGCGGCTACGGCGAAGATGAGGATCGCGAGCCGATCAAATTCGAGCACTTCGGCATCACCACCGTGGAAGGGATGGCCTCGGGATGTGTGCCGGTGGTGATCGGCAAGGGCGGACAGCCTGAGATTGTCCATCATGGGCAGAATGGATTCCTGTGGCGCACCATTGACGAGCTAAAAACCTATACGCTCAAGGTCATCCATAATCCCTCGCTGCGCCGCCAGTTATCCGAAGCCGCCCTATCCAGCAGCCGCAGATATGACAAAAAGAACTTCGATGCCAGGCTGCAAAAACTGCTAGAACAAATCCAGGCCTCATAAGTTCATGCTGGCCTCAAGCAGCGAACAGACCGGTTCGGACAGTACGCCCCTGGTTTCCATTATTATTCTCAATTGGAACGGCGCAGCCTGCCTGCCGCGCTGCATCCTGGCGGTGCAATCGCAAACATATCCCAACTACGAAGCCATTATCATCGATAACGCCTCCAGCGATCATTCTGCAGACGATCTGGAGAGCGCCTGGGGTACAGAACAGGGTAAAAATCCGCGCTGGCGTCTCGTACGATTGGAGCAGAATCTGGGGTTCGCCGCTGCCAACAACCTGGGCGCCCGCCTGGCCCAGGGACGCTGGCTGGCGCTGCTGAACAATGACGCTTTTCCCGAGCCGGACTGGCTCGCCAGCCTGATCCAGGCAGCCCGGACGCGCCCCGAATACGCCTTCTTCTCCTCCCGGCTGGTGCAGGCGCGCCGCCCGGAACTGCTGGATGGCGCCGGAGATGTCTATCACACCAGTGGATTGGCCTGGCCTCGCATGCGCGGCCAGCCACTCGAAAGCGCCCCGCAGCAGCCCGATGAAGTGTTCAGCCCATGCGCCGCGGCTGCTCTCTACGACCGGGAGGCCTTCCTGCGGGTGGGCGGTTTTGATGAAACCTATGTCAGCCACCATGAGGATGTTGACCTGGGGTTCCGCCTGCGGCTGGACGACTTGCGCTGCCTGTATGTCCCTGATGCCATCGTGGCTCACCTGGGGTCTGCCAGCTATGGAATTGAAAGCGACCATACAGTTTACCAGGTGCAGCGCAACCTGATCTGGACTTATCTGAAGAACATGCCGGGCGGCCTGTTGTGGAAATACCTGCCAGCCCACCTGGCCGCGAATTTGTTCCACCTGGTCTATTACTCGCTGCGCGGTCAGGCCGGTGCTGTCTGGCGCGCCAAATGGGATGCTGTACAAGACCTCCCGGCAGTGCTGAGGAAACGGCGGACGGTGCAGTCCCAGCGGAAAGTCTCTGCTGCCCAGATGGCGCGAGCCTTCGAGCACGGCCTGCTCTCGCCCTACCTGCTGGGCAGGCGCGGCGCAGCCCTCAAAAAACGCCTCCACCTGCGATAACCTACCCCCTATCAGCCATAAGCTATCAGCTAGCGTGATCACCTACCACCTCTCCCCCTCGATACAGTTGGACGACACGGGAGTCACACCCACAGCCATCACTCCCCAGGGCGGCAGGATCATGCTGGACCGGGCGCTGATCAGCCTGCTGCGGCGGGCGGATGGCCTCACAGTCGAAGATATTCTGCTCGCCCCTGGCGCCTGGTCTGCCGAGCCCAACGCAGAACTCGCCTCCGCCCAGGTGCGCGCCGCCCTGGCCTGCCTGGCGGAGGCGGGTTTGCTGAGCCGGTCGGAGAATATCTCGCCGCCAGACCCAGCCCCAAAGACAGGCCCGGCGCGGGTGTCTGTGGTGATTGTCAGCTACAACAGCCAGGAGTGGCTGACAGGCTGCCTGTCCTCTCTGCTGGCGCAGACGCATCAGCCGCTGGAAATTATCCTGGTGGATAACGCCTCCTCGGATGGCTCGGCTGATGAAGCAGAGCGCAGCTTCCCCGGCATACGGATCATCCGGCTGAAGGCCGCCCGCTCACTGGCAGGGGCTTTAAACGTGGGCATCCAGGCAGCCAGCGGCGAATATACCTTGCTGCTCAATCCGGACGTAGTGGTAGAAAAAGATGCCGTCGGCCAGTTAGTCGCCGCTGCCCAACGGCAGGCTGGCTACGCCGCGGTGGCAGCCAAGCTGAAGTTTTTATGGGCGCCAGAGTTCCTCAATGGCCTGGGCAATTACGTGGGGGCTTTCTCCTGGGGAGCGGATATCGGCCTGGGGCACCTCGACCTGGGCCAGTTTGATCGCCAGGGTCAGCTGCCCTCAGCCTGTTTCGCTGCCGCCCTGATCCCAGCGGCAGCCTGGCAGGCGGTTGGCCCAATTGACGAAGGCTTCCCGATGTACTATGAAGACAGCGAATGGTGCTGCCGGGCGCGCCTGTTGGGCCATTCCATCTGCGCCGCCCCGCAAGCCATCGTCTATCACGCTTTCGGCGGGCAAACGCCCGGCGGTGCAGAAAACGCTCTCGCACCGAGAAAGCTGCACCGCGTGACCTATGGACGCCTGCGCTTCATCACAAAAATTTTGGCCCCGGCTTATTTCATCCGCTTTCTGGCTGGCTACCTGCTGGAAGATGCCCTCAGGTTTGCCCTGCACCTGCTCCGGCTGCGGCTGCCCGCCTGCAAGGCCTGCCTGGCTGCCTGGCGGGATTACCTGAAAGATTTGCCAGCCTTGCGAACGGAGCGAGAAAACCTGCAAAAGCAGCGAAAGATGACGGACAAGGATCTGCTGCAAGAACAGCGAAAGGCTCCTGTCGCGCTGATGCGCAACGGATTGCCGCTGCTCACCTGGGATATCCTCTGCACCCAATATCTGCCGCTCATCCTGGCCGGCCAGACGCGCCCGCTGCCCGAGTTCGACCAGCCCACCCGCGCGCTGCCCGTCAGAAATAATCTTTTCACGCGTCTGCGCCGGATATGGCGCTACGAGGGGTTCTCTGCCCTGCTGCACCGGGCGGGAAAATATATTCAGTGGAAGTTAGCCCAGCCATAAAATGATCCAGCGCATTGGCATCGACGCAACCGCCCTACCCCCAAACCCCGTTGGCGCGGGCAACTATATTATCCAACTGGTTCGGGCGATTTGCCGGGTAGGCATAGAGCACGAGCTGGTCATCTTCGCCCAGCGGCACGGGCGTGAGCTGATCGCCGCCTCCGACCCTGGCGCGACCTGGGTGGATGTGCCTGAGATGAGCCCCGCCAGACGCCTGATCTGGGAGCAGACAGAATTTCCTCGCCTGGCTGCGCGGGAAAAAATCGATCTGCTGCACTCGCTGCATTACACCCATCCGCTGATCCTGCCCTGCGCCTCGGTGGTCACCTTCCACGATATGACCTTCTTCCTGTACCCCGAGCTGCACACCCGCAGCAAGCGGCTTTTCTTTCCGCTTGCCATCCGCCTGAGCGCCCGCCTGGCGGAGGCGCTGATCGCGGTATCTGATAGCACCCGTCGCGATGCCATTCGGCTGCTCAATATTCCCCCGCAAAAAATCCATGCGGTTCCCTCAGGTATCAACCCGGAGTTCCAGCCCATCACTGATGCAGCCAGGCTTGAAGCCGTGCGGCGCAAATACCGTCTGCCGGACGCCTTTGTGCTCTTTGTCGGACTGATTGAGCCGCGTAAAAATATCCCCCTGCTGCTGAGGGCCTATGCCCGGCTGGTGAGCGAAGGCACCGCGCCTGATCTGGTGCTGGCGGGCCGGTTGGGTTGGCTGGCGGAGGATCTGGGCCAGTTGTTGCAGTCACTCGGCATCCAGGAGCGGGTGCACCTGCCCGGCTATATCTCCCCGGAAGACCTGCCCATCGTTTATAATCTGGCGCGTGTGTTTGTTTATCCTTCCATCTATGAAGGCTTCGGCTTCCCGCCCCTGGAAGCCATGGCCTGTGGGACGCCAGTGATCACCAGCGCCACCTCAGCCATGCAGGATTATGTCGCCGAGGCGGGCATCCTGACACCTCCCCAGGATGAGGCTGCCCTGACCCAGGCGCTGCAAAGCTTGCTGGGTGACGCGGCTCTGCAGCACAAATTATCAATCGCCGGACGCCTCCAGGCGCAGAAATTCAGCTGGCAAACGACTGCTGAGGGAACACTGAGAGTTTACGAATACGCCCTGGCGCAAAAATCCAGAAAAGGAACAGCCCGGCCTTGACGGAGCTTTCCGTTTGTATTGTCACTTACCAGGCCCGCGACCTGCTGCGGGAGTGCCTGAACTCGCTGATTGCCCAGACAAAACGGCCCTGCGAGATCATCGTGGTGGACAATGGCTCGTCCGATGGCACCGCGGCGATGCTCTCGCAGGAGTTCCCTGCCGTGCGGCTGGTGCAGAACCAGGCCAATCTGGGCTATACCCGCCCAATGAACCAGGCCCTGCGCCTGGCAGCCGGTCGTTATCTGGTGCAGCTAAACCCCGATACCATTCTGCAATCCAGCACCCTGGATGACCTGGCGGATTTCATGGACGCACACCCTGAGGCCGGTATCTGCGGCCCCAGGGTGACCAACCCGGATGGCAGCCTGCAGCCGCAGTGCCGGCGCGGCGATGCCAGACCCTTAGCAGTCATCGCTTATTTCTTGAAACTGGACCGGCTTTTCCCCAAAAATAAACGCTTAGGCCAGTATCTGCTCACCTATCTGGACGAAAACCAGACCAGCCGCGTGGATGCGGTATCCGGCTCGTGCATGCTGATCCGCCGGGAGGTGGTCGATCAGATTGGCTATCTGGATGAGCGCTTCTTCGCTTACCAGGAAGACTCGGATTACTGCCTGCAGGCCCGCCGGGCGGGCTGGACAGTATATTATGTCGCCGAGGCCGAGCTGATCCATTATGGCGGCATGGGCGGCTCGCGCGTCCAGCCGTACCGCTCAATTATCGAGTGGCATCGCTCGTATTTCCGTTTTTATCGCAAAAACCTGGCTCAAGATTACTTTTTCCTCTTCAACTGGCTGTACTACCTGCTGATGCCGCTGAAGCTGGCGTTCAGCCTGGCGGTGAACCTCTTCCGCCGGAATAAATCGATCACCGGGCATCAGCCAGCTGCCAACTCAAAGGTGGAGCATGTCTGAGGCCTCTCATCCCGCCTCCACATCAGCCCAACAGACCGCAGAGACGCTCGACAGCGAATGGCTGCTCCGGCGCGAATTATTCCTGGCTGCGCACCGCTGGCCCTGGATCATCCTGGCCTGCCTGCTGGGCAGCCTGCTGGGCTGGGCCATCTCGTATGCGCTCCCTTCGCCCTACCGGGCCACCCGGGAACTGTACGTCGGCCTGAATGTCTACCAGGCGCAGAACGACCGCAATGTCGTCCAGTATTCGGGCATCGAATTTGTGAATGCCAACGATTATAAGAACTGGCAGATGGCTAATCTGAACAGCCTGATCTTTATGGATTTCATCCTGGACGAGACGCTGGAGATCCTGCGCCGCGGCGACAGTTCCTGGGAGCAGGTCAGCCGCCCAGACCTGCGCGCCATGCTGCATGTCTACTGGCGCAACGCTGGCAAGTGGCGCATGGTAGCCGAAAACCAGGACGCGCAGCGCGCCGCCCAGGCCGTCACCGCCTGGCAGGAGGTGGTCGTCACCCGAGTCAACCAGGCGATCCAGGAATCGAAGAACTCTCTGGTACTGGACCGCCAACTGCGTGCGGTGGTGGACGCCCAAAACCAGTTTTCCACCCGCCTGGCTGCCCTGCAGCAGGTGCAGACCGCCTTCCAGGCCTGGGAGAGCAGCGCTTCACAGGGGTCCGCCGGAGCGCCGCCGGACGAGAACGCCCGGCAGCAGCTGCTCCAGTTGCTCAACCAGGCAGGTGCAGGGGGTATGCTGCCCACCTGGCGCTCCTTACTGGAAACCTTTCCCACGCCTGCATCGCCCTATGCCGACTATCAAGCCTGGCTCAACCAGGTCATGCCATCGATCAACCAGGAAATCCAGACTCTGCAGGCCCAGGTGGATGTGGTTGAGATCGAAAAGAACGACGCCGCGGCCCAGTACATGGCGGCCTCACAAAAAAGCCTGGGGCTTTCAGCCGAACTGCAGGTGGACCGCATCACCCAGGATCCGCCAGCCCTGACCATCGTCCGGCCCACCGCTCTACTGATGTTGGTGGGTGGGTTCCTGGGTCTGGCTGTGTGGACCTTGCTCTGGTTGGGCCGCCTTGCTCTGCATTTGCCCAGGCAGAACCAGCCTTCACACAGGTTCAAGTAGGACTTGATGAACCAGACCAGGCCGATCAAACTCCTGGACAGGCTGCAAAGGTTCACCTGGGCAGCCTTTCTGCTGGCTTTGCCGGTGACCAGTTTTCCGTTTTTTCCGCCTGCAGTCGGGGGCGAAGCGCTGGTGCGCCCGCTGTCGATCTATCCCCTGCTCATCCTGATCGCCGTGGCGGTGCTGCCGCGCCTGTTCACCCGCCCGCTGCCCAGGACGCTGTTATCCTTGCTCCCATTTGTGTTCGTGGCCCTGGCAAGCTCACTGATCTCTCTGCTCAGCGGCATTGAACCCGCCCTGGGCATCTCGGTGAACGCCAGAGTGCTGCGCGGCGTGTTTACCCTGGCGATCGGCTGCGCCGTCTATCTGACAGTGGCGCTGCTGCCCGAGTCGGAAGCCGATCTGGCTTTCAGCCTGCGCTGGATTTTAATCGGCTGCGCTCTGGCGCTCTTCTGGGGATCTCTGCAGGCTGTTTACATAATACACTTCGATGAGCGCTGGTTCAGCCTGCTCTCCCGGATGCAGGAATTTATCTCCACCCGCCGCCTGTTACCTGACCGCATCTCTGGCCTGACCTATGAGCCGCACTGGTTCGCCGAGCAGATCAATGTGCTGCTGGTTCCTGCCGCCCTGGCTGGCATACTTAATCGCCGCACCGTCTTCCCCTGGCGCTGGAAGTGGCTGACCGTCGAATGGCTGCTGATGGGCTGGGCGATCGCGCTCCTGCCTTTCACCTATTCCCGCTCTGGCGTGCTGAACCTGATTCTGCTGACCTCCATCAGCGTCTTGATCATACGCTTGAAGCACGCCCGCGACAAATCTTCCCTGCCGGCAGGCCTGGCCCCAGCCCGGCAATCCCGCTTCCACCACCTGCTGGAAGCCATGCTGGTGCTGCTGGTCTTGATCGTCCCCATTTACCTGATCGGGCAGAAAAACCAGTTCTTTGCCCGGCTGTGGGAATACTGGCAGCACCCCGAACAGATCCCCAACACCTACCTGAGCTATCTGGGGCTGGACGCCCGGCTGGTTTTTAACGAAGCGGCTTACAACACCTACCAGGCGCACCCCTTCCTGGGCGTGGGGCTGGGCAACTATGCCTTCTACTTCGAGGAGATGCTGCCCTACCGTCCGCTCTCGAACATCCCTGAAGTCCTGCTGATGATCACCCCGGAGCCAGGGCGAGACCGTCTGGTGACCGCCAAGAACCTCTACCTGCGCCTGCTGGCGGAGACAGGCATGCTGGGCACAGCCGCATTTTTTGCCTTTTTGATCGCCAACCTGGGCTGCGCCTTGTTCCTTTGGCTCTCGCCGCGCAAAATCTCCCACCATTGGGGCGCGGTCAGCCTGTGCGGCTTTTTCGCCATCAGCCTGTCCGCCTTCACTTATGACTCGTTTGTCATCCCCAATATGTGGGTGATGCTGGGCATCATCTCTGCCGCGCCGCATGTGCTCGGGCGGCAGTATCCTGAAGAAGGACTCTGATAAAAATCAATGCATAAATTCTGGTCGCTGCGCGAAGAAATTTACCGCTCTCTGCACCTCTGGCCGGTCATCCTGGTCTATATCGCCGTAGGATGCCTGGCCGGTTTGGGCAGTTCGTATCTCTGGCCCAGCTATTACAAATCTACGGTGCAGGTCTATGTCGGGCTGAACCCTTACCGCACTTTCTCGGACGCCAATTTCCTGGCGCTGAAAAAGCCGCGCTATTCGAACATCGATGATTACAAAAACTGGCAGATGCTGCAGCTGGAATCGGTCATCTTTCTGGATGAGTTCATCCAGGATACCCTGCAGAAGCTGCAGCAGGCCAACCCGGCCTGGCAAGAGGTCGATGCTGAGACGCTGCGCCTGATGCTGCAAGCCGATTGGCGTTCGGCTGGCACCTGGAGCCTTTCCGCCCAGCACGGCGATCCCCACATGGCAGAGCAGGCCGTAGAAACCTGGAGCCAGGTGGCGCTGCAGCGGGTGGCAGACGCCGTGGCTGCCTCGGTGCAAACCTTCCAGGTGGATCAGGAGCTGCAGTCGGTCGCCGACCAAAAGACCGCCGCCGACCTGCGCCAGCAGAAAATCAGCCTGGGCAAAGAGGCGCTGCAGCAGTGGCTTCCGGCCTCCAGCAAATACCCCGCCGACCAGGCCCTGGAGGGCGAAGACCGCTGGGAGGTGCTTGCCCTGGTCACGCCGCTGGCGGATTTTACCCCCGCCTGGATGGCTATCCTGGACGAACAACCGCCCGCTGATGCCCTGGCGGAGGATTACCGCCTGTGGATTTCGTCCATCATCCCACTGATTGACAGCGAGCTTTCCAGCATACATCAGCGCCTGGTTTCGCTAGAGGAGCAGAAAATCAGCCTGGCGGTGCAGTATGCCCAGGTGGCTGATGGCAGCCTGAGCCTTTCTCCGAACCTGAAAATTGAAGGCATCGACCAGCCCACCACCCATCCCGTCCGCCCAGCCGGCACACTGACCATCCTGGGCGCGGTGATCGGGCTGCTTGCCTGGGTCTTCACCCAGCTGGCGCTGATCACCAGGGGGAAAAACCGCCCTTGAACTTAACCAACCGCGACGCCTCTGAAAGTAGCGCTGGACGGCAATCCTGGCAGCAGAAGCTGGCGAAGATTGCCTGGGCGTTTTTCCTGATCGCCCTGCCGGTGACCAGCTTTCCGCTCTTCCCCGGCGATGTTGGCGGGAAGACGCTGGTGCGCCCGCTGTCCATCTATCCCTTGATCATTCTGCTGGCGCTGGTCACCCTGCCGCGCTTTCTCAAGCGCCCCCTGCCGAAAACCTTCCTGCCGCTGCTGGCTTTTATCGTGGTGGCGCTGGTCAGCTCGGTGGTGTCCTTTGGCTCCGACCTGGAGAGCCTGCGCGGGGTGACCATCCTCTCGCGCTTCCTGCGCAATATCGCCACCCTGGGCATCGGCGTGTCCTTCTACTTCACCGTGGCGCTGATGGCGGAGAGCCTGGACGACCTGGACTCCTCCCTGCGCTGGCTGTATCTCGGCTTTGGGATCGCCCTGCTGTGGGGCACGCTGCAGGCGCTGTATATCGTCCACTACCATCCCACCTATTTTGAATGGCTGAACCGGCTGCAGTCCCTGATCTCGACCCGCAAGCTGTTCACCGCCCGCATCTCGGGCATGACCTATGAACCCAAGTGGTTCGCCGAGCAGATCAGCTTCGTGCTGCTGCCCTGGCTGCTGGGCTCGATCCTGACCCGGCGCAGCCTTTTCAGCTGGCGGCTGCGGATGAAAGGAAAGCTTGCCTGGGTCAGCGTGGAATGGCTGCTGCTGGTCTGGTCTGTGGTGATCTTGCTGTTCACCTTCTCCAGGACGGGGATTTTTATCCTCTTTGGGCTGACGCTGCTCTGTTTTCTGCTCTACCGCCTGTACCTGCAGCCGCGGCAGAAGATTGAAAAGCCTGCCCTCGAGCCATCCTCTGCTGCCAGCCGCAGCTCATCGACTGCCGGGAAGAAACGCAAACTTCTGCTGGAAATTGGCCTGCTGGTGAGCAGCATGCTGGTAGTGCTGGTGGTGATTGGCTCTCAAAGCGCCTATTTCTCGCGCTTCTGGCGCTATTTCACCGAAGCTCGCCAGCGCAACCGCACCTACCTGGATTTCATCGCCGTCCAGCAGCGCTTCACCTATTTTGAAACCGCTTACCGCATCTTCGAGACCTATCCGCTGGTGGGGGTAGGGCTGGGGAACTACGCCTTTTACTTCGACGAAATGCTCCCCGACCAGATCTACTTCCAGCCGGAGATCATCCGCCAGACCACCCCGGAGGAGGGCCGCGACCGGCTGATCACTCCCAAGAACCTGATCGCCCGGCTGCTCTCCGAAACGGGCATCCTGGGGACGGCTGCCTTTATCGCCTTCATCCTGGCGATCCTGGGCTGTGTGCTCTATCTGCTGGCCCAGCCTGACTTGAGGTTCAGGTATTGGGGCCTGAGCGGCCTGCTGGCCTTTGTGGTTTTTGGTGTGGTCGTTTTTTCATTCGATTCGTTTGCCCTGCCCAATATGTGGGTGGTATTCGGCCTGATCACGGCCGCGGCGCATCTGGAAAAATGAAACTTCTCAGCAGCCAGGGTATGCCCCTCCGCAAGTTCGATCTGCTCAGCCCGGATGTCTCTCGCCGGGCGGGAGACCGGCTGTTCTGGCGCATCTTCTTCTTGCTGGCAGCGCTGCAGGGGCTGGGCGCCCTGGCTTTCCTGCTCACCGTGCGCTCCGAGTCAGGCCTGCTCTTCGGGCTTTCCGGCGAGCGGCTGGTGATCGCCGCGGGCATCCTGGCGCTGACCCTGGCCTTCGGCTGGCGGCTGCTGCAGACCTGGCTGAAACCGCAGGCCCTGCAGAGCCAGTTGGAGCGCCTGTCCGCTCGCCTGGAGCGGCCGGGCAGCTGGAACCGCGCCCTGGCCGGGCTGCTGCTGCTCTTGATCACCGGCGCGTACCTGATCACCCTCACCCCGGACGTGGCTGAACCCTTTGCCAGGAGCTACTTTGAGCGCCTGCTGCCCGTGATCGTGCTGGCGACCGGCCTTTGCACGCAAACCCTGGTGGTCCTGCTGGTCATGCGCTACCGCCTGAGCGACCTGCGGGGCCTGCGCGCCCCGCGCTCGTTCTGCCTGCCGCTGGCAGTTTTCGCCCTGGTCTTCCTGGTCTGGGCGCTCATCGTACGGGCAGCCCCTGGCGGCGAATCCTTGCTGCACCAGGAGAGCCAGCGCACCGGCTGGAACGTGCTGGGCGCGCCGCTGCTGGAAACCCAGCTCCTGCTGGCCTGGCTGGCCGGTCTGCTGATGCTGGCCCTGGATCTGGCCATTGACCGGCGCGCGCCCCAGACCGGCCGGGCCGTCCGGCTGCTCGACCTGGCCATCTTCCTGCTGCTGTGGGTGGGCGCCATCCTGCTGTGGCAGGGGATCCCGCTGCTGCCCAACTGGTTCGTGGCCGAACTGCGCCCGCCGAATTTCGAGCCCTACCCCATCTCGGACGCGCGCAACTACGACACCACCGCCCAACTGGCCCTGGTGGGCGAAGGCTTCCAGTTCTTCCAGACCCCCTTCATCCGCCGACCCATGCACGCCCTCTACCTGACCGCGCTGCACCTGACCGCCGGGCAGGACTACAACCGGGTCATCTCGCTGCAGATCATCCTGCTGGCGCTGATCCCGCCGCTGCTCTACCTGCTGACGAAGGCCCTGCACCAGCGCGCCTCCGCGCTGATTGCCGCCCTGCTGGTGCTGCTGCGAGAGGGCAACTCGATCGCCATTGGCAGCCGGATCACCACCTCGCATGCCAAGCTCTTGATGGCCGATCTGCCCGCCACCCTGGCTGTGCTGGGCTTAACCCTGGCCGCCGTGATCTGGGCCAAACACAGCTTCACCGCGCCGCATGGGGGGCCAAACGCTGCCCGAACCGCCGGGGGGCTGGCTGTGCTGTCCGGCGGCTTGCTGGGGATTGCCATGCTCATCCGGGCCGAAATCTTTGTGCTCTTCTTTGCCCTGGCGTTGGTGGTCTGGTTCTCACTGCGCGGCGCTGCCGGGCGGCGGCTGGCTGCCTGGCTTAAAGCCCTCTTGCTGATCCTGCTGGGCCTGGCCCTGGTCATCGCTCCGTGGGTCTGGCGCAACTGGCAGCTGACCGGCATGATTTTCCTGGATTCGCCCTACTGGCGCTCGGATCTGATCATCCAGCGCTTCCACCAGACGCCTACGCCCGCCAGCCAGCCTGACCCCGCCTCCACACCCGGCGCAGCTGCGCCTACCGTCGCCCTGGCCACTCCCGGCCCGGCTCCCCAGCCCAGCCCAGCAGCCTCGCCTGCCGCCTCAACCCTGGTCAGCGCTACCTCCACACCTGTTCCCCTGCCGCCCTCCAGCGGCAGCGCCATCCAGCAGGCTCTGCGAGCAATTGCAAGAGACCCTGGACAAACCGCCGCCTCCATGCTGGCCCATTACTTGAACAGCCAGATGCAGACCTTCCTGGTACTGCCCACCTCGCTGCGCATCTTCGACAGCTTCACCAGCTATCTGGGCAATCAATCGCCAGAAAAGCTGTGGTACGACTGCTGTTCAGCGCTCGGCTATATCCGCCGCATGCCTTACTGGCGCAAGTGGAATGGAGCCTTCCCATTTCAGGCTATGCTGCCCCTGGTCGGCAACCTAAGCCTGATTGCCCTGGGGATTCACCTGGCCTGGAAAAAGCATCGCCACATCGGCCTGCTGCCCCTGGCTTATAACCTGATCTATCTGTTATTCAACGCCCTGTTCCGCAATTCAGGCGGGCGCTACATCCTGCCGGTCGACTGGGTCGGGATCCTGTATTTCAGCATTGGGCTGGCAGGCGCCACAGCCTGGGCCCTCCAGCGCCTGAGGCGCGGGGCGGCGCAGTCGATCGCGGCTCCTCTCCACCAGGCCGAGCCTGCACTGCCGCCCGCCCAGACCAGGCTGCTGCGCTCACCCCTGTTCTATCTCGCCGCCCTGAGCCTGCTCCTGGTGGGGCTTTCGTTAGCGCTAACGGAAAGCGCTTTTCCCCAGCGCTATACAGCTGAGCGCCGCGACGCCATGGTGATGAGCCTGGTGCAGTCCGATCTGCTCTCCGCTGAGCAGCACCAGTATCTGCAAAACTTCTTCACCCAGGACAACAAGCTGGTGATCGCCGGACGCGCCCTGTACCCGCAGTTTTTAGCCGCTAATGTGGGCGACTCGCCCCGCGATATCCTGCGCCCCGAGCCTTATCCCCGCCTGGGCTTCTTCCTGGCAGGCCCGGTCAGCTACACCTTGACGCTGCCTCTATCCGAACATCCTGACTACCTGCCCAACGCCTCCGATGTGCTGGTGATCGGCTGCCAGGATTACAGTCTGTTATTGGTAGCTCTCTTCGATCCGGCTGGCTCATTGCAATCGGTCTGGTTTCGCCATCCACTGCCAGCCAACCCTGCCTGCCCGTTTCCGGCAGAATAAATTTTTACTGGTAGAATAGATTCTGGAGACTTTTAGAAGTGAAAACATCACTGGGTTTAACCTCTTTTATCCCCTGCGGGATTATCCTCGTGCTGGTGCTCGTGCTGGTATGCTGCGTCTGCCTGCTCGGCGGCATCGGCGCCTGGACGTATCTTTTCTGGAGTGATGGGCCAGTTGTCCAGGTGACTTTCTCGGGATACCTGCCCGGCTTTCCAACCGCGGGCGCCACACCCACCCCGCCAGTCGTGATCCGCCCAACCGCCACACTCCCGCTGGCGCCCCTGCCGAGCGCTTCCCCACCCGATTTCGCCACACCGCAGCCCACCGAGGACGCATCGGCGGTGGTCGCGACCCCATTTGTATCCGAGAGTGCACTCGATCTGCTGAACAACACAATTGTGCCGGTCAACGACCCGCTCGAACTGGCTGTTCGCCTGGAGAGAAAGAGCGATCTGCCGCACCGATGGGAAGGGGTGCCAGTCATCTACCAGATTGGCGACGTCCAGGATTTCTGGGTCACTAACACGGACTCGAACCTGAGCTCCCTGATCCAGGCCACCCTGCGCTACGAGACGTCGCATGTCTATTTCTGGATCGAAAATGGCGTCGCCTATGACCAGCGCCACCTGCAAAAGCTAGTCGAGGCTTTCGAAGACAAGATCTACCCCACCAACCGCGAATTCTTCGGCAGTGAATGGACCCCCGGGGTGGATAATGACCCACATCTGTTTATCCTGTATGCCCGCGAACTGGGAAGCTCGGTGGCGGGCTATTTCTCATCTGTGGATCAGTATCTGCCAGCCGTACGGAAAGATTCGAACGGGCATGAGATGTTCCTGCTCAGCGCCAACAACCTGGGCCTGGATGAAGACTATACTTATGGCGTCCTGGCGCACGAATTCCAACACATGATCCACTGGTACCGCGACCGCAACGAAGAGACCTGGATGAACGAAGGCTTTTCTAACCTGGCGGTCTTATTGAACGGCTACAGCGTGGGCGGCTCGGATTATTCCTATATTCTCGATACGGATATGCAGCTGACCGATTGGCCCGCCAGCATCGAAGACGCCTCCCCCAATTATGGCTCTTCCTTTCTCTTTGTGACTTACTTTTTAGATCGCTTCGGAGAGGAAGCCACCAAGGCAGTCATCGCCCACCCCGCCAACGGCATGACCAGCCTGGATCTGGTGCTGGCCGAATTGGGCCTCACCGACCGGCAGAGCGGCAAGAGCATCACCGCCGATGATGTCTTTGCGGATTGGGCCGTGACCAACCTGATCCAGGATTCGCGGGTGGCGGACGGTCGCTTCACCTACCACAACTACCCCAACGCGCCGCAAGCCTCGGAGAGCGAGAATATCAGCACCTGCCCGCTGAAAAACAGCCCGCGGGAAGTCAGCCAGTATGGGGTGGACTACATCCGCATCGACTGCCGCGGCGATTTCAACCTGCACTTCGAAGGCTCGATCCAGGTCAAAGTGCTGCCCGCCGACGCCTACTCAGGTTCGTATGCCTTCTACTCCAATTTGGGAGACGAGTCAGACATGACCCTGACGCGCCAGTTCGACTTCAGCCAGCATTCCGGCCCGCTGACCCTCAAATACTGGACCTGGTATGACCTGGAGCAGGACTATGATTACGTTTATCTGCTGGCCTCAGAGGATGGGGAAAAATGGGACTTCCTGATCACCCCCTCTGGCACGGGCGAAGACCCCTCCGGGAACAGCTTCGGCTGGGGCTACAACGGCCTGAGCGGCAGGCAACCGCAGTGGATTGAAGAAGAGGTAGATATCTCCCAGTACGCCGGTAAGGTGGTTCAGCTGCGCTTTGAGTACATCACTGATGCAGCTGTCAATGGCGAGGGGTTCCTGGTGGATGACATCGCCATTCCCGAAACTGGCTATTATACCGATTTCGAGAGCGGCGAGGATGGCTGGCAGGCGGAAGGTTTCGTACGCATCCAGAACATCCTGCCGCAGACCTTCCGTCTGACCCTGATCACGCGCGGCGACCAGACCACGGTGCAGACCATCGAGCTGACCTCCGACAACGCCGCCGACATCCCCCTGAGCATCGGCGAGGATGTGGATGAGGTTTTCCTGGTGGTCTCAGGCGTCACCCGCTTCACCCGCCAGAAAGCTACCTACCAGTTCAGCATCCAGCCCAGATAGAGATTTCTTGGTTAATGCATGCATCGGCGGGGACCAGTTCCGGTCCCCGCCGATGCTGTTATTATCCTTACAGTGGTTAGCTCGTTGTTTTGGGAGAGCGCATGGCCTCCAGCTGGTGTTCCAATTCCATGCGCCGTTCACTGGCGGCTTTTTTAACCTCGTCCTGAACGCGCTCCGCCTCCGCCCGGATTTGGCTGCGCAGCTCATCGCCCGAGGTGGGAGAGAACAGCAGCGCCAGCACCGTGCCCACCAGCGCCCCCATGATAAAACCGGAAAAGAATCTGATCAGGCTTCTCATCGTAGACCTCCTTATCACAAAATCTGTATGTTAAAGGCAATTGTTGGCTATAATTATAACGTATGGTATGCTAGAATCTTGTCAAAGAAACTCTGGATGTTATTGAACGTTCGACAAGAAGAGAATGAGCATGAATTGGACGAATTCTGTGCGCTTCGAACGAGCAAATATGGTGGACGCTGGGCTGCTGAGACCCGATTCCCCGCAAGGGATTGGGGATCTGACAGAAGAGGGCAGGAAGCAGCATAAAGCCAGCTAACAATTAGAAAAGTGGAAAAACGTCATAAGATCGGGGAAGCTATGAAAGTCATCAATTGGCTGGCGCTCCAGCCGCAAGAAGCGGAAATTCAAGCTCTTCGCGAGGGGATTACCCAGGCAATCCCTACTCGAAAAATGCGCCAAATGCTCGTAGAAGCCATTCTACGTCAGCATCCCTGGCCGCATCGACCCGACCTGATCCCGTTTTATCATCCATCACAAACCTATCAAGAGGGGGCCTGGGCTGCCCTGCCGGCTCCTGATCCGCAGGCACTGCGCCCGTTAACCTGGAAGGTAGCCCGGATAACCAACCTGGCGCAGACAAAAAACCCTGTTCAAGGCGATTTTCAGTCTCTCACACTGGAAGTTCGTGGGAAACACATCGATGTTGCTGCCGCCATCCCAGATGCACAGCTCCCTTCACCCACAGCCTTTACCTATAGCGCCGTGGATATTGAATGGCTGTCAGCCCAGGTTGCCGATGATTATAATATCTCGCTCCAGAAAGCCCTTGATAAGCTGGTTGCCGATGGGAAGCTTGCGGGGAAATTTATCGGCGATGTCTTTCTCCCTGCGCAGATCCCCGCGCTGCAGCTTGAGAATCTGGAGAGATTTTTCGCCAATCTCTCCCCTACCAGGCGCTGGATCAGCTGCCAGGAAATACTTCCCAATCTACCTGAGCTAGCAGTGCTTGAACCAGTCGCTGCGCAAGCTCTGCTGACCGAAGCCCTTGAGAATGCGTCTTTCGTCCCTCTGGGCGGTGATCGCTGGACAACTATCGATCAGTTTGACCAGATGGATCGAGAGATTTACCGCGGGCTGCCCGTGCCCCATGTCCACTCGAAAATCGACATCTGGACCGATGAGGATGAGCAAGATTTGGCGCAGGTTGATCAAAATTCCCTTCCAGAAGAAGCTCGCGAGATCATAGAAATAGAAGAAAGCGTTTCGCCGCGGCCCGAATCCGTCGAGACCACCTGGCAGGCGCCAAGTGCTCCGATCAAACTGCCCACCCTCAGCTACCTGCATATCACCCAGGGGTACTTCCCCATCTATCAGTTCCTCAAGGCGTTCCCCCCCGACTCCCGGCTGGTCTTTGTCCAGGTGATCGAGGGCGAACATCAACCTTTCCTGGTGGATCGCCATCAGGGTGCGTTGAAAGCGTTGGACAGAGAATGGCTTGGTACCACCTTTTTGGATCGTGAAACATCCATCCCTGCAGGAACGTATCTGTGGCTTGAATACCAGGGCGGAGAAAAATATCGCCTGGCCCCGCGTCCTCTTTCCGGGCCACACCTTGTGCCTTGCAAGCATGCCTTCATGGAAGCGGGCCAACTGCAGATTGAACACAAGCTCATCCCGATGTTTTTTGAAGGTGATCCTGCTGTGTTTCAAGCTGATATGCGGTTTTCAGACATCGAGGCCCTATTCGCCGAGGCTGAGAGATGCCAGCTCAGCGTGCGGGATGCGATCATCCAATCGATCGAAGAACTCTGCGAAAGCGATCCACAGGACCGCGCGCATCGCAATGACATCTTCAACACGGTCTTCCTGAAGCGCATGTGTTCGCCGAATTCGGTCGCTGTTTTGCTTTATACCCAGCCCTGCTTCGAGCAGCTTGGCCATGGCTTTTTCCGCTACAACCCATCTCTTGGGTCGGCGGTCATAAAAAAGAAGCCCTTGGTGCGCAAAAGACAAGATACACGGAAAGCGCGCCAGGCCCAGGCAAGGCTTGCCTTTGCCCGGAGGGTCATATCAAAACCTCCAGCTGGTATCAGTCCACCTCAAGAAATCGTTTCTCCCCCTCAATATCCTTCCATTGAGCAAGCCATTCCAGGCTTTCAAGATGCTCAAGAAATATCAGCCTCTTTGCCAGAAGCTAATCTTGAACCAGTGATGAGCACTGCTTCGGCGGCAGTGGTAGAAGAACAGATCACACCTGTTGATTTACAAACGGACACCACCATTCTCATCGAACCAGCGACAGAGAGCAAAGAGATATCTGTTCAACCGGAATCTGAGATTGAGAGCAGAGCAATAGAACCTGCTCCAGAAGTATCCATGCCCCCTTCCAACCTGGTGGAAGCCGCAGAAGTTGAGCCAGATGGCGAAACTATATTCCCTGAGGCAGAATCTGAGCAAGTTCATAACGTATTGGTTGACACCACACTCGTTGCTGCATCCAATGAGGAATTGGGGCAGGTTTCACAACCTCAAGATGTGAATGGCGAAACAGATTCACCGCTTGTGGACACCGTAATAACCCCACAAATCGAGGAAAGCACGGAACCATCGACTATAGCAATCGTGGAAGAACTGCTATCAACGGTAGAGCTTTCAAATAAAGCTAATGATGCGCCATCAGAACCGATCACTGAACCTCTAGCAAGTGTCAGAATAGAGATCGAAACGATGGAAGAATTAGCTTTTCCTGAGAAGCCTCAAGCTCAATCAGATACAGGGATTCCGATAGATAAACAATCCAAACGACCAGTTCGCCTTTGGACGCTTATTCGCTTAATTTTGAAAGATCTATGGCGTATGCTGTGGAGGAAATGATGACGAAAGAACAAGAATGGATAACCAGTTTTAGTGTTACCCTCAATGACGTAAACCGACTGGTCGAATGGTTGAATGAGCGAAAAGGTGGAGCGTCTATCGATGATATTACCCGTCGGATTATTCGAGGACGCCTGCTATATGGACGTGATATTGGTCCGTCTGTCATACCAGCCTGGGAACACAAAAAACATTTTTTATCCTGGGATGAAATAGATCAATGGTGTGAGGGATGCCAGGTATTGGTTGCACGTTGGATTGAGGATCAAATTGAGCCATTTTTTGGCATAGTTGTAGGCATGGATAATCAGTTTTACAGTATAAATATCAATAACGATATTATTGAATACGGACGTGTTCAGCCAGGAAGCAGTGAAGCAAATCATTATGCAAGAATTTTAGAAAACATTTCAAAACGTGAAGCTATGCAAAACGATCAACCGGAGTTGGTTCCCCTAGATGATCAAATTGATCTTGTGATCCTCAAGTCCGGCGCTGATATTGCATCACAGCTTACCAGTACACTTCAAGCTGAGGAACAGACTTTCATTTTGTGGAACCAACGTTGGTATCTGAAAGATTGGGTGCTGGATATCTCCTTAGAAAAACTAAGTGAGATCCATCGCCAAATCTATCGAAGAGCTAAAACACTCACTCTACCGGAGCTGCGTACCTATTTTCCTGACCTGCCGGAGGGTGATATTGGCGATCTCTCTCTTTCACTTGCGCTGGCAAAAGCGCCACATTTATTTGAATATTCTGTAGATACCTGGAAGGTTATTCCACCTCCCCCACCACCATGGAATAAAGCGATTGGCGCGTATTATGTGTATGATCCCACAACTTTTGAAATCATCCTCAAACCTGGTGAGCGGTTGAAGAAAAAAGCAGCCGATCGCTTGAAGGAGCTTGGCTTTTATGCGGATGTGGTTGTGGAAGCTGAGAGCTAGCGAAAAACCATGCCCTCTCCTTTCACTTCGACATCACCCCTCACCCAGGCTGTCATGACCCTCCTGCGCCAGCATGCAGACGGCCTGTCTATACCCGAGCTGCGCCGGGAGCTGTTGCGCGCCGGGCGTCCGGGCGTACAGGAGCGTGACCTGGAGCAGATCACCCGTCTGCCTGAATTCCACCGCCTGCCCGGCGGCAAAATTATCCTGCGCGAGATGGAGCCCGCTGCAGCCTACGAACCAGAAGAGCCGCTGCCCCCCGAGCTGCCCTATGCTGATACTCCTTCCACACTTCGCGACCTCCCTTCCCTGCAATCTTTTGTGATCTTCGACCTGGAGACAAACGGTCTATCCCCGGACAGCGCTGATTTCTTCCAGCTCAGCGCGATCAAGATCGTTGATGGACAGCCTGTCACACCTTTTTTAGATGCTTATGCCCGGGTGGATACTCGCTCCATCACTCGGGCGCTGCGCGATAAGCTGCACTTCGATGAGTTGGGATTGGATGCCAGAATTGCTGAGGCAGGCACGCAGGCTGAAGCAGTAGCTCAGTTATGCGCCCTTGCCGGCAGCCTGCCCCTGGTAGCGCATAATGGAACCTTCGATATTGCCTTTATCCGCAAGCACCTCCCTGATCTGCCTAATCCGCTAGTCGATTCGCTCGAGCTGTTCTGCCTGGCCTACCCGGCCGAACCATCCCATCGTCTAGAGGCATTATGCCAAAAGCTCGGTTACACGGCTGATGGGGAACGCTGGGAAGCTGTACTGGCAGTGGACGCGGCGCTGGGTATCTCCTCCAGCCTGGGGCTGCCTGCCCAAAACCTGTTCCACAGCGCGATTTTCGACTGCCTGGCTTTACACCTGGTTCTGCAGGATGCTCGGGCCAGGCTGGCAAATCTGCCTGAAGCATATAAATTACAGCTGCGCTGGTTAACGGAGGAATTGGGGAATTGGATCGGCGCGCCTGTACAGGAAAGGCCTGAGAACATACCGTTTGAAGATCTGTCAGGTCTGATCCGACTGCGAAGCTGGGGGCAGGAAGCAGCCAACCCATCCATCCCAACGACATCTGGTCTTACATTCAAAGAATCAGCAGTCCTAGCGCTGTACGATCGCCTGGTAGCGGCACATAATTGGCAACCACGTCCGGCGCAGCGTGAGATGGCAGGGCATGTTGCGGCGCGTTTTGCCCGCGGCGGACGGGCGATGATCGAAGCGCCTACCGGCACAGGGAAAACTCTGGCCTATGCCATCCCCGCCGCCGTATGGTCGCAGGCCAGTGGGGAGCAGGTGGTGATCTCATCCAGCACCAAAGCCCTCCAGGATCAGTTCCAAGGCGATCTCCAGCGACATGTGCAGCCCCATCTGCCGTTTACGTTTAAATACGCGGTGCTGAAAGGTCAGGAGAATTACTTATGCCTAACGCGCCTGTGGGATGCTTACCAGGAAGCATTCTATGGTCCTCAATCCGGCCGTACACCTTTTGAGGAAAAGCTGGCGTTGCTCTATCTGCTACGTTATGCCGAAGAGACTCCCGATGGCGACCTGCAGAACACCAGCTACTGGCTGCAGCAACGCTTCCCGGTATTGGCCTACCTGAAGACGCAGCTAAGATCAGAACGCGAGACCTGTGGCCCAGCCTGTGATTATTATCCTTACTGCTTCCACCCACGGGCAAAAGCGTTAGCGGATACAGCTAATATCTTAATTGTCAACCACACCTTGCTGCTGGTCAGGCGCTGGAACGAAGACCGCCTGATGAATCTCGTTCTCGATGAGGCGCATAACCTGGAAGAAGCCGCCACCAACATGCTGACTGAAGAGGCTTCACGCGAGCTGATTGAAATGCTGCTCAACCGCTTGCTGCGGCATGACGGCGAGCGCGGCGCTCTGATTCGGGCGCGGCGGTATTTGAGCGACGTGGCCGCGTTCAATCGCGCTGCTGGATCTGTGCGCCGCTTGGGAAAACGGGTGCGCGAGTTTGGCGGCTACCTGCGAGAATATGTTGAGCGTCGTGGAGTGAATTTCCACACGCGATATGGAGCCACCTTACGTCTGAAAGCTGCTCCCCGCCAAATGAATTACTTCACCTGGCAGCATGTCCAGCGCGCCCTGGATGAGATCCTGCGCGAAATGAGAGAATTAAACTCTGCGCTCCGGGGCATTAGTAGCCAATTAGATCCAGCCGATAAGAGGATGAAGGCTCTGAGCCTGGAGCTGCAGGCTGTATGCGCTCGCCTGTTTGGCCAGCCTGAAGAGCCAGGCCAATACACCTTGCTCGAAGAGATCCCACAGGTATTATTCGATCCACTGGTAATTGTGCATTGGATTGAATTAGGGCTGCGGGGGCAGGCTGAGGGCCATGATATCCGGCCAGAACAGATCAATTGGGCTTTGAAACGAGCACCTGTCTCTGTGGCTGACCAATTGAGAGAGAAAATATACCAGCGCGCGCGCTCATTAATCTTGACTTCAGCCACGCTGACCCTGGCGGAGGGGGGATTTAACTTTTTCGAACAGCATTTGGGTTTGCACGGTCTGCTGGGAGAGGATGATTTGATCCAACTGCCCAAGGAGTTCAATTACGCTGAACAGGTGCTGTTGGGTATGCCTGGCTACCTGAGAGCCAGTGCACGTTATGACGAAATTACGCGCTTCCAGGAGGAAATGGCGCGCGAGCTAACTTGCTTCTTCAATTTTACCGAAGGGCGCGGATTGGTCCTCCACACAGCTCGTACCCGCATGGAATACGTTGCCAATGAATTAGAGCAATCTCTAAAACACCTGCCTGTCTACTGGCAAAGCGAAGGATCATCCAGCCGTCTGCTTAAGGAAGAATTTGCTGCCAGGGAAGAATCGATTCTGCTCGGACTGCGCTCATTTTGGGAAGGGGTGGATGTTCCCGGTCCTTCCCTGAGCTACCTGGTAATCGAAAAGCTGCCATTTCCAATACCCAGCGAGCCGATCATCGAAGCCCGTCGTGAACTGGTCGTCTCGCAGGGCGGGAATGAATGGATGGATTATTTAATACCCCTGGCAGCGCTGCATTTCAAGCAGGGATTTGGCCGCCTGATGCGCAGGCCTGAAGATCGCGGCGTGGTGCTCTTCATGGATAAACGCCTGCGCAGCGGCGCCTTCTATCGAGAAGCTGTGCTAAGCTCACTACCGGGTTACAAACGCACTGACGACCTGATTGAGGCAGAAGAGAGCCGAATTGAGTTTTATCGAGCTATCGCAGGTCACATGCAGCAGGTTTTCGACTGGGACTGGGAGCAGCGTCTGGAAATGTTCCCCTGCATCCGGGAAGAAATCATCCCGGAAATTGAACAGCTGCTGCGCCAGTTCACCCTGCCTACCCATATCCCTAAACAGGCTTTTCATCAGTATCTGGAATGGCTGACCCAGGCTGCCAGCCTGCTGATCGAAGGCTTTCAATCCTTCAAACCGGAACAGATACAAGCCATGCAATCCATCCTGGCTGGTCAAGATACATTGGTAGTGCTGCCTACAGGTTCGGGCAAATCCATCACCTTCCAGCTGCCTGCTCTATTACGAGATGGTGTTACCTTAGTTTTTTCACCTCTCATCGCCCTGATGCGGGATCAGGTTGATAAACTACGTGGACAGGGTCTCACATTGGTGGATTATATCGTGAGCGGGCAGAGCGGCGCGCACCGTGACGATGTCTACCGGCGAATGACGAAGGGGCAGCTGCGTCTGGTATATATCGCTCCTGAGCGGATCCGTGATGCTGCGCTTGCAGAGGCTCTTCACAATTCAAGCGTGATCCAGATCGTGGTAGACGAAGCCCACTGTGTACAGATGTGGGGGCACAATTTCCGCCCTGATTTTCTCAAGATCCCCTCCCTGTTTTCTGATGAACGGCCTCCCCTGGCTGCCTTTACAGCCACGGCAACCAGCGAAACACGCTCTGGGATTTCTGAAGGATTGAACCTACGACCTGATTTTAACCTCATCACCCGCTCCATAGATCGCCCAGAATTGAAATTTCTTGTCTACAATGCACAATCTTCCCCGGAACGCATCATCAACAAGCCTGATAAGCTGCGCGTGCTGATCAAAATATTGCGCGCCGCCCAGCGCCGCGATGAAATTGCCCTGGTTTACACATCCACCGTGCGACAGGCCGAACAGCTTTCCCGGCAGCTTAATTTACACGGGTTTAGTGTCCGTTACTATCACGGGCGAATGAATACCCAAGCAAGAGAGGAAGTCCAAGAACTATTCCGCGAAGGGATTGTAAAAATTATCGTTGCCACCAAGGCCTTCGGCATGGGAATCGACAAATCTGACGTGCGCTATGTCATCCATTTCGATATTCCCGGCGATATCGAATCCTACTTTCAAGAAGTTGGCCGCGCCGGACGAGATGGGCAAACAGCCTATTGTGTTTTGCTATACCACACCAGCGATCTGGGCACCCAACAATATTTTATTAAGAAGGCATTCCCTGAAGAGGATGAACTAAATAGTTTAGTCTTAGCCCTGCGTTCATGCAATCGAGGCAACAACCGCCTTTTGGTAAAACCTGACGACCTGGCATCAGAATCTGGCATCGATATAGAACGCCTGGATGTTGCTTTGCATCTGTTGGAACGTTTGGGGTTTATCCATCGTTCATTCAATTTTACTCTGTTGGCCAACTTGCTGTTAAATCGAAGCGCCCCATGGATTTCGGAACACCTGGGAAATGGAAAGGCAGGACTTTTTGACGCCCTAGTTGGAAGCAGTGGTGCCTCAGATAAACGCGGCATCCAGCTTGATCTGCTGAATACCGCTCAAGCCATTGGTGTCGACCCGATTGCTCTGGATTTCCTGCTATTGGAAATATCATCCAAAGGCTGGGCTGTCTATCGCCCCTGGGACCGCGGCTATATCATTGAGCCTCTAGAAAAATTGACGGGGAGCGACTCCGCACATTTAAGCCAGGCTGATACTGCCAGTTTACGACAGGCAATGCAGCGTAACCTCAAGCGAATGGTACAGTTTGCTGAAAGCCTGGGAACTGGCGACTGCCGTCGCGGCTATCTCCTCCGGTATTTCGATGAATCCATAATTGAACGCCCTTCGCCATGTTGTGACCTGTGCAACTCAGCGATGCCGGTTCCCTGGCAGGATGTACCATCCGAGGAAGTAAGTGATTTACCTGCTGGGATTAACCCAGAATACGTTGTCCTCCGCACAATCGATTGGAATGACAGTCTATCTCATGGCGAATATACCAGGCCATATAACGAAACTACCCTAGCACATGTACTCAGTGGAAATGTTTACGCCACAGTAAAATATGAAGTAGATCCTATCCGAAAACTGCGTCGAATGAAACGCTTGGAATCATCGCCATATTTTGGTGTATTGCAAGGAATACCCGGTGGATATAAGACAATTTTGAAAATAATGACGAAATTATGCAACCTGGGTTATGCTCAGATAAACAACATTGAATTTATGAATTCCACTAATGAGATGATTCAATATAAAGCCCCTACCTTGAGTCAGAAAGGTCGAGAGCAAATACAATCAGGGATGTATGTATCTGAGTAGTCCTCTTGCCAGGATAGTGCGGTGGTATTCACGCCTCTACTCTCCCAACCTGTACATAGAATCGGTCATCCATCCAACCTCATCCCTTTTTCCTCCTCCTACCCTCTCTATTGTATAATTGCCCCCATGATCATCCTCTCCGTTGGCATGCCGCGCGCCGGCTCTGGCTGGTACTACAACCTGACCAATGATCTGGCGCTGGCGAACGGCGCCCAGGACGCCCGCCAGATCCGCCAGCGCTACCATCTGCAGAAGATCCTGACCGAGGTCAACTGCAACATCGGCGCGCTGACCCCGCGCCGCCTGCTGCGGGTGCTGGTGCCCTCCCTGTTGGGCCATACCTTTGTGATCAAGGCGCATGCCGCGCCGACGCCTTTCGCGCTTTTCCTGATCCGCAGCGGACAGCTCCTGACTACCTACATTTACCGCGATCCGCGCGACGCCCTGCTCTCGGCCTACGAAAACGGGCAGCGCGCTCGCTCCGCCGGGCGTGACAACGCTTTCGCCCAGCTGGTGGATTTCGAGGCCGCTCTGCAGTTTATGCAGGACTATGTGCGCATCTCAGAAGCCTGGCTGGAGTGCCGCCAGGCCCTGCGCACCCGCTACGAGAACCTCTTACTGGATTACGATGCCGAAGCGCAGCGGCTGGTGAAGCATATGCGCCTGCCCGCCGATACCCCCCGCCTGGAGAGCATTCTTGATCAATACCGTCCCGAAGCCGCCCAGCCCGACCAGAAGGGCCTGCATTTCAGCCACGGTAAAATCGGGCGCTTCCGGCAGAAGATGACCCCACAAGAGCAGGAGCGCATGACCCAGGCTTTCCAGCCCTACCTGGTACACATGGGCTACCCGCTCGATTAGAACCCGTGTTAGAATTGATGATGCTCGGATCCTGAGAAATCGGGACCGAGACACACGCAGTGACCTTTATTGCTGCGAGGAACCCAGCCCGAGTGACGGATCGACGGATGACCTGTCACTTCCACATTTTTGGCCTCTACCACTGCGAAATCGGTTTTGCAAGGAGAGTACCATGTCAACCCAAACACTTCAATTATCCCCTCCAACAGAGCGCAAAAAAGTTACCCTGCCCTATCTGCGCACCAAAAAGCAGCGCGGCGAACCCATCAGCATGCTCACCGCCTATGACTATCCCACCGCCCTGCTGATCGACCAGAGCGGGATCGACCTCATTCTGGTGGGCGATTCGCTCGGCATGGTCGTGCTCGGCTACCCCAATACCCTGTCCGTCACTATGGAGGATATGCTGCACCACTGCCGGGCGGTAGCCAGAGGCGCGCAGGGCGCCCTGCTGGTGGGCGATATGCCCTTCATGTCCTACCAGGTCTCGACCGCCGAGGCGATACGCAACGCCGGGCGCTTCCTGCAGGAAGCTGGCATGGACGCGGTCAAGCTGGAGGGGGGCCGGGAGCGCCTGGAGGCCATCCGGGCGATCGTCACGGCAGGCATCCCGGTGATGGGGCATCTGGGACTGACCCCTCAGTCGGTCCACCAGCTGGGCAGCTTTCGACCCCAGGCGCGCCAGGCCGCCGCGGCCCTGCGCCTGCTGCAGGACGCCCTGCTGCTGCAGGAGGCGGGCTGCTTCAGCCTCGTGCTGGAATCGATCCCCGCCCGGGTGGCAGAATCGGTCTCCTCCAGGCTGGAAATCCCTACCATCGGCATCGGCGCGGGGGCGGGCTGCGATGGGCAGGTGCTGGTGACTCATGATCTGCTGGGCCTGTTCGAGCGCTTTACCCCACGCTTCGTCAGGCAGTATGCTCAGCTGGGCGAAGCCATGCGCCAGGCCTTTGAAGCCTACAAGGCCGAGGTGGAGAGGCGCGACTTCCCGGCCCAGGAGCACTGCGTTGAGATGCCCGACGAAGAATGGGAATCCTACCTGGAACAGCTGCAACTGATGTAAAATAAACCCTGGAGAACAGATTGGTGGATCATCAGCAGAATAACTCAATCTTGATTATGGGCACTGGGGCGATGGCTTGCCTGTTCGCCGCCCGGTTGAGCGCGGCGGGAACAGCAGTCACACTCTTTGGCACCTGGACGGAGGGGCTGGAGGCGCTGCGTCAGCATGGCGTGCGGGTAGTCGAAGCCGAGCGGACGCCGGTCGCGCCGGAACACGAGCGCGCTTATCCTGTCCAGGCGACCGATAACCTGCGCGACTGCCGGGGGGCGCGCTATGCCCTGGTGCTGGTCAAATCCTGGCAGACCAACCGCGCCGCCGACCAGTTGGCGCGCTGCCTGACGAAAGATGGGCTGGCGCTCACCCTGCAGAATGGCGCCGGGAACTATGAGCTGCTGGCAGACGTGCTGGGCACGCACCGGGTAGTCCTGGGCAGCACCACGGTTGGCGCCACCCTGCTCAGTCCTGGCCGCGTACGCCCGGCGGGCGAAGGGGTGATTTCCCTGGGCGCGCACCCCTCCCTGGCGCCGCTGGCTGCCCGCCTGCGCGCCGCCGGCTTCGTGATCGAAAACGTCCACGACGCCAACGCCCTGCTGTGGGGCAAGCTGATCATCAATGCGGCCATCAATCCACTCACCGCTCTGCTGGGGTTTACCAACGGCGAACTGCTCCAAAGCCCGTCCGCCCGCGCCTTGATGAGCGCGGTGGCGCGCGAGGCCGCCGCGGTGGCGGTCGCCCAGGGCATCTCTCTGCCTTACCCGGATCCGGTGGTCGCCGCCGAAAATATCGCCCAGCGCACGGCAGAAAACCGCTCCTCCATGCTGCGCGATGTTCTGCGCCATGCCCCCACCGAGATTGACGCCATCAACGGCGCGATTGTCCAGGCTGGCGAGCAGACCGGGGTGCCCACCCCGATCAACCGCACCCTCTGGCAGCTGGTGCGGGCTTTGACTGAAGCCTGAGGGTGATGGAAACCGTCATCGCGCTGGATGAGCTGCGCCTGGCGCGCCTGCGCCTGCCCGAGACAGTCGGCTTTGTGCCGACAATGGGCTTCCTGCATGAGGGGCATCTTTCACTGGTGCGCGCCGCCCAGGCCGAGTGCGCCAGCGTAGTGGTCAGCATTTTTGTCAACCCCACCCAGTTCGGCCCGAACGAGGACCTGGCAGCATACCCGCGCGACCTGCAGCGCGATCTGCGTATGCTGGCAGAGGCTGGGGCAGACCTGGTCTGGACGCCCACCCCCGAAATCCTCTATCCCTTTGGTTATCAGACCTGGGTGACCGTGGAGCAGATCACCCAACTGCTGGAAGGCGCCGTGCGCCCCGGCCATTTCCGCGGCGTCGCTACCGTCGTAGCCAAGCTGTTTAGCTGTGTGCGCCCCCAGCGCGCCTATTTCGGACAGAAGGATGCCCAACAGGCGGCCGTCATCCGCCGCATGGCGCAGGATTTGAACTTCGACCTGCAGGTGGTCATCTGCCCCACCAGGCGCGAGGCGGATGGGCTGGCCATGTCCAGCCGCAACACCTACCTGAGCCCGCCCGAGCGCCAGGCGGCCACGATTCTGTACCGCGCCCTGAGCGCAGCGCAGCAGGCTTTTGCTGCCGGGGAGCGCGACGCCGGGCGGCTGCGCCAGTGCATGACCGAGGTAATCCAGAGCGAACCGCTGGCGCGTTTACAGTACGCCTCCTGCGCCGACCCCGACAGCCTGCAGGAGATCGAAGGACAGATTTCTCCCGCTGGGGATCATCAGGACTGCGCCCTGCTTTCGCTGGCGGTCTACATTGGCAAGACCCGCCTGATCGACAATATTCTGCTGGGAGATTGATGCCATGCTGCTGACGATTGACATTGGCAACACAAACCTGACCCTGGGGCTGTATGACGGCGAGAAGCTCGGCCCGCGCTGGCGGCTGGCGACCGTGCATGATCGCATGCCCGATGAATACGGTCTGCAGTTCCTGGGCCTGCTTACCCACGCCTGCTGCCCCCCCGAAAACCTGAGCGGGGTGTGCATGGCTTCGGTCGTGCCGCCGCTGACCAGCAAGGTGGTGGAGGCGGTGCGGCAGTATCTGCTGCAGGAGCCCCTGGTGGTGGACACCGGCGTAAAAACCGGTGTGCGCATCCGCTACGAAGACCCGCGCGCCGTCGGCGCTGACCGGATTGTCGACGCCGCGGCCGTGCTGCGGCTGTACGGCGCCCCGGCCTGCGTGGTCGATTTCGGCACCGCCACCACCTTCGATGCCATCTCTGCTGGAGGGGATTACCTGGGCGGGGCCATCGCCCCCGGCATCGGCATCGCCTCCGAAGCGCTGTTCCAGCGCACCGCCAAGCTGCCCAGGGTCGACCTGCAGCGCCCACCCACGGCGATTGGACGCAATACTGTGCATGCCATGCAGTCCGGGCTGCTGTTCGGTTATGTCGGGCTGGTGGAGGGCATGGTGGCGCGCTTCCGGTCGGAGCTGGGCACCGAGATGAAAGTCATCGCCACCGGCGGCCTGGCGGAGATCGTGGCCAGAGAGACCGAAGCGATCCAGATCATCGCCCCCTGGCTGACCCTGGATGGCCTGCGCATCGTGTGGGAATTAAACCACTAAGTTACGGGGTTCAACAGAAATACAATTTCGGGAATTATGGTATATTCAATAATCTGTGTCTTGGTCATTATCCATCAATCGAGTGAAAATGGCTTTTTGGGATCATTCTGAAGATCTGACCACCTTTAGTTTTAATCTCGGCAGCAACGCTCTCAAAAACCGGCCTGAGAAAAATCTAAAAGAGAAGGGACAGTTTCTTACCCCTCCCTCCGTTGCTGCCTATATGGCGCGTCAACTTGGGCCAATTCGCGATGGAGGGCGGTTGTTGGAACCAGCGATTGGCTCTGGCACACTGGCTTGTGCCATTATCGAGCGCTTAATTGCCGAGGGAGAACCAATAGATCTATGGATCGATGGTTTTGAAATTGATCCAGAGCTATGCAAGGCATCGCAAATATCTCTCGAAAAAGCGGCTGCAAAAGCTAAACTCTCAGGAATTAATATTTATTGGCAAGTTTTTGAAAGCGATTTCGCACTTACATGCGCCCCATTACCTCAGGCATCTCTATTTCCCAATTATGGGCCTAGTGAAAGTCCGTATGATTACATAATTGCCAATCCTCCATACTTCAAACTTAACAGCACGGATCATCGTTCAAAGATTTCTATCGGAAAGATAGCTGGACACACAAACATCTATACGCTCTTTATGGCTATAGCAACCAGATTGCTCTTGCCTGGAGGTCATGCATGTTTTATTGTGCCACGCAGCTTTTGTTCTGGAATGTATTTTGCCAAATTTAGGAAGGATTTTTTCCAGACAACACGTCCCATTGCCTTCCATATTTTTGAGTCTCGTGATGATGTTTTTCGAGATGATGAAATCCTTCAAGAAAATATCATCATTACTTTTGAAAAACGCACACACTCAAAAAAAAACATTCAACAAGAAGATACTATTAGTATCTCCTCTTCAAGAAACACCTACGAATTATCAGGGGCCGTCATTACACGAAACATCACAACGAAACAATTTATCTTTGATAACAACAACCTATTTTTATTCAGGCTACCAACTGGTGTTTTAGATGAAATAATCCTAGAAGCAATGGATCAGTGGGATAGTTCGTTGGATCAATTGGGGCTAGATGTTTCTACCGGCCCAGTAGTACCATTTCGTTCTACCCCTTACTTATTGCCTATCAGCAGTACTAGATACGGAACTGCTGTTCCCTTACTTTGGATGCAACATATCAAGCCTCAACGAATCACTTGGCCATTGGAGGGTTTTGGTAAACCTCAAGCTGTCAGCATCGATCAGAAAACATTACTAATCCCGAATTCGAACTATGTAATCCTTCGACGATTCAGTGCCAAAGAAGATCGTCGTCGGTTGATTGCTGCCCCATTCATAAATGACCAGTTCAATTTTGAGTTTATTGGCCTGGAAAACCACCTGAATTACATCTACCGAAAACGTGGAAGCCTGGAAATCATAGAAGCAATAGGGCTTTCAGCTTTGTTAAATAGTGCATTAATTGACCGCTATTTCCGAATTGTCAACGGAAATACTCAGGTAAATGCTGTTGAACTACGAGCCTTGCCTTTTCCTCCTATGGAAATTATCTGGAAAATTGGCAACTCAGCTCAAGAAAATCACATTGCATCAACCGATAATATTGACCATATTATCTTTCCAATATTGCAGGAAAGTGGTTATCTACCTGAAGACTTTCCGCTAATCCAGGAGACTCGCATTATTATGGGAAAAGTAGAACAAGCTCAAGAAATTCTGAATGACCTTGGCTTACCAAAAGCGCAGCAAAATGAAATATCTGCTTTGACTTTGCTGATTTTGGCTCAACTCTCCGAAGATACACCCTGGAGTGAGTCAATAATAAGAAGTTTACGCATTCATGATATCATCATAGAGATTCAAAATCGCTATGGTAGAACATATGCAGAAAACACAAGAGAATCCATCCGACGTCAGGTATTACACCAATTTGAACAAGCAGGGATTGTAGAACGGAATCGAGATAATCCATCCCTGGCAATTAATAGTCCTCTAACGCACTATTCACTTACAGAGATTATCTTACATACATTGCAACAATACAACACTCCTGCATGGCAAGAGGCTGTTGATGCTTTTCTGGACGCTAAGGGTGGACTGTTACAACTTTATCTGAAATCACGCGACCAGAACAAAGTACCGCTGAGAATTGCAGAAGGAGCAGAATACCGTTTATCGCCTGGAAAGCATAATGAACTCGAGGCCGCCATTGTTCATGAATTCGGCCCACGTTTTGCGGCAGGTAGTTCAGTCCTTTATATAGGAGATGCTGCAAACAAAGTCCTTATACTCAACGAAAAGGGCTTTGAAGAACTTGGTGTAGTTGTTGCAAGCCATGGAAAATTACCAGATATCGTTCTTTATGATCAACAGCGGAATTGGATTTATCTGATTGAAGCAGTCACTTCACATGGCCCGGTTTCGCCTAAACGACAAGTCGAGTTAGAAGAATTATTCTGTAACTGTAAATCTTCTCGTGTCTATGTTACTGCATTCCTGGATTTTAAGACCTTCAGGAAATTCATCTCTGAGATTGCCTGGGAAACCGAAGTCTGGATTGCAGAAATCCCCGACCACCTGATCCATTTCAATGGTGAAAAATTTTTAGGACCAACTCCGCCATAGTGCCAACATTAATAGTATCTTCAAACCATCCTAAAGCAGTTGAAAGCGCCATAGAACTTTTGAATCATGGCGGGCTGGTGGCCTTTCCCACCGACACGGTTTATGGGCTGGGGGCGATGCTGTCCGACCCGCAGGCCATCGACCAGCTGTTTATTGCTAAGGGCCGCGAGGCCGACAAAGCCATCGCGGTGCTGCTGGGCAGTCTCGAGCAGCTGCCCCAGGTAGCCAGTGAAATGAGCCCTATGGCGCGCCGGTTGGCGCAGGTCTTCTGGCCCGGACCGCTCACCCTGGTGGTGGCCCGTCATCCAGATTTGCCTGCCAACCTGTCACCCAATCCAACCGTCGGTGTGCGCATGCCCGACCACCCGGCAGCCCTGACGCTGCTCAACCTGGCCGGGCCTCTGGCTGTCACCTCAGCCAATCTTTCCGGACAGCCCAGCACCTGCACCGCCCAGGAGGTTTACGCCCAACTGGCGGGGCGCGTCCCGCTCATCCTGGATGGCGGGCCGACTCCCGGCGGTACGCCCTCCACCGTGGTGGACTGCACCCGCGCCGAGCCTCTGATCTTGCGTCCAGGGCAAATTTCACGGGATCAAATCTGGGCTGCGGTTAATTGAAAAGAGCGAGATTACCTCGCTCACTCTCATAGAACCTTTAATCTGACTTCATGCCTGCTTCACGTCCCTGGGTATAATAGGAAGCATAGCATTCTCCTTACATACAAAACCGCGGTCGGGTAGGAATGGCGAGCCTGCCCCAAACGCGGTTTTTGTGTTTAAGCGGCTGACTCAGGCAGTTCTGCCTGTGGGGCCTCAGGCGGGGTCTGCGGAGCGGACGGCGGTGCAGCCGGGACTGCCTCGTCAGGCGCCGGGTTGCGCCGCAAGGGCAGCATCACATGGAATTTACTGCCGGGGCAGGTTTCCTCATCATGCCCGGGACTTTCCACCCAAACTTTGCCCTGGTGCGCCTCCACAATGCCCCTGGCAATCGCCAGGCCCAGGCCTGAGCCGCCCCCCTTGAACTTGGTCTTGCCGGAAGAATGCAGCGCCAGCTCCCCCGTCTGATAAAACTTGACGAAGATCAGATCCTGGAAGCGGGGATCAATGCCGATCCCGGTATCCTCCACCACGATTTCCACCCCGCCCTGTAGAAAACCGGACTCTACTGGTTCGGCATCCGGCTGGCCGGCTGTCTGGGCGGGCAGCGCCTGGCCATAGATCATGATCCTGCCGCCATCCGGTGTGTATTTGATCGCGTTGACCACCAGATGATAAAACACCTTGCGCAGGGCATCCTTATCTCCCAATACCGCTGGCAGTTCCTTCAAATCGATCAATTCCACCGTCAGCTTTCGCTCCTGACAGGCCTTTTTCAGCTCATTGTACACCGAGCGGACCAGCTCATTCAAGCGAACCGGCTGAGTGTCCAATTCCAGGGCGCGCATGTCAATCTTGGCCATATCCAGCATGCTGTCCACAATTTCATGCAGGCGCACCGTGCCGGTATGGATCTTTGAAAGCAGCTGGCTGTGATAGGAATTCGCCTGCAGGGCGGGATCATCCAGCAGCATCTGGCTTGACCCGCTGATCAAAGTCAGCGGGGTGCGCAGTTCATGCGAGGCAATGCTGATAAAGTCCGACTTGGTGCGATCCAGGCGCTCCAGGTGGCGGTTGGCCTGGTCGAGGGCAGAGAAGGCCCGGCGGAAGTCGTTGTTCAGCCGCACCAGACCTTCCACCAGGCGGGTGTTTTCCAGCGCCACTGCCGTCTGATCCGCGATCGTGCTCAATAAATCCAGATCCTGGTCGGTAAAGACTGCGCCAGATATTTTCGGCCCCAGGCATAACAGCCCAATCCAATCCTTCTTGGTGTGGATTGGGACAAAAACTTCCACATCGAGATTATTCAGCCAGGCGCGTTCATCCAGGGGCAGCATACGAAAACGGGCGGCGAAATCGATCTCGGGCTGGGTGACCGGTTTGTATTCCGCCATGAAAAAGCGGGCCAGCGGGCTGTCATCGCTGAGCCAACCCATGGGCGGATCGGCACCGCCCATCCCTTTGGCCCCGCGCAGGAAATAATAGTTGCGCCCATCCGCCCCTTTTTCCTGATTCACCAGGAACAGGAAACCCCGGTCAACTTCCATCAGCTCGCTGGCAGTGCCTACCGCAACGGTCGCCAGCAGCTGCAGATCCAGGATGTTGGTGATGCTCTGGCTGTACTGGCGCATCAGATAGGTCGGGTCGAAATCCTCGCCAAAAATCCACCAGTCGATCATTTTCTGAATCCAGCGCATAACCGGGTCAAAGATCAGCACCAGGAAAAAGGCCAGCGCCAGGCCCGCCAGCAGAGGGCTGGCGCCTGGGGAGTCGCGCAGGATCAGCTGGGCGATCACCAGACAGATGGTGTAGAGCACCACGGCGATACTGGTGAAGATCAGGAAGCTGAGCAGCCGCCGCACCAGGTGCCCAAAATAAGGCAGGCGCGGCATGGCAATGACATACACCGCGATCATGCTGCCCGCCAGGCGCAAGGCGCAGCCGGCGGTGGTCGAACCGCCAAAGACAAGCCCATCCCCCACCACTGTCAGGATGATCACCAGCGCCCAGTACGACAGCGAAGCATAATGCCGGGTCTTGCGGATCATCGCCTGGAAAATCAGCACTGTCGCCCAAATCATGAAAACCGCCCAGCCGATAACCCACAGGGCAAAAACCAGGGTCGTGCGCGGCAGGATGCCGCTGCCGTCCATCGACAGAGTCCCTGGCAGGTGGAAAGGATTTAGATCTACCACCAGCATGGCGATCAGCCAGAGCAGCCCAAACAGCCACCCCCAGCCGGGCGGCAGAAATCCACCCGCGACCCGTCTGGCCAGCGATGTTTTGGTTCCAAAGAAAGCCCTGGTGAGCGCCAAAAAACAGGCCGCCAGGGCAAACAAACCATAATAAGGGAAGCGGTCCAGGAAGCCATCCGCCAGGAACGCCAGCCAGCCCAGATGTCGCGCGGCCAGCTCCAGCGACCAGACCATCGAGAGCAGCATATACACCAGCAGCGCCCAGGCTGCATGGGGATGGTAGCTGCGCCTCCAGAATGCCACCACCGCGTTCAGCAGGTAGAGCGCGCCAGCCGCTAAGGTGATGGTGGACAGTAAATCCATCAAATCAGGACTCTGCCAGGTAAGTTTTGGCTGCCAGGGCTGCCCCCACAATGCCCGCTTCGTTTAGCAGCTGCGCCGGGACAACTTCCGCCCGCACAGTGAGCTGGTCGCGGAACTGGTCAAACTGCTTACAGGCGCCGCCGCCCAGGATGAACAGATCCGGCCAGAATAAATGCTCCAGCCGCTGCAGATATTCGTTGAACCGCTTGCCCCATTTTTTCCAGCTCAGCTTGTCGCGCTTCCGCGCCGCATCGGCGGCGCGCAGCTCGGCGTCAGCGCCATTGATTTCCAGATGCCCAAGCTCCGTATTGGGCAGCAGCAGGCCATTATTAAACAGGGCCGTACCCAGCCCGGTGCCGATGGTCACAATCATCACCACGCCCATGCGGCCGCGCCCGGCGCCAAAGCTCATCTCAGCCAGCCCGGCAGCATCGGCGTCATTAATCACATAGACCGGACAGCCAGTGGCATCCGAGAAGAGCGCTGCCACATTCGTGCCAATCCATTTCTTGTGGATATTGGCCGCCGTCTCGGCCACGCCTGCGTGGATCGGCGCAGGAAAGCCGCAGCCGATTGGGCCATGCCAATCAAAATGCTGGGCGATCTCGGCGACGACTTTCGCCACCACCGGCGGCTTGGAAGGTTCAGGGGTCGGAATGCGGAAGCGCTCGGCGGTCAGGCTGCCGGTATCAATATCCACCAGAGCGCCCTTGATCCCCGAGCCGCCGATGTCAATGCCTAAGATCTCCATTTGGGCCTCCATATGCGTTGATTCTATCCACGAGAGAAGCTGCTCACCCATTAATTATATCGCCATTCCAGAAGAATATACCAACACGATCAGATATCGCCGTTCACATGAATCTGGCTGGAAGCAGTCATCCACATTTTTTCTGGCCGCCTTTCTGATGTTCGGACAAGAGTTCGGACATCGAGAAGGGAAAAAGCCTCGAAGAGGGTAAACTTGGTTTTCCACTACCATCTTTATCAAC
>JAFGQI010000081.1 GCA_016935755.1 Anaerolineales bacterium
AGATGGGCGCTGAAGCTGTTCTGCGGGAGCAGGCGGTGGAGGCGGCCCAGTCTTTTTCCCACGGGCGCGGCTGCGATGCGGTGCTGATCTGTGCGGACACCCCCTCTGCCGACCCGGTCGAGCTGGCGGGCGTCATCGCCCGCGACCGGGCGCGGGTCATCGCAGTCGGGGCGGTCGGTCTGCATATCCCGCGCAAGGTGTATTACGAAAAGGAACTCACTTTCCTGAACTCGCGCTCGTATGGGCCAGGCCGTTATGACCCCTCCTATGAAGAGAGCGGGCAGGATTATCCCATCGGGTATGTGCGCTGGACGGAAGGCCGCAACCTGGAGGCATTTGTGGATCTGCTGGCTGGCGCCTGGCTGGATGTTCACCCTTTGATCAGCCACCGCTTCCCGATTGATCAGGCCCCCCAGGCCTATGAGCTGATCACCGGCAAGCGCAAAGAGCCGTTTCTGGGCGTCCTGCTGACCTACCCCGATGCAGCCGTAGAACCTGAGGCCGGTGATCAGAAAGAATCCGGGGATATCGGAACATTTGCTGCCAGTGAATCTATGCCTCATCCGGTCAGCCCGGGTGTCCAGGCTGTCCGGTTGGGCGTCCTGGGGGCGGGAAATTTTGCTTCCGCAGTCTTGCTGCCGGCCATGAAGGGCATCCCGGGGATCGAGCGGATCGCGATTGCTTCGGCCTCGGGGGTGAGCGCCCAACACGCCGCCCAGCGCTTCGGTTTTTTTAGCGCCTGCAGCAACGAGACGCAGGTGATCCACGATCCCCAGGTCAACACGGTGGTGGTTCTCACCCGCCACCACCTGCATGCCCGCCAGGTGACAGCAGCCCTGGAGGCTGGCAAGCATGTGTTCTGCGAGAAGCCGCTGGCGGTGCAGGCGGAGGAATTAACAGAGATTGCTGTTGAGCTTTCCCGTCCAAAGACAGCAGAACCGCTGCTCATGGTGGGTTTCAACCGCCGCTTTGCCCCTCTGGCGAGCCGCTTGAAGGAATTTCTCTCTGGGAGGGGTGAGCCGCTGGTCGCCTATTACCGGGTGAACGCCGGTTTTATCCCGCTGAATCACTGGACGCACGATCCCCAGCAGGGCGGCGGGCGCATCATTGGCGAGGGCTGCCATTTTATTGATTTTCTGACTTACCTGGTAGGAGCGCATCCGCTGCAGGTCACTGCCCAGGGCTTGCCGAATGGGGGCCGCTACCGGGAAGATAACGTCCTGTTGACTTTTACTTTCCCTGACGGCTCGGTCGGCGCGGTCAGCTACCTGGCAAATGGCGATAAATCCTTCCCCAAGGAGCGGGTGGAGGTGTTTACCTCGGGCCGGGTGGCCGTGCTGGATGATTATCGCTCATTAGAACTGGTGCAAGATGGTCGAAGACAGGTAATCCAGTCACGTCTGCGCCAGGATAAGGGTCACCGCGGCGAGTGGCAGGCTTTTTCTGCGGCTATTCTGGCAGGCGGCCCGCCGCCTATCCCGTATGAGCAGATTTTCGGTGTGATGCAAGCCACTTTTGCTGCAGTGGAGGCTTTACGCAGTGGAAAGACTGTCGATATCCTGCCCACATTTGATATACTTACCCCCGCGGCACCAAAACATCCAGTGGAATAGAACATCCAGAGTATGATTAGCACCCACTGGACATTATTGAGATTAATTCAGGAAGGTTGAACATGGTTTCTGCGCATAAAAAAACGCTGACTGCCTTTGAAGAACTGCATTGGCGCGGCCTGGTCTTCGATTATGTCGACGGCGTGCAGGATAGGCTGTCTGCTCAAAAAATGGTCATCTACAATGGCTTTGATGCCACTGCTGACAGCCTGCATATCGGTCATCTGGTGCCGCTGATCGCCCTGGCTCGTCTGCAGCGGTTCGGCCACCATCCCATCCCGCTGGCGGGCGGCGGCACCAGCATGATTGGCGACCCCAGCGGTAAAGCCACCGAACGCCTGCTGCTGACCCGCGAGACGATTGAAGCCAATGTCGAGGCGATCAAGAAACAGCTGGCGCATTTCCTTGACTTTGAGGTGCAGAGCAACCCGGCGCGCCTGCTGAACAACGCCGACTGGCTGCTGTCGCTCAACCTGGTCACTTTTCTGCGCGATGTCGGCAAGCATTTCACGGTCAACTATATGGTCTCCAAGGACTCGGTCAAGAGCCGCCTGGAGCGCGAGGATGGCATTTCTTTTACCGAGTTCAGCTATATGCTACTCCAATCGTATGATTTCTTGCACCTGTACGACGATGAGGGCTGCACGCTGCAGACGGGCGGTAGCGACCAGTGGGGCAATATCACCGCGGGCGTGGAATTGATCCGCCGCATGCGCGGTGGAACCGTTTTTGGCCTGGTTTACCCGCTGATCACCAAGGCGGATGGCACCAAGTTCGGCAAGACCGAAACCGGCTCCGTCTGGCTGGCCCCAGAGCGCACCTCGCCCTATCGGTTTTACCAGTTCTGGTTGAACACCGATGACCGCGATGTGGTCAAATATCTGAAGTTGTTCACCTTTCTGGACCAGCCCACCATCCAGGAACTGGAGCAGGCGGCCAGCGAGCGGCCCGAGCAGCGCGAAGCCCAGCGCAGGCTGGCGCGCGAGATGACCGCCCTGGTGCATGACCAGACCGCCCTGAGCCGCGCTGAACAGGCTGCGCAGGCCTTGTTTGGCGGCGATATTTCTGGCCTGTCTGCCGCGGATATCCAGGATATCTTCGCCGAAGTGCCCTCCAGCGACCTGCCGAAAACGCAGCTCGAAGGGCAGGGCCTATCCATCGTTGATTTGCTGGCAGCCAGCGGGCTGTGCTCTTCCAAGGGAGATGCCCGCCGCTCGATCGCCGAGGGAGGCATCTACCTGAATAACCGCCGCATCACTGACGCCGCCCAGATGGTACTGCTGGCAGAGGCCATTGAAGGACAGTTTATTGTCCTTAGGAGGGGACGCAAGAATTATCATCTGGTAAAGGTAAGCCTGTAAAGACCGCAGACCAGGCGGATGATTAATTCTCTTTTGAACGAGTAATCCAGGCAGCCAGGATCAGCGCTGCCAACCCGATCCCATCATATGTGATGAAACGCAGTACGCTGCTGTGCAAAGCCATGTGGCCTGCGGGCAGGGTAAGCAGCAGCGCGCTCTCGCCCAGCAGTCCGATCGACTGCATGGCAATTGCTTCATATAAGGACACACGATAACGTGATGGATTGAGCAGGGCGACCGCGTAGGGCACATTCCACATCAGGAACAGGATGCCTATACCGCGCAGCATCCCCTCGCCCGTCGCGCCGCTCAGCTCGAACCCTGGTGCAAAGGCCTGCGGCGACCAGAGGAACAGGATGGCGCACTGCACGTTCCAGGCCAGCACCAGCCCAATGAGCAGACGCGCCGCCCACCTCCGGTAAGAGACTTTCCTCTGCTCAGGTGCGCTGTGTTCTTTATCCACAATCCAGCCTCGGGGTAATTTTACCCGAGAGGGGTCTATTCGCTAAGAAGCTGGTTCAGAAAGGCAAAGATGATCTCAGTCACCGCATCTCCAGGCGCGCCAAGCTCCTGGTTTATCTCGGCGTGGGTTTTTTCAGGAGCGGGCAGCAGTTCCGCCATGATCCCGGCCTCCTGCAGCTTCTGGAAAAACAGCTCCGACTGCTCCCGCCGGTCTGCCTGCTTTCCGGTGTATGCCACCAGGAAGGGTGGGATATCGCCCTCCGCGGCAATATAGGTGATGGGCGATATTTTCACCCAATACTCAGGGTCAGAGCCAAACGCTTCATGGTAAATGTTGGATCCGAGCGAGGTTTTATCCTTCATCCGCAGGGGGATATCGTAGGCGGCGACATCCAGGGCGACTACGCCGCTCAGGTTCTTGAGCGAAAGCCCTGCATTTCCCAGGTAACTGGGATCTGTCGCCACCAGTGAGACTAGGTGAGCGCCAGCAGAATGCCCCATCAAGAAGATTTTGTCGGGGTCTCCGCCATACTCCTCGGCGTGTTGGTGCACATAGGCGACTGCCTGAGCCACATCGCCAGCCTGGGTCGTCACCTGTGCATCGGGCAGCAGGCGGTAGTTGACCGAGACGAACAGGTAGCCAGTCGCGTTGAAAGCAGTAGGTTTTTGATCTACATTGCGCTTATCGCCGCGCCGCCAACCGCCGCCGTGAACGTAGATCATGATGGGGTGCTGGCTGCCCTCCTGCGGCGGATAGATGTCCAGGCTGGTCAGATTCAGACGGCCTGCATCAGGCACACTGCCGGAGGCGGTTTCAGCATAGCGGATGTTCAGGATGGGAGAGCCTGCCTTCCCCGCTTCTGGCGTCGTTTGCAGGGCGCCGGATTCTTGGGTGGCAGTTAGCGGGTCAATCGCTTGACCTATCTCGCCCTTCACCAGAGGCGGAGGGTTCTGCTCAATCTCACGGCATTCAGCGCCCGCACAGGCATGCAGCTGGCCCAGCCAGGTGGAGAACTGATCCAGCAGTTCCTCGTCCGCTCGTGCAGCCAGGTTCTCCAGCTCATCGGGGTCCTTGAGTAAATCGTACAATTCGCGTTCGCCGTTTTGGTATTCGATGAATTTATAGTGGGCGGTTCGCAGGGCGGTATAAGTGGCTGCCGGCCCCTGCCGGTCGATTGGATCGAGCGGCTCCAGCACCCCTCGGTCTGGTTCAGTTAACCAGTCTCCCAGGCTGGCGGTTTCATTCGCTGGGTTCAGAGCGCTTGTTTCGCGGTTGGGGTAGGCTTCGATGATATACGCCTGCCGCCATTGATCTACCGGAGGCCGGCTGGACGAGAACAGCGGGACCAGAGAGCGCCCGTCCACGAAATCTGGGATTTCTATCCCAGTCAGGTCGGCGAAAGTGGGGGCGAAATCCACATTCCCCGCCAGGTAGCCGCTCAGCGTCTCGCCCGCCGGGATCCCTGGCCCGCGAATGAACATCGGCACCAGCACATCTTCTTCGTAAGCGGTGGTTTTGCCGGAGAGAAGCCCGTGCTGACCCATGTGGAAGCCATTGTCAGAGGTGAAGATGATATAAGTGTTGTCCAGCTGCCCGTTCTTCTCCAGGATCTCCACCAGCCGGGCGATCATTTCATCCACTGCTTGCATAGATTGGACTCGCAGACGATACAGCTGGTCCATCTTGTGAATCTCGCTCTGGTTCAGCCCGGCCTTATCTTGGATCGTTCCGGGTTTATCGCTTGTATCCTGCTCATTGAACGAAGCGGTGCGGGGCGCCTCCAATTCTGGGAACAGGTCGGCGTGGCGCGGCGCCGGGGTAGCCGGGCTGTGAGGCACGTAGGGGGCAATATACATGAAAAACGGCGTATGATCGGCCTCTGCCCTCTCGATGAAATCCACGGCCTTATCCGACAGGACATCTGTCAGGTAATCTTCAGGCTGGTCTCCATAAGGCACCAGATCCCCATTCTCATTGAGGGTGTAGTTGTAGTTGGTGTAGGGGTCGCCTTTGGAAGGACTGTACCATTCTGTCCAGCCAGGGGGGATGTGTTCTGGATCAGGCTCTTCAGGGTAGCCATTCAAGTATTTGCCCATCAGCACGGTGCGGTAACCGCTGTCTTGCAGCCAGGTGGCGATGGTCGAATCCTCGCAGCCCTGGCTCAGGAATTTCTGGAAACCGCCGGTTGGAGGTCGATTGGTATATACCGTGTGGCTGTGGGTGTACTGGCCGCGCAGGATGGTCGAGCGCGATGGGCAGCAGAGCGAGTTGGTGACAAAGAAGTCGCTGATCGTCAGGCCCTGTTCGGCGATCAGCTTACCCAGATTCGGGGTGTAATCCAGGGTGCCCAGCTTCTGATCCAGGTCATCCGCCAGGATGAAGAGGATATTGGGCTGGTTCGCGCTGGCAGCCCTGGCTGTGGGATCAGCCGCCTGGGTGGGTTGGCCTGGCGTTGAAGTCTCAGTTGCCTGCCCGGTGATACAGGCAGATACCAGCATAGAAATAATGAGCAAAAAGGCAAGCGTCTTGTAGGTTCGCATAATGACCTCTCCTGATGATCTTCGATTTATTCTTGTGCTGCATTATGCCGTGCAGATTTAATCTTCAGATCAAGAAAGTGTAACCATCCTGTAAAAACATGAGCAATTGCTCGCACACGAGAGCGGACATTTATCGCCATCGTTGACAACAGCGGGTATTGGATGGTAGGATGGTCTTAATGAAACGCTTCTGGCTGGCTGTGAAGGCATGGCGAGAACTGGGCTATGAATCGGTTGGGCTGTATGCATTATACCGGTTCGGACTGCGCTCCGGTCATTACCGGCGTATGACTCCTGATGCGCCTCGGCAAACGATACTTCCGTTATCCAGCCTCGATTTCCAGCCCCTTTTTCCCCTGCCGGATGCCCAAAAGCTGGCAGAAGTGGTCGGCAAGGCGGGGCTGGCCCAGCTGCGCGCCGAGGCCGATGAGATCGTCGGCGGACAGGTGCGCCTCTTCGGCGGAGATCCGGTTCCACTGCAGCTGTCGCCCCCCGGGCCAATCTTTCACTGGACTGAATATGAGCTTGGCAGGCGTTCCACCGGGGTTGAGGATGTCAAATTTTTATGGGAGCCTGCCAGGTTTAGCTGGGCTTTCACCCTTTGCCGGGCCTATCACCTGACTGGCGATGAAAGATACCCGGCATCTTTCTGGCAGTACGTGGAAACATTCCTGGATGCCAACCCGCCTTACCGCGGTCCGCATTGGATATCCGCCCAGGAGGTGGCCCTGCGCCTGATGGCCTTCGTCTTTGCCTTGCAGGTCTTTTCCCGGTCAGCGCATACCACTGCCAACCGGTCGGAACGCTTGAGGCGGGCGATCGCTGAGCATGCCGGGCGCATCCCGCTTACCCTGGTCTATGCCCGTTCCCAGAACAACAACCACCTGCTGAGCGAGGCGGCTGGTGTGTACACTGCCGCCCTGGCGCTGCCGGGTTATCCCGTTTCAGACCGCTGGCGCGAGCTTGGTTGGCGCTGGTTTCAGCGCGGCCTGCAAGCGCAGATCACCGAGGATGGCGCGTATAGCCAGCACAGCGCCAACTACCACCGCCTGATGCTGCAGTTGGGCTTATGGGTGGCCTGCCTGGCCAGGTCGCGAGGGCAGCTCTACCCGGAAAGCTCAGCCAAGAGATTGGCGGCTTCCACGCGCTGGCTGCTGTCGATATTGGATTCAGAGACCGGGCGGGCGCCGAATCTGGGGCCAAATGATGGCGCTTACATCTTGCCGCTGGCGGGCAGCGGATTTCACGATTATCGTCCGGTTGCGCAGGCTGCCGCGGCAGTTTTTCGAGATCAATACCCAATTGGAGACGGCCCGTGGGATGAAATGGTGTATTGGTTAAATGAAGAACCGGAGCGTAAGCCAGATTCCAGCCAGCAGGATGCACATCATTTGGAGGAAAATGCTGCGGAAGTATCCTCGCCGCTTGTGCTGCGCCAGCCCAGCCAGAATTCCTGGGCTTATCTGCGAGCGGCGCGGTTCACTTCTCGTCCTGGGCATGCTGACCAGCTTCACCTGGATCTGTGGTGGCGCGGGCTGAATGTCGCCCAGGATGCCGGTACTTATCTATACAATGCTGCGCCTCCCTGGGACAATGCCCTGGCGCAGGCACAGGTGCACAATACGCTGACGGTGGGTGGTTTGGATCAGATGACCCGCGCTGGTAAGTTTCTCTACCTGGATTGGGCGCAGGCCTTCATTCCTGCCGAAGCGGATTACACTGATCTTTTCTCCATTCCTGAAGATATTCTGGAGCGCCGGGTCGCCTGGCATGATGGATACCGCCGCCTGGGAGCAGCCCACTGGCGGTCTGCGGCCCACACCCGCTCTGGGGAGTGGGTCGTTGATGACGCCCTGCTCCCTATCAGCGGGCTGTCCGCCGGGGCGGAGGTGTTCCAGGCCTGCCTGCACTGGCTGCTGCCCGATTGGCCCTGGGAACTGGCGACAACTTCAGGGGAACCGGGATACTCTCTTCACCTGTCATCCCCCCTGGGTCAGGTGAGGCTGGATCTTTCTTCTCCAGCGCCGAGCCGACTGCAGGTGGCGCGGGCGGGTGAGAATATCTATGGCGAGGGAGCGGTTTCGCCCACCTGGGGCTGGTGTTCCCCGACCTATGGGGTTAAAATACCGGCGCTGTCGGTGCGGCTGCATATGCGCGCGGAACTGCCCATACGGGCGACGACGCGTTGGATTTTCACCTGATGCATATTTTACTGATTCACCAGGCATTCGTTGAGATCGATGAGGCGGGCGGCACCCGGCACCATGAACTGGCCTGCTACCTGGCAGAACGCGGCCACCGCGTGACCATCATCGCCAGCCCGGTCAGCTACCTGACCGGAAAGGCTGACAATACTGCTTCCAGGCGCAAGCAGAGCGGGCCTGGCGGGCGGGTGACCATCTGGCGCACATACACTTATAAAGCCCTGCATCGCAGCTTTATCCACCGCGTATTCAGCTTCATAAGCTTCATGGCTTCCTCCTTCCTGGCAGGACTGAGTGTTTCCGAGGTTGACCTGGTGTGGGGGACTTCACCGCCCATCTTTCAGGGATTGACCGCCTGGGCGCTGGCGCGCCTGAAACGAGCGACTTTCCTGTTCGAGGTGCGCGATCTCTGGCCGGCCTTCGCCATCGAGGTGGGCGTGCTGCGAAACCCGCTCTTGATTCGCCTTTCCAACTGGCTGGAGCGTTTTTTGTACCGTCACGCTGACCGGGTGATGGTGAACTCGCCAGGTTTCATCCAGCATGTCCAGGATCGCGGGGCGCGGCAGGTAGAATTGATCCCTAACGGCACAGACCCGCGCATGTTTGATCCGTCAGCGGATGGGGTCTTGTTTCGCCAGCAGTATGGGCTGGCAGGTAAGTATGTTGCCTTGTATGCCGGCGCGCACGGCATGTCCAATGACCTGGGGGTGGCGCTGCAGGCAGCCCAGCTGCTGGCTGACCGCCCCGAGATTGCTGTCGTCCTGGTGGGGGATGGCAAGGAGAAGCCAGCCTTGCAGAGCCAGGCCACAGCCCTGGGGCTGACCAATGTGCACTTCATCCCACCAGTTGCCAAGTCGCAGATGGGCGAGGTGCTGGCGGCCGCCGACGCATGTATTGCCATCCTCAAGCCGGTGCCAATGTATGCCACAGTTTATCCGAACAAGGTTTTTGATTACCTGGCTGCCGCCAGGCCGGTGATCCTGGCGATTGATGGAGTGATCCGCGAGGTGGTGGAAAAGGCTAATGCGGGAGTCTTCGTTCCGCCTGGCGACCCCCAGGCCCTGGCGGAGGCGATCTCCTACCTGGCCGCGCAGCGCGGGAGGGGGCGGGAAATGGGGCTGAACGGGCGCCATTACCTTGAGCAGCATTTTGACCGGGCGTCCCTGGCAGAGAAACTGGCTCTCTTGTTAGAGCGGATGAACGAAAATTAGCCAGTAAAGGGGCTGTTTATACTTCGGTGAGCGGCCAATTCGGCTGAACATCTATCGCCAGCGAATCGCGCTGTCCATGCACGAAACGGTAGTAGCCGGCCGCGGCTACCATGGCGGCATTATCGGTGCACAGGTCAATGGGAGGAATGTTCACTGGGATGGATGACTGCGCATACACTGCGGCTCTCAAGGCCCGGTTGGCGGAGACTCCGCCAGCCACCAGGATTTCGGCTGCACCGAACGCTTCGGCTGCCCGCAGGGTTTTCCCAGTCAAAACCTCGACCACCGCCTCCTGGAAGCTGGCTGCCAGGTCGGCTATTGGCAGTGGCTGCTGCTGTTCTTGCAGGCGGCGCACTTCGCGCAGCACGGCGGTTTTCAGCCCGCTGAAGGAAAAATTCCAGGTGTCTTCAAGCCAGGCGCGTGGGAAGGCGAAGGCGCGCGGGTTGCCGCCATCGGCGGCAATTTGGATTGCTGGCCCTCCGGGGTAGCCCAGCCCGATCATGCGGGCGACTTTATCAAACGCTTCCCCGGCGGCGTCATCCAGGGTAGCTCCCAGGCGTTGGTAGCGCAGGAAATCTTCCATCAGCACCAGTTCGGTGTGCCCCCCAGACACAATCAGGATGATCAGCGGGAAATGCGGCGCAGGTTTCAGCTCCACATTTCCCGCCGCACCGTTCACGACGGGCGGCCAGTGCAGCCAGGCTGAGAATATATGCGCTTCCAGATGGTTGATCCCGATCAGAGGCAGCCCACTGCCCAGCGCCAGCCCTTTCGCCATGTTCATCCCCACGACCAACGATCCCGGAAGCCCAGGCCCGCGGGTAACAGCGATGGCGTCCAGGTCATCTAACTCGAGGTGCGATTGCTGCAGGGCGGTCTCTACGATGGGGAAAATTGTGCGGATGTGCTGGCGCGAAGCCACTTCTGGGAAGACCCCACCGAACTGGGCATGAAGGTCCACCTGGGAGGCCACCGTGCTAGTCAAAATGATGCGCCCGTTTTCGACGATAGCCGCGGCAGTTTCATCGCAGGATGTTTCTACACCCAGAATGCGCGCTGGGGGAAACTGCTTCAGGGGGTTGGTCTCCATTGCCTTGCTGGCGAGAGCGTCGCTCATGTCTGATTTTTCCTTATAATTGAACCTATCTTTTCTTCATCGGCAGCACCAGGTCGAGGGGATATTCCGCCAGGATTTCAGCTTTGCCGTCAGGCCGCATCCAGTAGGTGTTCTCCAGCCTGACCCCCATACCGCGCTCAGGATAGTACAGGCCCGGTTCAACCGTTATCACCACATTGGCCTCTAGCCGATCATCCGCATTGGGAGTAAGACGGAAGAAAGGTCGTTCATGGATGTTCAAGCCCACGCCATGCCCCAGGCTGTGCACATAACCTTCGAGTGTTTGTGGGTTATCCTTGAGCGTGGGATGACCCTGCGCCTGGAAGAGTTCACAGGTGCGTTCCTGATATATGCTGCACAGGGCGCCCAGGCGCAGTTCGCTGGTCACCTGCCGGTAAACAGACAGAACATCCTCGTACAGAGCAAGAGCCTGGTCGCTGGCATATCCCAGGCACCAGGTGCGGGTGAAATCGTAAAAATAGCCGCCGCCCGGTTCGCAGGGGTAGATATCGTAGACAATGGTCTGGCCCAGGCGCAGCAAATCGGTGGGATTGCCGGCGCTGTGAGGCACGCCTGCATCGCGCCCGATGGCGAAGATCGTCCCTTCCGGATTTTCGGCTCCGTGTTCAGCCAGCCACAGGTTGATCTGCTTCTTGACAGCTTCTATCGTTAGCGGCGAACCATCTGCCTTCACCAGCACTTCATTCTGAACCTGGTGAGAGGTCAGAAAGTCAGCGGTTTGGGCTACAACCGCCGTGGTGATCTTCCCCATACGCCGGATGCGTTCAATCTCTGCTGGTTCCTTGGTCGCCATAGCTGCCAGCAGCAGCGAATCGCCGATCTCACCCACCAGGGTCAGTTCTGGCAGGGTCTCTTGCAGCGCAGTGAGCAAGGCGTAGGAGGCGCCCACCTCCGCCTGTCCGTAGAGCGCCACCCGTCCAGAGGTAATCCCAGCAGATTCCAGGACAAGCTTCAGGCGTGCAGCTGAGGCTTTCAACATATTGCCTTCCGACTGCTTGAGCAGCTCGTCAAAACGAAAATCATCCAGCAGCTTGATTGGCAGATCGCTCTTCGCTGCTTCGTCGCGCTCCATTGCCGCGCAAAACCAGGTTGGGGTCTCGCCGCGCTTCTTGATCAGGTAGCCCCCGCTGACATGCCCCCCACCGGTCAGGTAGACCATGGCGGGGTTGTGGTAGGCTGGGCCAAGGATCATCAAGGCATCCAGGTTGCGGTCTTGCATCAGGGCATCGATATCAGATTTCATGGTTGGTTTATCCTTGTGTGGGTTGAGGTGTCTTTTTCGCGGCAGAAAGAGCCGAACGAAGGCCGGCGATCAGGCCCGGCTCCTGCTCTGTCATAACAGTGCGTGGGTCAAGCGCCACGAGTTCTCCCTGCAGTCGGGCGATAATGGGTGGATATGCCTGGCGCAGGCGTTCCAGAAAACGATTGGGGCTTTTTACGCTCAAAACCAGTAAGAAAGTCGGGAGGGTCTCACCTGGCAGGCTGCCTCCTCCCACAGTCGATTCACCGGCAATCACCTGCCCCTGTTCCAAAGCGGCAGCCCAGCCGAGGGCGCGCTGGCGGAGCCGTTCTGCAGATGCCGCAATCATGCGCCAGACGGGCACCTCTTCTTCAGCTTCTCCCTTCAGGTAATGGAGCAGGGTGGCGTTGAGGGCTGCCAGGCACAGCTTATCGGCGCGAATCGCTCGCGCCAGGGGATGTTTCTTGAGTTTTGCCACCAGGTCTGCTCTGCCAATAATCAGGCCTGCCTGCGGCCCGCCCAGCAGCTTGTCTCCTGAAAAGCAAACCAGATCTGCGCCAGCCTGCAGCGATTCTTGCACTGTGGGCTCGTGACCCAGGCCAAAGCGGGCGGTATCCAGGAGCGAACCAGAACCCAGATCGTCCATCAGGGGTATTCCGGACTGATGGGCCAGGGCAGCGATTTCAGCCATCTCAGGTTCACTGGTGAAGCCGAGCAGGCGAAAATTGGAGCGGTGGGCGCGCAGGATCAGGGCAGGTTTTTCTTCCAGCGCGGCTTCATAATCTGATAAATGAACCCGGTTGGTGGTGCCTACCTCCACCAGGCGCGCCCCAGATTGTTTCATCACATCAGGTACGCGAAACCCGCCGCCAATTTCCACCAATTGTGAGCGGGCAATCACCACTCCTCGACGCCTGGCTAAGGCGCTCAGGGCCAGCAAGACCGCGCCGGCGTTATTGTTGACTGCCATCGCCGCCTCGGCTCCGGTAATGCGCCGCAGGACCGCCTCCGCATGCACCAGCCGCGAGCCGCGCTGTCCCTTCTCAAGATCGTATTCCAGGGTGGAATAGCCCGAAGCGACGCTTTGGGCGGCCTGCATAGCAGATCTGCTGAGCGGGGCGCGCCCCAGGTTGGTGTGCAGGATTACCCCGGTGGCGTTGATCACCGGCTGCAAGGTGGGCGTCGTCCACCCTTTGAGCAGGCTCTGCGCTTGCGAGAGCAATCCCGCCTGGTCGGGGATGGTGTTTTCTTGAGCGAAACTTGTGCGCACCCGGTTGAGCGCCTGGCGCGCCGCTTCAACGGTCAATGCACGCCCATAGATGGCGATCCATCCCTGCATTTCGCTGGTTTGCAGCAGTTGATCAACAGACGGTAAATCTCGCAGGCTTTTCATCGCTAAGGGAATAAAGGTTTCTGGGGAGGGTTAAGGCTCCGGATTCCAAAGGCTCTTTTCCCGCAGCCGCAGCAGCCATTCAATTATCACCAGTCCAATGCCCAGCAGTAAGGCCATGGAGGGAGTCAATATCCGGCTGATACGCAGCCAGGCCAGGGTGAGACCATACAGGCCGAACCAGATAGCCTGCCGCACAATGACTGGAGGGGTAGGAGCGGGGACGGAGGGGAAACGCCGGTTGAGAAAAGCGACCAGGGGCAGGGCCAGGCCGGTGATACCCAGCATGGCCGCGAAGAAAAACAACCAGCGGGTGCCCCCGGTGGGGCTGGTAAAAATCACCAGATATGATAAACTGCCCCATCCCAGGATCGCCAGGGTCAGCGCGGCGGGGAGAAACAGGCGCACGGGAGGTGAAGAGTTGGTTTCCATAAAATTCTCGCATCCAGAGGGTTGCATCTGTGTTGGAGACGTCTCCTCCTGGGATGCATCTCCGGGTAGATTATACTTTAATTTACCAAAGGGGATGTGTTGTTCAAGACGATAAAAAAAATTTCAGATGGACAGCGTTGTGATGGCGCTGTCCATCTGAATATTCTTGAGTATGCACTACAGGTAGTTATGCCTGTTGGAACTCGCCTTCGATCACTTCACCTTCGTCAGCGTGCCCGCCATTGTGTCCAGGTGGGGTTGGCCCTCCGGATGGCTGCTGGGCGTAGATTTGCTGGCTGAGGGCATAAGATGCGTTTTGTAGTTCCCCGCTCAGCCGCTGGACACGTTCCATGTCATCACCCTTGATTGCCTCGCGCAGCATCTCAATCTTGCTCTGGATGTTCTGCCGCTCCTGGGCGGGTACTTTTTCGCCCAATTCGCGCAGCGCTTTTTCAGTTTGATACACCAGATTGTCAGCGTTGTTGCGCGCTTCCACCAGTTCTCGGCGTTTTCGATCCTGGGCTTCGTTCTGGCGGCTTTCCTGAACCATACGCTCAATTTCACTTTTATTCAAGTTGGTTGAAGCTGTGATGGTCACATTCTGGGTGCGTCCGCTGGCTTTATCGCGGGCAGCTACATTCAAAATGCCATTGGCGTCGATGTCAAAAGAAACTTCAATTTGTGGCACTCCGCGTGGGGCGGGCAAGATGCCTTCCAGGCGGAAGTGGCCCAGGCTCATGTTATCGGCAGCCATGGGTCGTTCGCCCTGCAGCACATGCACATCCACAGCAGTCTGTCCATCTTCGGCGGTTGAGAAGACTTCTATCTTCTTAACCGGGATGGTTGTGTTGCGCTCAATGAGAGTGGTCATCACCCCGCCCAGGGTTTCCAGACCCAATGACAAGGGGGTGACATCCAGGAGCAGCACATCTTTGACTTCGCCGCCCAGCACACCTCCCTGGATAGCGGCTCCAATGGCGACTACCTCGTCGGGGTTCACGCCCTTGTGGGGCTCTTTATTGATCAGGGAGCGCACAAGCGTTTGCACCATGGGCATGCGCGTGGCGCCGCCTACCAGCACAACCTCGTTGATATCGGATGCTTTCAGACCTGCATCCCGTAAAGCAGATTCGAAGGGCCCGCGCAGCCGAGACACCAGATTTTCGGTAAGCTGCTCAAAGCGGGAGCGATTCAGCTTCATTTGCAGGTGTTTTGGTCCAGAAGCATCCGCCGTGATGTAGGGCAGGTTGATCTCAGTTTCCATCATACTGGACAGTTCGATTTTAGCTTTCTCAGCGGCCTCTCGCAGGCGCTGCAGGGCCTGGCGGTCGCTGCGCAGGTCGATGCCCTGCTCGCGTTTGAACTCATCGGCAACCCAACTGACAATTGCTTGATCCCAGTCATCGCCGCCCAAATGCGTGTCGCCATTGGTAGCTCTTACTTCGATCACGCCATCGCCCACTTCCAGCACACTGACGTCAAAGGTGCCGCCGCCCAGGTCAAAGACCAGGATTGTTTCGTTATTTTTCTTGTCCAGGCCATAAGCCAGAGCAGCAGCAGTAGGCTCGTTGATGATGCGCAGAACTTCCAGCCCGGCAATCCGCCCGGCATCCTTGGTAGCCTGGCGCTGGCTGTCATTGAAATAAGCTGGCACAGTGATGACTGCCTTGGTGACGGCCTCGCCCAGGTATGCCTCGGCATCGGCCTTCAGCTTGCCCAAGATCATGGCTGAGACCTCCTGAGGGCTGTATTCGCGTCCAGCGATCGGGATATTTACCCGTGCATCGCCAGCCGGGCCTTGCACGACCCGGTAGGAGACCATGTCCCGTTCGACTTGTGTCTCATCAAAACGGCGTCCGATGAAGCGTTTGATGGAGTAAACAGTGTTTTCGGGGTTTGCCACCGCCTGCCGTTTGGCAGTTTGACCCACCAAGCGTTCGCTATTTTTGTTAAAACCGACGATCGAGGGCAGCAATCTAGACCCCTCAGAAGTAGGGATCACGGTGGGGTCGCCGCCTTCTATAACGGCAACCACGCTGTTGGTCGTGCCCAGATCAATACCAATAATTTTAGCCATTGTTGACTCCTTTCGTTCCTTTGTTGATAGGATACCCGCTTAACGCAAGAAAAACGTTAACATGGCGTTGGAAAAATATCAAAAAATCCATGGCGCGATTTTTGTACAGCCATTAATCTTTAACCACGGCAAAAAGGGTCAACAGTGCTCCGGGAAGAGATAAAATTGCTCCAGTTTAATCTTGCCGGGATGGGTTTTGCCATAGCCGGATTCTTTAAGGTTTCTGACTGACAACCCGTTGGGGGACAAAATCTATCGTTTTTTCTGGCGCATATATGGGGGGTGGCGCCTCGCCAGCCCCTACCTTTGGGCGGTAGATGAGTGTGTTATTCTGCGAACACAGACCCCCAACGCGCGGCTTATGTTTTAAGATTGGATAACCTTAAAGTATTGGTATTTTTTAGACTGCCGTAGGTTTTCCGTATGCACGAGTTAGCCATTATCTGCTAGAATCCAGCGTGCCCTACACAGACAGGCTATATGACAGGGGCTTCTATTCCAATCGCTGATTGGCATTTGTAAGGTAAATAGGTTCACTTTTCAGCCCTGCTGCGGCTGCAGCAGGTTGTTTCTGCCTGTATTGATCTTATTTTTTTGAAGGAGTAACCCGGCGATGAAAGCAGAACAGGCCTGGCAAGCCGCCCTCGGTCAGTTGCAGATGGAGATGCCGAAGGCTGCATATGAAACTTGGGTGCGTAATGCTGAGTACATCTCATATGAGGATGGTAGTTTTATCATCGGTGTATCGAATGCATATGCACGCGACTGGCTTCAAAGCCGTTTGGATAGCACGGTTACCCGTTTACTGACCGGTATGATGAACCGTACAGTTGAGGTGCGGTTCGTGGTATGGCAAAACGTGGCTGAGCCAACGGAACCACAAGAAGACATTGAGCCAGTTGAATTGCCTGTACTGCCGATGTCGAACTCCAGCCTGAACCCTCGTTATTCCTTCGACAACTTTGTGGTTGGGGCCAGCAACCGCCTGGCGCATGCCGCCTCGCTGGCTGTGGCTGAAAGGCCGGCTCAAGCCTATAACCCGCTGTTTTTGTATGGCGGAGTAGGGCTGGGGAAGACCCACCTGCTGCACGCCATCGGCAACCTGTGTCACCAAAGGGGACTGCAGGTGCTGTATGTCTCCTCTGAGGAATTTACCAACGACCTGATCAACGCCATTCGCACCCACACCACCCAGGCTTTCCGCGAGAAATACCGCCGGATTGACGTGCTGCTGGTGGATGATATCCAATTTATTGCCGGAAAAGAATCTACCCAGGAAGAATTTTTCCATACATTCAACACCCTGCACGGTCAGGATAAACAAATCATTGTCTCCTCTGATCGACCTCCCAAGGCGCTGGTGACTTTGGAAGAAAGGCTGTGCTCGCGTTTTGAATGGGGACTGACAGCCGATATCCAGCCGCCCGATTTTGAGACCCGCCTGGCGATTCTTCGTTCCAGGGCAGAACGCATGGGCCGCCAGATGCCATTCGACGTAATGGAGCTGATTGCCCGTCGGGTGCAGTCGAATATCCGTGAATTGGAGGGCGCTCTGACCCGGGTGGCAGCCTTTGCAGATCTAAGCGGGCTGCCGTTGAATATCCAACTGGTGGAGACCGCCCTGGCTGACCTGCTGCCCCGGCGCAGCAAGGTGCAGCCCGATGAAATTGTGCGCCGCGTGGCGGATAGTTTTGGGGTGAGCGTGGATAGCTTGACCGGGCACAACCGCTCCCGCCAGATTGCCCTGCCTCGCCAGATTGCCATGTATCTGCTGCGAGAGGAGGCGAATGTCTCGCTGCCCCAGATTGGCGTTGTTCTGGGGGGGCGCGACCACACTACCGTGATGTATGGCTGCGACAAAGTGGCGGATATGCTGGAGCGGGATGACCGGCTGCGGCGGCAGGTGATTGAGATTAAGGAACAGCTTTTTGGTAATGGCAGCTCTGGGATGAGCCGCTCTGTGTAAGCGCGAAGCGTGAAAGAAAAAGGCTGGCTTCCGGGCCAGCCTTTTATTTTTTTAATTCAGCGACGGCGCACGATGCGCTGCCAGGCTTTTATCCGGCGCGCCAGGCGCGCCCAGGGCAGTTCCACCGGGGGTGGCTCTTTTTCGGGCTCCGGCCAGGGATCGATATCGAACATTTTTCGGAAGATGTATTTGCTTGCCAGGTTCAGGGTAGCCAGAACCGGAGCGGCCAGCACCAACCCGACAATCCCAATCATATTTGTGGCCACGATGGCGGCAATTAATACCCCGGCTGGGTGAACACCCAGCGTGCGCCCCAACAGGCGAGGCACGACCAGGTTGTCGAACACCTGATCCAGCAGCAGACAGGCGATCACCACCAGAAGGGTGTATTTGAATGGTTCCAGGCCGAAGTAGTTCCCACCCTGAAGGAGAGCTACCAGGGCAGTGACTGTCCAGGTCAAGAATGGACCAATCCAGGGGACGAAGCGTGCGACTCCAGCCATCAGAGCGATCGCCAGGGTGAAACGCAGCCCCAGGATGGTCAGCAGAACGGTATAGGCAAGAATCACCAGTAAGGAGATGACCAATTGGCCGCGCAGGAAAGCATCCCAGGTGCGGGCCAGCTCTCGGGTCAGGCGGCGAGCATCGCTGTTATAGCCTGGAATTTCTATGTGCGGCAGCCTCTCTGGCACCTGGCCCGATTCGGCCAGCATGAAATAAGATACAAGCATCAAGAACATCCCCCAGCCGGCAGTGGTGGCCGCGCTGGTTGCCAGGGTGCTGACCAGGCTGCCAGCCCGTCCTACTAATGGTTGGACGATGTCGAGAAACTGCCTGACCAGCGTTTCTAAATCCCAACTGGATAGATCCAGGGTGAATGGACCAAAGGCAAAGGTACGGGTGGAAAGATCTGCGATCAATCCGGGCAGGTCGGTGATAAAGCGGTCTACGAAAGTGACCAGGCTTTGGGATTGCTGGATGATGGCATAACCTGTGGCGGTGAAGACGGCGGCCAGAATGATGATCAACACCAGGTAGACCAAGTTGACCGAAGTCCGCCAGGAGAGTTTAGTGGTCCTGCTGATCCAACCAGCAATGGGGTGCAGCAAAAAGGATAGGATAAAGGCCAGCAGCAGGGGGCCGATAATCTGCCGGAACTGGATGATCATGGCGATGATGATCGCCACAATGGTTAACCCAATCACCATTTTTGTGGTCGATCCCCATTTCGGAGATTCAGAGAGAGGTTTTTGATTGGTCATAATTTTTGCGATTCTTCTTGAGCTTTTATGTTCTTATCAATGGCAGGTTTGCGCCACCAGCGAGGGTTGGGTGGTGGTAGGGGAGGCGCAATGCTGGATGGAAACGGATCCAGGTCAAACAGATTTGCATAAGTATAACGCCCCAGCACACGCGCTGAGGCAATAGTGGGAGCCGCCAAAACAATTCCCATCACCCCGGCCAGTAAAGCGCCGCTGACTATCCCCAGGATTACCACCAGAGGGGGTAAATGAACACGTCGGCCAATGATGCGCGGGATTAAGTAGTTCAGATCAAATTGCTGGAAGAACAGGTGCATCCCCATCACCAGGAGCATGAAAGCCCAGTTCGGAACAGGCAGCCAGGTGGAGCCGAGAAAGAGCGCCAACAGAGAGGCGATCGTAAACCAGATGCCGTGTCCGATGCTGGGTAGAAATTCCAGCAATCCAGCCAGCAGCCCCATGACCAGTGCAAATGGCAGGCCGATGATCAAGCTGATCACGGTGAAAATAACTGCTACGACAAGCGCCAGGGTCAATTGGCCGCGGAAAAACGCGCTCCAGATCCGATTGATTTCAGACCGTAAGAAAATGTAATCTTCCTTGTAAGCCAGGGGGGTGAGATCTTCCAGCCATTTGTGCAGTTTCGGCGCGTCCTTGGTCAGATAGAATGAAACAATGATAATGAAGATAATCCATACTAATGAAGAGATGGCTTCGATTGCAAAAGCCAGGGTTTGCCCGAAGAAAGGTTGTAAGATCGCCTGGATGGAGCCAACCACTTGCTGGAAGATGGCATCAACATTGATTACCTGTCCAGCGATGATATACCGTGCAGCCAGCAAAGACTCGATTTGGCGCAGCAGATTTTGAATATTTAAGTTAAAGCCTGCAAATTGTGTCGTCAGCGGCGGGATCAAGGCCATCGGTATGAGGATGATGACCACCAGCGAGATCAGATAAGCCAATGAGGTCGCTAGGCCGCGGGGGCTGTTCAAGCGACTTTGGAACCAATCTGTAATCGGCGTCAACACGAAGGACAGAATAACTGCCAGGATGAGGGGTTTTAGCACAGCACTGAACCGATAGAGCAGGTAGACGGCCAGCCCTAGCAGCAGTAAAGTAACAGTTAGTTTTGTCCTGGATGACCAGCGTGGACGCATGGTGTGCATAGCCCGATTCTATCATTTTGCCAAAAATTGGCAATTACCATTTGGCAAGAATCATACGATGCGGCATATCTGGATGGCTCAAAATATGCCGCATCGTAGATCATCCTTCGGGTCAAACGAATATTATCGTAAAAAGAAAGACAGGATCACCAAAACTGCGAAAAAGCTGCCAGCCAGGACGCCAATACGCTTCAGGTCCTTGATTGTCTGGCTGTAGTCGGGCTTGAATTCGCGCTCGAACATGCCACTGCCGCTGGCGGATGAAAGGGATGAACCTCCATTTGAGCGTGAGGCCGTTGAGGCGCCGCTGGATGCCCCTGAGATCTTGCGGGATTGTTTTTTGGTTTTCTTGCTCATATAAATACTCCTTAAAGTTATTAACCGCTGACTTGCAAGCGGGCGATGACTACGATGCGCATGTTGTCCTTCAAGTAAGGATAACAGGATATCAAAGTAACGGTAGGCTGTGCAGCGGGCGCCATCACCTCCACAGCAGTCGGTTGGACGATCTTTGTATCCACCACAATATAGGTGTAGGAACGCTGGTTAGTGAATACGATCACCAGGTCTCCCGGCACCAGGCGATCCAGGTCACGAAAGATCTCGCCGAAAATGTCGTTGTGCGCCGAGAGCACCAGGTTTCCCCACTCTCCCGGATTCGCCGATCCCAGGTGCTGACCGACACCCTTTTTGAGCTGTTCCCAACCATCTCCCTGCACGATCGGCGCGTCGACGTTGATCCCTGGGAGCTGGAGACGCACAGCTTGTTCCGGTCCTGGGGTGGGCACTGGCACATTGTAGAGCGATTGCACCAGGGGGCGCAGATGATCGGGTATCTCGGCTTCGTTGAAGCGCGTTCCGCCGGGCGAGTCGGGAGGAATATGTCCCGAAGGCAGCACTACCGCCATGATCAGCGGAGTTGGCGTCAGGGTGGGCTGCTCCAGCACGGCCACCACTTCCCGGTTTAGCTCCTGGATCACACTCAGTCCATTAAAAAGGATGAAAATGAAACCGATCACGGCGCTGATCTCGATCAGCAGCAGGAATCCATCCAGGATGCGCTTGCCACGCGAACGCGGTTTGGGAGCCGTTTCTTCTTCTGTCAAGGTACCGGTGCGCCAGCTATCCAGATTTTCAGTCTCCAGGTCAGAGGCGACCGTCACAACCCGTCCGGTTCGCCGGTACTTTTCCAGGCGCTCCTGGCGGGCTGCGCGCCGCTTTTCGACCAACAGCCAGCGCAGTTCATCTACCGATAAGTCTTGCGGAGACTTGCTTTTCGGCACGGGGGCGATTATACCTCATTAACTAGCAGAGTGTCCCATTTTTACAGTTACAAATCCTTGGGGCGCCAAACCTGGATGAGTTCTCCGCTTGTCCTTAGAGTTATATCTGACCAACTTCGAACATCTAGACGCACATGGGCCAGGGCTGCGGTGGGCAGTGGTTCAACCCGACCAGACAGCAGGGTCAACAGGTTTTCTAAACCAGGGTTATGCCCCACCAGCATCACGCAGTCAAATTTCTCAGAGATGCCAGCCAGGACGCGCAGATATGCCTCGGCAGGGGCGGCGTAGAGCTCGTCCAGTGGGCGGATTTCGCCCTGGTAGCCAGCTTCTTTGGCTGCCAGCTCGGCTGTGGAGCGGGCGCGTTTCGCAGTCGAGCATAGGATCAGGTCGGGCTGCAGCTCTTCTTCTCGGATTAACTGGCCCATGCGCGGCGCGTCCTGCCTGCCGCGCTTATTCAGCGGACGCTCGTGGTCATCCAGCCCGGGGTCATCCCAACTGGACTTGGCATGTCGAAAAATCAGCAGCATCTTCATAGCTTACCGGTTTCAAGTTTCGTGCCTGTTTTGCCAGCTTCTATTTTCCAGGCTGCTTACCGGTCGTTTTGGTTAAACCGCGCCATAGGCCGGCAGTTCAATCGTTCGACCACCAGTCAAAACCAGATAATATGGGAACCAGGCCACCCCGAAGAAGTCAAGCAAGACATCTTTCTTCAGCGGCGAAAGCGACAGCTCACTGGATTGGTTGATCATATCGGACCAACGCTGGTTGATCTCTTCCAAAACCTGGGCTTTCTCTTTTTCCAGGGCGGCAATTTCCTTTTTCATCTCAGCAATGGCTTCGATCGACTCTTCCACATCGGCTTTGGCCTGTTCTGTCATCCGGCGTTTGGTCAGCGAGGAAGAGATCCGGCGGCTGCTCTTGCGCTTGGCGAACAGGCTGAGCACGTTTTCAGCATGGGTGCCCAGCTCTTCCATTTTGCGCTGCGAGAGTTCAGATTCATCCTGATCCAATTCGCGCTCCTCACGCGCCAGTTTTTCCTGCAGCACATCGATTTTTCGGTCGTAAGTTGCACAGGCCTTCTTGCTCTCGGCGTCGCGACCTTCACGAGCGGCATCGGTGCACATCTGTTGGAATTCCGCCTGGGTGATATTCGGGCCCGCGTAGATGGCGAGCGTTTCGTTGACTCGCACGGCCACCTGGCTGGTGCGGTAGCCCCAATCCACAAGATCTTTTTGCATGGCGGTCACCAGCCGGGCCTCAGTGATAGGAGCTTCCAGGGAGGCGAAACGCGCCCCTGGGGCAGGATTCTCTTCCAGTTCGGATGGTTCAAGCGACGGGCTGGGGTAATTCTCCCAACGCACCATCCCGCGCCGGTCGGGGTCGGCGACCAGCACCGTGCGGAGCAGCTCATAATCCAGGTTGTATTTTCGATTCAAGAAACGCACACGGGTCTGGCCCAGGATCACCGGGCGGTAGAGGATCCCCTGGCTCTGCGCATCCTGAGGATATAGCTGTCCGGCGGCCTTAAATGCCTGGGTGAAAGTAAGGTTATTGGGCAGGAAGTACTCTGTGACGCCTGCCGGGAGAGCCGGACGGGTGGCAGAACCAAGCGCCGATCCAGCGGCTTTGGCCTCTGGGCGGGCAGGCGGTGTGGGAGCGGCTGCAGGAGCAGCTGCTTTGGGAGCTGTGTCTGGCTGGGCAGCTGGTGAATACGGTGCGGCAGGCGTGCTGGCGGTGGTAGGCAGGGTCGCCCCGGCTAACTGGTTCAAGGGGGGAATCTGGTTGCGCGCCAGCGGCCCGGCCAGATAGTTCATTGCCCAGCGGGTCTGCAGAAGCTGGCCCATCTCAGAGGGTTTGTTATGCACATTATGCAGCAGGAAAACTCGCTTGCCGATCGCTGAGATCAGCCGGTCATAGCCGCTGCGATCCAGGCCGCCGGTCATGGCGCCTTCCAGGCCATCCAGCAAACGCTGCTTATCCTGATCCGTCTGCAGCTTGCCAATGAACCAGGTACCGGCATTGGACAGGGCTTTGTAATCCACGTCTACCGGGTTTTGCGTGGCTAACACCAGGCCAACGCCAAAGGCACGTGCTTGCTTGAGCATGCGCAGCATAATTTGCTTGGAGGGAGGGTTGCTGATGGGCGGCAGGTAGCCAAAGATTTCATCAAAATATACGATGGACCGCAGGGTGCTGGTGCCACTCTGAGCGCGCATCCAGGACTCTACTGCCGAGAACAGCAGGGTGACAAAGAACATGCGCTCAGTCTCAGGCAGGTGGGCGATATAAAATACGCTGTGCCGGGGGCGGCCATCTGGGGTGTAGAGCAGGCTGGGGATATCCAGCGGCTGGCCTTCGATCCAGGCCTGGAAGGCCGGAGAAGCCAGAATATTATTCAGCAGCATCGCTAATTCAAAGCGATCCTTTTGGGGGAAGAATGTATTCACATCCAGCACGCCCAGCTTGGGGAAGGGAGGCGTCTGGGTCTGCATAATCAATTCGCCCAGATCCAGATCTGCGCCATGGCTCCAGGCGTGTTCAAAGATATTTGAAAGCAGGATATGCTCGCGCGATCGCACCGGGTCGATGTCGGTCAGACCCACCAGCCCCAGCAGAGCCGTGACTGTGCCAGAAATCTTCTCGCGCAGCAGTTCGCGGTTGCCTTCCCACGGGATGGTGGGCGCTTTTAGGGAGGCCAGGATGCTGACTGGAATGCCGGCATCCGAACCTGGGGTGTAAATGGCGAATTGGGCCGCGTTTTTCAGGGCCAGCAGGCGTTCAGACTCGATGCCCCAATCCGCCAACCCATTTTTCCAGGTCGCCGCAGTTTCTGCTGCTGCCTGTTCGATGGTTTTTCCATCGCGGCGAGCCAGGTCCGGGTTAATCCAGGGCTGGAAGTCCTGTGGGAGCAGGTCGGGAAAATGCAGCAGGGTGTTTGTGATATCCCCTTTGGGATCGATCATCAAAGCCGGGATACCGTTCAGGGCGGCTTCCTCCAGCATATCAATGCACAGGCCGGTCTTGCCAGATCCGGTCATGCCCACCACAACCGCGTGGGTAGTCAGGTCATCGAGTTCATACAGAACAGGCCGGTCGGTAGTTTTTCCCTTTTGGGCATCGAAAAAGCGCCCAAGATAAAAGTTGCCTTTTGTGTCCATATCTTTACCTCGTTCCTATGTAAAATATCCGATAGATCGTACCCGCCGCGTCGTCAGAGACGAACAGACTGCCGTCCGGGCCTACAGCGAGGTCCACCGGACGCCCCCAGGCAGCCTGGCCAACCAGCCAGCCAGAGGCGAAATCCATGACCGCCCCAGGTTGGTCGTTAGCAAACGGGATACGCACAATTTTATAACCGGTTGGGGTGCTCCGGTTCCACGATCCGTGCATGGCCACAAACAGGTTGCCCTGGTATTCTTCCGGGAACTGTGTTTGAGCATAAAAAACCAACCCCAACGGCGCAGAGTGAGCCTGCAGTTCGATCTCAGGTATGGCAATATTATCACAAGATTTATCATTTCCAAATTCAGGATCCACAATGCGCCCGGCGTGGCATACTGGCCAGCCGAAATCCAGCCCGAAGCTCACCCGCTGGACGGTATCGGGAGGCAGATCATCGCCAAGCTGATCACGCCCGTTGTTGGTCGCCCAGAGTTCATTCGTGCCTGGGCGGAAGGTGAGGCCAACCGCATTGCGCAGCCCATGAGCGAAAACCTCTCCACCGCTGCCATCTGGATTATAGCGCATGATCGTTGCCCGCCGGATATCCTTCTCCTCGCAGACATTGCAGGAGGAGCCGATCGAGACATATAGTTCAGACCAGTCTGGGCTGAACAGCACTGTGCGAGTATTGTGGCCTCCCTCGGGTAAATTGTCAATGATGACCTGGTGCGCCTGATAAAAGCCGAGCCGGTTCAGCCGGCTGAAGCGCTGCACCTGGGCCACTTCGCCGACCACCATCGAGCCGTCTTTATCGAAAGCCAGGCTGTTGGGTCTGTTCAATTTCTCTGTGGTCACCAGTTGGATTTCGTCCGCCACACCGTCTTGATCCTGGTCAGGCAGGCGCACGATGCGTCCCTCCCCGCGCTCGGCGACATGCAGGTATCCATCTGGCCCAAAGGCCATCATGCGCGGGTTTTTCAGCCCGCTGGCAAAAACCGCAACCGCGAAGCCAGGCGGCAGGCTGATTTGCCCCGGAGGGGCGGTCAGCCCGGCGGGGGTGGTTGGCTCAGCGGTGGTCTGCAGCGGGATGGCGGTTGGGGCAGGCGCATCGGATAACTTGTTCGGCCCACCGAATCGCAGTGTGCAGGCCGCCAGGGAGATTGCAAATGCCAGATAGATGGTGATGACGGATTTGTGCTGCAAGGTTTGGGTTATTCTCCTCACGGTTTGGTCTGGTTGAAAATTTGATCAAATTCCTGTAAAAATTGCGCCGCCATACCTGGATTATAAAATACCAACAGATTTTCGTCATTACGCGTATCTGCGTAATAGCTGAAATTGAATGAGCCAGTGATGACGATCTTGCGATCAATGAGGATGGTTTTATGGTGCATGTTATTCGGGTTGCCATCTTTGCGGACATCCAGTCCAGCCGCCAGCAAATGGTTGTATTCTGAGCCGCTGTTTGACTGGACCTGTGAGCTTTCAAAAACGCCCGATACTGTTACCCCGGCCCTGGCGCGTTCCAACATTGCCTGCGCCAGATCATCCAGGGTGTATGAAAATGCCAGGAAATAGATGCTTTCCTGGGCGCCTTCAACTAATTCTACCAGGCGTTGAGCGGCGCCATCATCGGGCGAGAAGAATACTTCAATAGGTGTGCCATCGATGGTGAAGCGCGGGTAGGGTGTGTTAGATTGCGTATCAGGGCCGAAATGATCGCCAATAAACATCTCTTCGAATTCGGTTGTGTAATTCTGGGCCAGCTTTTGCGAGCGGATGCGCAGGAGCGCATTGTTATTGCGGTAGGTATCGGTGAGGCTGAAGTTCATTGAGCCAGTCCACACCTCGGCGCGGTCGATCACGATGAATTTATCGTGCATCAGCCCCTCTCGCCGGTCTCCCAACACTTTGATGCCAGCCGCGATCAGGTCTTGCATCTCTGCTTCATCCATGTAATTGCTTTCGGCGACCACACGCACCTGCAGCCCGCGGCGATGAGCGTCGATCAGCGCGTTGCGGATGCTCCACAGGTCAAGCTGATGCATCGCCGCGTCCACGCTGACCCTGGCCTGGCGAATGGCCTCCGCCAGGGGCTGGTCTGGCCCACCTCGCAGCGTCTGGCTGGCAGGTCCCTGCGGGTCGGTGAAATAAATCGAATACCAGCCATCGCTGGCGGAGGGGGTAGCCTGCGCCTCTCCGGGGTCAGCAGGCGAAGGGGGATCTTCCCCAATCATAAATTGGCAGGCCGCAGAAACGATTAAAATCAAAACCCCCCAGGCAAACAGAGAGCGTTTGAACATTATGGTAATATCCACAGCACAGGTGGTGAAAGTTGTAGAGAAAAGTCCACCTTTTTTAATTTGTCCTTACGGTTGGCTTCAATGGCGATGACAATAAATTCTGCGATGGGTAGAATATTGTTGGGGGATAATGTGACCGGTTCAAAACGCGCTGCCGGGCCAGGCTGCAGGCTGGGAGGTTGGAGCAGCAGGCTGGTGCCCAGGTTGATCAGGTTTTCCAGGGTGCTGTTGAAAGCCGGAATCAGGAATCGGCGCGGCTGGCTCCAAAATTGCTCGGACTCCCCAGTTTGCCGGTCGTATGTTTCTCGTTTCAAAGCAACCCGGCCATCCGCTACCCAGAAAGGTTTGCCTGGAACATTGGGGGCGATCCCAGCCGCGCAGTTAATCTCCAGCGGGAGCAGGCCCTGGTCTTCGTCCAGCATCATGCCCTGCCCGCATTGAGCGCAGGCCCAGGCGACTTCCTCAATTTCGGCTGGAACAGGCGTGCTGCACCTCAGGCACACCAATGGAACTAGCTCAATCGGTTTATCCACTCTTCGACATCCTTAACTTGGGTGAGCATTTGAGAGAAACTGGTATCGCCAAGGGTTCCAACGCCAGGCAGTTTAGGTGTGGACGTTTTCGCGCCACTTCCGCTGCGGAGTTCGTACTGTTCGCCATAGCGAAAGGCGCGGTATCCAGCGTACGTCAACCCCGCTCCAATGACGAATGACCCCAGGGCAAACCAAAAAATTCCTTCGCTATCGCTGCTTCTGCCAGCCAGGTAGAGAATAACTGAAGGGACATCCACCATCAAGAAAGCCCCCGCGGCCGCTCCGCCCACCAGGGCAGCCGCCCGGTAGAGGGTGTTGCCGGGCGCCTTACCATATAAAACCCTGCCCGTGTAGCCATCCACCACCACCTGGAAAGCGCGCTGGCGGTATAAATAGCGGATTACCCACAAAGGATGGTACACCAGGGCAAAACGCTGGCGCAGATGGCGGATGAAGAGCTGCGCCAGGCGGTCCAGGCCGGCCCGGCGCTGCACCTGCTGCTGGAAGGTTTGCTCGGCGCTTTC
>JAFGQI010000010.1 GCA_016935755.1 Anaerolineales bacterium
AACCAGACCGCTGTTGTGCAGCGAGTCGGGGTTGAACGGCTGTAGATCGCTGTCAACTGGCGGAACCTGGGTGACGCCGAACTCGCCCACATCGCAGGCCGCGCCATTCCAGGCCATTTCCTGCACCACGCGCACTTCGCGCGGTTCGTAGCGCGAGTTGTCGCCACTGCCAACCTTTTTCTGCCCGAAGGCCCACCCTGCCACGCGCGCCCACACTGTCCAGAAGGGCAGGTAGACCAGAAAAGCTTCGCTCAGCTGGGCCTTCTGGGCGGCATCGCGGGCAATCGCCCACGATCCAGTCAAAAATTTGTTCAAGGTCTGGATGGCGTTCTGACGCTGGACCCGCTGCGGCACCTGGTAGCGCCGCAGACCACGCTCGCCGCGCACATAAGAGCGCAGCTCGCAGTACGGGCATTTGACAATCAGCTGCCCTTCAGGCACTGCCACCATTCCGCCGCATTTTGGACAGGTCAGACCATGGGTTGTTTCTTGTTCGCTCATCTGCGCTCACACCTTGGCTGCTACCCAGGCTGCCAAAGCAAACAGCAGGGGAAAAGCCAGCACGCTTATGCCTCCACAGACCAACAGGCCGATCCCAGCGCCGCTTTCGCCGTCCACGATCGCGCCGATGATCGGGAAAGTCGCCAGGCACAGGAAGATGATCGCCGCCAGACCGCCCACCAGCTGGTAGGGCGCCTCTGCTTTGGCCGGGAAGATGTTCGCAAAAACACCCCCGGTGGCTGCCTCGACCAGGGCTGTATAGGGGGAGTTTTGGTAAGTGTATTTAAATGAAAAGAGTGGGATATGCACCAGCGCCTGCTCAATAATCTCTTCTTTTGGAATCTGCCGTTCAGCCAGCCAGCTTTGAGCAGCCTGTAGCGGCACTGTGGGCGGCTGTGATTGGGAATCCAGCCCGGAGTCATATTTGCGCAGGTCGCCGCCGGGCAGCCGCACATGGCGAATCTCACTCACCGAAGTGGCGGCAGCCGGTTCGAGCAGAATCTCCTCTTTCCCACCGGGCAAGCGGCGTTTGAAATACCACACTGGAAAGTATTCGAAGGATGAGCCGGCCAGGCGCGCCTTCTGATCCAGGTCTTTCACCGTTTGATTGCCGGCCATCCAGCGGGAGAGAGCGCCGCGTGCTTTGGTCTCGTCCAGGGTAGGCGCCAGGTACCAGTGAAACACCACGCGCGCCTTATCGAGATACACCGCCGCGCTGCAGTAGGGGCAGGTGAGGAAAATTTGTCCTTCGTCGGGATGCAGCTCACCGCCGCATTGTGTACAGCTCAGGGTCGTTTGAGGCAGGTTGGTTTCCATAACAGTCTTTGATTATAGCAGAAATCTTACTATATGACTCCGGTTATACGCGAATTGTCTGACAGGCGGCCTCATTCCGGAGGGGGCTGGCTGCGGCTGCGTTTTATCTGGCTGCGCTGGCGCTTGGCTTCCAGGCGGCGCTTTTGCGATTCCAGGGTGGGCCGGGTTTTCCGCCGCACTTTGGGTTTTTGAGCCGCCCGCTGCAGCAGAGAAACCAGCCTGTCAATGGCATCCTGGCGATTTTTCTCCTGCGTCCGGTAGCGGCTGGCCTGGATGATCAGGACGCCTTGCTCATTGATGCGGCGGGCTGCCAGTTTCATCAGCCTCAGGCGCACATCCTCTGGAAGATCGGGGGTCAGCGCGTCGAAACGAAGCTGCACCGCGCTGGCAACCTTGTTGACATTCTGCCCGCCTGGGCCAGAGGCCTGCACATAGTCCAGGTGGATGGCGGAGTCATCGATGGAGAGTTGGTCGGTAACTTCGATCAGCATGGTCAAAATTTCCCGGATGCTTCTACTTACTTAACATACGAGGATGAAACCCGCCTGGTTTCATCCTCGTATATTCGTATCCATCAAGCAAAAAATCTACTGCCGGAATGGGTTATTCGCGGATCCCCAGCAGTTCCGCCAGGCGGGCTTGCTTGAATTCCACCACGATCGTGCCCTTGACATCGAAGGTGGGGGTCGTCTCGGCGCCGTTTGCCCAGCCGCGCACGCGCATTGCCGCCTGGCGGTCGCGGGTGATATCCACATCAGCATAGCGGATGTTATGCTGGTTCAGCCAGAGACGCGCTCGCCGGCAGGCGGGGCACCAGGGGGTGCAGTACATCACCAGGGCGACATCGCTGGGGATTTCGGTCACCACAGGCTTCTCCTGGGCAACCTTGGCACGGTAGAACGAGGCCAGGCGCGGCTCTAACTGCTCCAGGACGCCGAACAGGACATCGTTATCCGGCTGTTTATCGATATCGTGGATATCGATATAACGAATAAAGCCGCTCTTGTCGATCACGAACAGGGCGCGCTCAGAATAGCCTTCGGAACGCAGCACGCCGTAGGTTTCGGCTGCTTTCCCGTGCGGCCAGAAATCGCTGAGCAGGGGGTAGGTAATCCCAGACAGATGCTCTGCCCAGGCTCGCAAACAATCGGTGCTATCTACACTAATACCCAGGACCTGGGTATCCATCGCCTCAAACCGCGCCAGCGCGGCCTGATAGGATGGGATTTGGGCCGTTCAGACGGGCGTCCAGGCCAGCGGGAAGAACGCCAGGACGACGTTCTTGCTGCCCATGTAGTCCCTCAGCCGGATGGTGGTGTCCAGGTGGCTCTTGAGCGAAAAATCAGGAGCAAATTGTCCAACTTGTAAGGCCATGTCTTTCTCCTATGATCAATAAAATACTTTCTAAACCTGCGCTGAAAATTATAACCGATAGGAGTTACACTTCAGTGGAAATTGGGGATATTTGGGTGAGAGGGTGCGTAGCTGGCTGGCGGCTAACCGCTGCCGGTCGTGATCTGGGATACCAGGCGATCCAGGATCTGCTCAGCTACCTGCTCTTTGCTCATCAGTCCCAGCGCCTCGGCGCGCCCATCGGCATAGAGCAGCGTCACCCGGTTGGTGTCCACCTCAAAACCGGCATCGCTGGCGCTGATATCATTGGCAATGATCAGGTCCAGGCGCTTGGCTTGCAGTTTCTGCCGGGCGTTCTCCAGCAGCTGCTGCGACTCGGCGGCAAAGCCGACCATATAGCGCGGCCAACCGGTCTCGGCCTTCATCTGCGCCACGAGGTGCAGGATGTCGGGCGTCTGCTCCAGGTGGATTTGGGGGATACCGCCTTCCTTCTTAATTTTCTGACCGGCGGGATGTATTGGGCGGAAATCCGCCACAGCCGCGGCCATCAGCAGGGCGGTCGCCTGGGGGATGGCTGCCAAAACCGCCTCCAGCATATCCTCGGCGGTGCGCACATCCACCCTGGAGGCCCCACCCGGCGTGCCCAGGCTGGTTGGCCCGGCGATCAGGGTCACCTCGGCGCCCAGATCCAGGGCCGCCTGGGCCAGGGCGAAGCCCTGCTTGCCTGACGAGCGATTGGTGATGGCTCGCACCGGATCGATCGGCTCCTGAGTCCCGGCGGCGGTGATCACCAGCCGGTGGCCGCGCAAGGGGCCGTTACGGGAAAATATCAGGCGCACCTGGTTGAGCAGCTCCTGCGGTTCGACCATCCGCCCGATGCCTGCCAGGCCGGAAGCCAGGTGACCTTCGGCAGGCCCGATGATCGTCACATTGCGCTGGCGTAAGATTTCCAGGTTGGCCTGGGTCGCCGGGTGGAGGTACATGCCCCCGTCCATGGCTGGGGCGACCAGCAGCGGGCAGGCGGCGGCCAGCGCGGTCACGCACAGCAGGTTATCCGCCAGGCCGCGGGCCAGGCGCGCCAGGGTATTGGCGGTCGCCGGAGCGATCACCAGCAGGTCCGCGCTCTTACCCAGCCCGATATGCTGCACGTGCCCCTCGCCGCCCCACAGGTCGGCGTCGGTGTAAGCCCGCCGCCCGGTCACCGACTGGAAGGTGAGCGGGGTGACGAACTGCAGAGCAGAGGTCGTCAGGATCACATCCACAAGCGCCCCGGCCTGGGTGAGTTTGGATGCCAGGTCAGCGGCTTTGTAAGCCGCAATTGAGCCGGTCACGCCCAGCAAGATGTGTTTTTTGTCTAAAATCTTGATCATTCCCAACCCCTTATCTCATAAACCAGGATGCCGATGTATTCTTTCAGCATCTGGGTGGTCAGGGATAGGTTGCTGGCAGAGGGCACCAGCCCGGTGAGATACGCGCGCAGGTCGCCCTGAGTCAGCCCTTCCCAATCCGCCTGGGTGACGATGAAATCGGTCGGCGCCGGTATCACCTCCAGCCCCTGGGCTTCGAACAGCCGCACCGAACGCGGCATGTGCCAGGCGGAGGTGACCAGCACAATCCGCTGGAGGCCTTTTTCCTTGAGTATTTTAGCGCTGAATACGGCGTTTTCATAGGTGTTGCGCGAATCGGGCTCCAGCCACAGCGCACTCCTGGGTACATCCAGCAGTTCCAGGATGGCGCTCATCTCCTGGGTGGGCGAGCCGATATCCTGGGATTGCCAATCGATCCGCCCGCCGGTGAGCAGGATGTGGTCAGCCTTGCCCTGGTGGTACAGCTGGGCGGCGTACAGGATACGATCTCCGGAGCCGTTCAGCTCCACCATCGGGCGCGGGCTTTCCATCGGCTCAGTGCCTCCCGAGAGCAGCACGATCGCCTCTGCCTGGGGGAGCGGATCGGGCGGCAGGTGGCGCCATTCCAGGCTGCGGGTCAGGGCGGCTGCCACCCAGCGGTTTCCCCCCAGCCAGAGCAGGAGCAAGACCAGGATCAGGGCCAAGCGCTGTCCGCGCGGGCGGCGGTTCAGAAAAAGCGCCAGCAGAACCAGCATCCACGCCAGCCCGAGGGGATAGACAAAGGGCGGTAAGAATTTGGAAAGGAAAATGAATAGATCTGACATACAGCGTCTCTTTCAACCAGCGTGAATGGCAGGGGTCGCCCGCTCCTGGCGCACCTTCACCAGGCGGTCGTGCCCAGCCAGGTCTGGAAGCACTTCGACCTGCGCCTGGGGGAAATAGGCCTGCGCCAGCTCTCGCGCCGCTTCACCCTGGCTGGCTTCGATTTCCAGCAGCAGCAGGCCTTGCGGAGCGAGCGCCAGAGGGGCGCGCGCCAGCAGCCGCCGGATGACCTCCAGCCCGTCGGGGCCGCCGTCCAACGCCGAGACCGGCTCAGCCTGCGCCACGCGCAGACCGCTCAGCTTGTGGGTAGGGATATAGGGCAGGTTGGCGCAGATCAGGTCAAAAATTAAGTTGGTGGGGGGGATCAGATCGGCCTGTAGCAGCAGGACGCGCGCGCCCAGGTGATGCTTCTGAACGCTGCGCTGGGCCAGCTTCAGCGCCTCCAGGGAAAGATCGCAGGCTGCAGTCCGCAGGTCGGGGCGGTTGGCTGCCAGGGCGATGGCGATGCAGCCGGAGCCGGTGCCCACATCCAGCGCCCAGCGCGGGCCGGGGTGGTCGCTCAGCCAGGCCAATCCCTGCTCCACCAGCAGCTCCGTTTCCGGGCGCGGGATCAGCGCAGCCGGGCTGACCAGCAGGTCCAGCCCGTAAAATTCCCAGTGTCCGATGACATACGGCAGGGGTTGGCCTTTTTCCAGGCGGGCCAGGGCCAGGTGCAAAGCCTGCTCCTGGTTCGGCGGCAGGCTAACTTCTGGGTGAGCCAGCACCCAGGGGCGCGAGCGTTCCAAAATGTGCGCCAGCAAAACCTGGGCATCCAGCGCGGGGCTGTCGCTGACCGCAGCCAGCCGTTGGCGCAGGAGAATCAGCCAGTCGGCGATGGATGGCACGGCGCACCCGGATCAGTCCTCATCCTCTTCTTCCAGGCCCACTGCAGACAGGCGGTCCGTTTCGTCGCGCAAGGACAGCTCATCAATAAACTCGTCGATTTCCCCGCCCATCACCACCGGCAAATTATAGTTGGACAGGTTGATGCGGTGATCGGTGACACGCGACTGTGGGTAGTTGTAGGTGCGGATCTTCTCCGAACGTTCGCCTGTCCCAACTTGCGAGCGGCGGGCGTCATCCACTTCCTGGCGCTGCTTTTCCTGCTCGATCTCAAACAGCCGGGCGCGCAGGATGCTCATGGCGCGCATCCGGTTTTGGAGCTGTGAGCGCTCATCCTGGCACTGCACCACCATGCCGGTGGGCAGGTGGATGATGCGCACCGCAGTGGCATTTTTCTGCACATTCTGACCGCCGGCTCCGGCCGATTTGTAAACTTCGGTGCGGATATCGCCATCAGGGATGTTAACTTCAACCTCATCCACCTCTGCCAGCACAGCCACGGTGGCGGTGGAAGTGTGGATGCGGCCTGAGGACTCAGTAATCGGCACGCGCTGCACCCGGTGCACGCCGGACTCATACTTGAGGCGTGAAAAGGCGCCGCGCCCCTTTAGCATAAAGATGATTTCCTTATATCCGCCAATCCCGATCTCGTTGGCTGAAAGCACATCAATCTCCCAGCGCCGGTTTTCTGCATAATGGCTGTACATGCGGAAAAGATCGGCAGCAAACAGGGCGGCTTCATCCCCACCGGTGCCGGCGCGGATTTCCACAATCACATTGCGCTGGTCGCGCGGATCCTTGGGCACCAGCATGCTCTTGATCTCATCTTCCAACTGGTCAATTTGCGGCTCAGTTTCGGCGATCTCTGCCCAGGCCAGTTGGGCCAGTTCTTCATCTTCGGAGTCTTGCAAAGCGCGCCCTTCTTCCAGGCGGGTTAAGGCCTGGCGGTAGCGGCGCGTTTTTTCTACCAGCGGCTCCAGCTCGGCGCGCTCCTTGGCCAGCTCAGCTGCCCGCTGGTAATCATCGCCCACTTCCATCAGCAGGCGGTTGAGTTCTTCATAACGTTCTTCAATTGCAGCAAGTTTGTCCAGCATACGGTCCCGTTCCAGAATAAGTGGATGTATGAGGTTGTTTGGGCGAGCAAAGCCCGCCCAAACAACCTCAGTTTCCCACGATGTGTGTAAAAAAGGCCTCTGTGGAGACGGCCTGTCGATCGAGCGACTAATTATACCACTTGGAACAATTGATCTTTACCAGGCGTCTTAGGTGTCCTGGATAAGGAGATGCCTGTGAAACGCCGCCTGTTCGCCCTGGTTAAAACGAGAGGCCCTGCCATATCGGCAGGGCCTGACATGTTGTACTCAATCTGGGAGCTCAGCAAGCGCTGAGGCTCCGGATCAACCCGTTCGGTTTAGTAGCGATAGCGGTAGAAGCAGCCGTAGGGGATCTTCACCGAGACTTTGAAGATGGCCCACCAGCCACAGTTCCAGGCGAAGTAAAGGCCGGTGTAGTAGGTGAAGTAGACGACCTTTTCCATCGTCGGCTCGCCGCGGTTAATCCAGCGCACATACGCGTCATCGGGGTCAAACCAGGCCAGCGGGGATAAGCCGTAGACGCGGGCACCGAAGCCATCGCCATCCAGGTCAAACCACTTCCAGGTCATGGGGATGGTGAAGCAGGGCACGAAGGTCAGGCGGATGTTGCCGGTGACGATCAGGCGGCCAGAGCTCTTGATGCCATCGCAGGCCCAGGTGGTGCGGCTGTAGACGTCAGACAGGATGGTGAAGCTCTTGTACTCGTCAGCCGGGATGGTCAGATAGTAGAACGAGTCAGTCAGTTGGCCTTCCAGCTTCATGTAGATCACGTCGCCGGACTTGTTGTTGACATCCAGCCGGACGAGCTTGGCGGGATTGGCAGCCAGCAGGGAAGAAGCCAGCAAAGCCACGATCAGCAGCAGATTCAGTTTTTTCATGTTTGCATTCTCCTTTTGAAAAATATGGATAGATTATCCGATAGGGGCTATTATAGCCGGGTTATTAACAGAAGTCAAGGGTTTAGATAACTGGATTTACAGGTTTACTTAACATATTCTTAATAAGATGCGATCAAGTATAATATCCTGTACGGTCAAAGGAGGTCAGGTATGCCAATCTCTGTTTTTCGCCCGGCAATCATTGAACGGTTGTTCTTGCTAACCGTGCTTCTTCTGCTCAGCGCCTGCAACCTGCCCGCCAGGCGCGCTTCCACGCCTGCTGGCGCGGGCGAAATCTATACCGCCGCTGCCCAGACAGTGCAGGCCCAGTTCACGCAGCCTGCATCGCCGCCTGCGCCCCCAGCCAGCCAGACGCCCGGCGCTGCCCCTGTCACGGCGACTCCGCCGGCTGTACCTGCCACAGCCTCTCCGGCCCTCACTGCATCTACCACCACACCCATCCCATGTGAGCGGGTCAAATTTATTCAGGATATCACCATTCCAGACAACACCGAGTTAGCGCCAGGCGAAGTATTCGTTAAGACCTGGCGCCTGCAGAACGCCGGTTCATGCAGCTGGACGGCGGGATACAGCCTGGTGGTGGAAGGACAAAATGTATTCAATGCCCCGCCAGTGGTTGCGCTGGCGGCGGGGACGGTGCTTCCGGGGGGCACACTGGACGTTTCGATTACCCTGACCGCGCCAGACATGGCGGGCGCCTATCGCAGTGATTTTTTACTGGCTAACCCTACCGGGCAGCGCTTTGGCCTGGGGGATGGCAGCAAACCTTTCTGGGTGCAGGTGAAAGTGATTGCACCGGGAGGGCTGACCTACGATTTTATCTCCCGCGCCGCCCAGGCTGAGTGGGTGAGCGGTAAGGGGAACAATCTGGATACCCCGCTGATATTCGGTGGGGCGGACGATGACGCCAATGGGACGGCCAAGATTAAAGAGGGGGTTATTCTGGAAAACGGCGCCACTTCCGGTAAAGTGCTGCTGACTTTTCCTAAACATGTGGATAATGGGGTTATTGCCGGTACTTTTCCTCCTTATCTGGTGCAAGCGGGGGATCATCTGAAAGTGCGCCTGGGCTTTATCGCCTCCGGCCCCGGCTGGTTCTGCGGGAGCGGGCGGGTGAAATTCCAGATTGGGGTGAAAGAAGGCAATCTCCTGACCTTGCTGGGCGAGTGGGTGAAGACCTGCGACAACCGGCTTTATCCGGTTAACATTGACTTATCTGATCTAAAAGGCCGCACGGTGCAGGTGGTCTTTCTGGTGCGGGCGGAGGGCTCCTTCCAGGATGATTGGGCGATCTGGAATTCCCCGCTGATTGAGCGATAAGGATAGCACGAAAAAACTCCCGCCTGGCGCTGTCGCCAGGCGGGGCAGTTTTCTGTCAGGGTCTTTCTGCCGGATCAGGGTGTAGGAGTAGGTGTAGCGTTCAGCTTGTCCATCTCTTCTTGGACCAGTTTGCGGAAGTTTTCGTCCGGCGCCCGGTCGAGGATAAACTGGAAATCAGCCCGGGCTTTTTCCGTTTCGCCCTGTTGGGCGTAGGTAATGCCGCGATAAAAATAGGCTTCCAGCAGGTTCGGGTTCAGGGTGATGGCCTGGTTCAGGTCTTCCAGGGCCTTCTCGCGGTTTTCCATCGCCAGGTAAGCCACCCCGCGATTGTAATAGCTGGCGGCGTCGTCCGATTTCATCTGTACCAGCTGATTAAAATCTGCCAGTGCATTATCGTACTCGTTTTTCACCATATACAGATTGCCGCGGTTGTAATAGAGTTCAGCATCATCCGGAGCAAGTTGAAGCGCCGCGTTGATATCAACCATGGCTTCATCGTATTTTTCCTGGGCGATGTAAACGATGGAGCGGTTGACATAGGCATCCACATAATTCGGATCGATTTCCAGGGCTTTTTGTAAATCTTTCAGCGCCTGAGCAAAGGATTCTTTAGAAGCGTAAGCTACGCCGCGGCGCATGTAGGCTTCTTTGCTGTTGGGATCATAGTTGATGGCGAAGTTAAACTCGGTGATGGCCTCATCGAACTTGCGCTGCGCCAGGTAAACCCGGCCGCGCTGGATGTATGCATCGGGAATATTGGGGTCCATATCTTGAGCCAGTTTCAGTTCTGCCAGGGCAGAATCAAATTCTTGTTTATCGAAGAAAGCCATCGCATTGGCAATATGCGTGTGATAGGGGTCCAGAGTTGCCGTGGGGATGGCGGTGGGGGTGGGGATTTCCGGCGGCAGCGTAGCAGTCGGTACCGGGGTGTTGGTCGGCGGCATGAGCGTCGCAGTTGGCGCCTGGGTGCCGGCTTCCTCGGTTACACCTTCCATTGGGTCGATAATAATTTCCGTGGGCTCAGAGCCGCTGCCACCCGAGGTTGAGCAGGCCGCGAGCAGCAGGCTGATTGCAACCAGCAATGCGCCGAGCCGGGTTATATTTTTGGATAACATACTTATCTCCTACAATTATTTTCAGGATTTCTGCCAATTAGACGCTTCATTATGCCACTGATTAGAGCTAATCGCAAGGGAATATCCGATAGCCTTAGATTCTTCTAAAGAAGGGCGCATTTTTTGGATATAAAAAGCCCCTCCAGGGGGAGGGGCTGGCGTTGAAATGGATGGAATTAGAACAGCTGCAGGATCGCCTGGGTCGCCCAGCGCAGGATGGGAGAGGAGAAGATGCTCAATACGACTGTGGCGATGGCTGTCCCGTAAGCAGTCAGGTACAGCCAGGGTTCGCGGCGCACCTCGGGTTCACCCTCGCGCATATACATGATCACCACCACGCGCAGGTAGTAGTAGGCCGAGATCAGCGAAGTCAGCACCCCGATCAAGGCCAGGCCGATGAACCCGCCTTCCACCACGGTGCGGAACAGATAGAACTTGCCCACGAACCCCAGGGTGGGCGGCACACCGGTGAAAGAGAGCATGGCGACGGTCATGGCAGCAGCCAGGGCCGGATGTTTGCGCCCCAGCCCGGCGTAGCTGTCCAGAGAGAGGCCATCGTTGGCCTCATTCGCCTCCCCCCCTGCGGCGCTGCGTTCGACTGCGATGACCACCGCCCAGGCGGCAAAGTTCGTCATGGCGTAAGCTACCAGGTAGAACAGGGCCGAGGCGACCGAATCACTGGAAACTGCCTTCTGTCCGTAAGGCACTATCGCCATCAAGATATAGCCAGCATGGGCAATGCTCGAATAAGCCAGCAGGCGTTTGATGTTGCTCTGGGCGATGGCGACTACATTTCCCAGGATCATGGTCAGCGCCGCCAGCGTCCACAGCACTGGGGTCAGGTCGACAGCCAGGACTGGGAAAGCCAGCACAAAAACTCGCAGCAGGGCGGCGAAACCGGCTGCCTTGGCGCCCACCGCCATGAAAGCGGTCACCGCGCTGGGCGCGCCCTGGTAAACATCCGGCGTCCACATGTGGAAAGGCACCACCGCTACCTTGAACCCCAACCCGACCAGCACCAGGGCGCCGCCGACCAGCAGCAGGGTTGGATCGTGACTGCCGGCTTTGACCGCGGCGACAATTCCGCTCAGGGCGGTGGTGCTGGTTGCGCCATACACCAGGGCTGTGCCGTAAAGCACGAACCCGGAGGCAAAAGCGCCCAGCAGGAAATATTTCAGGGATGCTTCCTCAGACTCAAGCCTGGGCACGGCAATGCCTGCCAGCACATACAGCGGGATGGAAAGCAGTTCCAGCGCCAGGAAGACTACGATCAGGTCAGCAGCATAACCCATCAGCATCATCCCACTGACGGCAAAGAGCAGCAGGGTGAAATATTCGCTGCGCTCCAATCCCATGCGCTGGTTATAGTCGTATGCCAGGGCGATGCCAACCAGTCCGCTGAACAGCAGCAGCGCACCCAGGAAAGTGGAAAACCCATCCACCATGACCATCCCACCAAAAGCCGAAACAGGCTGACCGGCGAAATTTTGGAGCGCCAGGCGGGCGATCAAAATCACCAGGGCAATCAGCAGGCCCAGCGCAGCCAGCAGAGCCGTCCAACCTTTGCGCCTGGCGGGGATGAACAGGTCTACCAGCAGCAGGACGCAGGCCCATCCCACCAAAAAGACCAGGGGTAGAATGGCATTCATTGAGACGAGCAGATTATTCATCATAGCCAGTCTTTCATCTTACATAAAGATCGTGAGCGGTGTTTCTCATCGATGGAGAATCCTGGTCCAGCTATGGCAGGCCCGCCGCTGCGGCGGCGTTGATTGCTGCCACCAGCTGATCGACTGCTGGGCCGATCAATGTGAAGAAAGGCTTTGGATACAGGCCGATCCAGAAGATCAAAATCAGCAGGGGCGCCAGGGTGATGATCTCGCGCCAGTTCAGGTCGCGCAGGTTTTTATTTTCTTCCCTGGTCACCGGCCCCAGGAAGAGCTTCTGGAACATGAACAGGATATAGACCGCCGCCAGGATCACGCCGATCGCCGAAAGCCCGGCAAACCAGACCGAGCGCAGCGCGCCGTCAGCCCCGCCCGCCGCCCAGGCGCCGAGCAAGATGGTGAACTCGCCCACGAAGCCATTCAACCCGGGCAGGCCCATCGAGGAGAGGGCGACGATCAGGGTCAGCGCGCCGTAAACCGGCATTACCTTCCAAAGACCACCAAAAGCATCCATATCGCGGGTATGCCGCCGCTCGTATATCATGCCGACGATCAAGAATAAGGCGCCTGTGCTCAGGCCATGATTGATCATCTGCAGGATGCCGCCCTGGATGCCCTGGGAGTTCAGGGCGAACAGGCCCAGCATGACGAAGCCCAGGTGGCTCACGGAGGAATAAGCCACCAGTTTCTTGACATCTTGCTGGGCGTAGGACACCGCCGCCCCGTACAGGATACCGATTACCGCCAGGCCAGCCATCCAGGGGGCCAGCTTCACGGCTGCCGCCGGGAACAGCGGCAGGTTGAAGCGCAGGAAGCCGTAGGTGCCCATCTTCAGCAGTACGCCTGCCAGGATCACCGAGCCAGCCGTGGGGGCTTCGACATGGGCGTCGGGCAGCCAGGAATGCAGCGGCCACATCGGCACCTTGATGGCGAAAGCGGCGGCAAAGGCCAGGAACAGCCACAGCTGCATATCGCCCGGGATGCCGCCCTTGGCGATCAGCTCAGGCACCGAGAAGCTGCCCTGGGTGATGCCCAGCCACAAGATTGCCAGCAGCATCAGGATCGATCCAGCCATGGTGTAGAGGAAAAACTTGATGGCGGCATACATGCGACGCGGGCCGCCCCACACGCCGATCAAGAAATACATCGGAACCAGGGTGAACTCCCAGAAAACGTAGAACAGGAACAGATCCTGGGCCAGGAACACCCCGGTCATACCCATTTCCAGCAGCAGGAAGAAGACCATGAAGTCTTTCACCCGTTCTTCTACGGCTGTCCAGGTGGAGAGAATCGAAATCGGGGTCAGCAAGGCGGTGAGCAGCAGCAGCAAGATGCTCAGACCGTCCACCCCCATGTGGTAATTGATGTTCCACTTCGAGACCTGGACCCAGGGCAGATTGATGACCTCTTGCAGGTTCGGATCGGCTGGATTGAAATAGCGCAGCACGATCAGCGCAAAAACGAAGGTGACCAGCGAGGTGACCAGGGCAATCCAACGGGCCAGGTTTTTCTGCTCGGCCCGCAAGAACAGGATTGCCACCACTCCCACCAGTGGGAAGAAGGTGACCAGGGTCAAGGGATGAAACAAGTAGTAAATCATGATTTTCCTCCGCGGTGTTCTTTACCGGCTTCGAAATAAGTTCATCAGCGTAGAATCAGGTATCCCAGGATGATCACCACGCCCAGGAAAACAGCCAGGGCATAGTTGCGCACATAGCCAGTCTGGATGCGCCGCAAGGCGCCGGCGGCGCGCTGCACTGCCAGGGCGATACCGTTAAACAGGGCGTCAATGCCACCCAGGTCGATCTTCACAGCCATGACCCGGCTGATCAGGTTATAACCTCCGACCAGGACCACATCGTGGAACCAGTCGTGCCAGAAGCGCCAGTCAACTACTTCGGCCAGGAAGCGCGAAATAGCAATATATGGATTGAGGATCACCGCCCAATAGAGTTCATCCACCCACCATTTGTTGTTCATTCCAGTGAACACCGGGCCGATAATGGAGCGCAGCGGGTCATCGGGTCGCTTGGCGGCGGGCAGCTCCTGCATCTCCTCATAGCGGCGGGTGTAGAGCAGGTAGGCCAGGAAGATGGCTGCCAGCGCCAGGATGGTGCTGATGGCGGCGACCACGATCTTGAATTCGCCGGGGTGGATATGTTCAATGGTGTGCTCCAACCACAGGGTGAACGTATGCAGCTTTGGCAGATTCAGCACTCCGCCCAGCGCAGCCCCGGCCGCCAGGATCATCAGCGGCACGGTCATCACCGGCGGGCTTTCCTGGGCGTGTTCGGCGGCGGCTGTGCGCGCTTTGCCGAAGAAAACCATGATCATCTGCCGGCCCATGTAGAAGGCGGTCAGGAAAGCTGTTGCCACCAGCAGCCAGTAGGCCAGCGGGTTGAGCACAGAGGCCTCGGCCAGGATTTCATCCTTGGACCAGAAACCCGCCAATGGCGGAATGCCTGCCAGGGCAATTGCTCCGATCAGGTAGACCCAGAAGGTGGTCTTCATGCGATCCTTCAGCCCGCCCATGTTGCGCATATCTTGCGGATCGATTTCGTGCTGCGCTTTGAGCGCTTTCTTCAGCTTCGGGTCGTGTTCAACATGATGATGTCCGCGTTCCAGTCCCTGGATCACCGAGCCTGCAGAGAGGAACAGCAGCGCCTTGAAGAAGGCATGCGTCACCAGGTGGAACATGCCGGCCGCAAATGCGCCCATGCCCACCGCTGCAACCATGAAGCCCAACTGGCTGATGGTGGAGTATGCCAGCACCTTTTTAATATCAAACTGGCCCACGGCTATGGTGGCGGCGAACAGTGCGGTCAGGGCGCCCACCATGGTCACCCAGGTCTGCGCCTCAGGAACCAGCACATAGAGCGGATTGGAACGCGCCACCAGGTACACGCCAGCAGTCACCATTGTGGCGGCATGGATCAGGGCCGAGACCGGAGTGGGCCCAGCCATGGCGTCTGGCAGCCAGACATACAGCGGCAGCTGCGAGGATTTGCCGGTTACACCCAGCAGCATGAACATAGTGATGGCGAAAATTGCTCCGGGGTAGACTGCGCTGACTTGTTCCGCCCGCTGGAAAACCGTGTGGAACTCGAATGAGCGGAAGGTGGTGAACATGATGAAGGCTGCCAGCAGAAAGCCCAGGTCGCCGATGCGGTTGGTGACAAAAGCCTTCTTGGCTGCCATGGCATTGCCAATGCCATCTTTGCCCTTGTCGTACCAGAAGCCGATCAGCAGGAATGAGCACAGCCCCACGCCTTCCCAGCCCACGAACAGCATCATGTAATTGTCGCTGCTGACCAGGATCATCATGGCAGCGATGAACAGGTTCATAAACACAAAGAAGCGCCGGTAGCGACCGGGATCGCCGTTGTGGCGCACATCTTCGTGCATGTAGCCGATGGCATAGATATGGATCAGGGTGCCCACGCAGGAGACCGCCAGCATCATTACCACTGAGAGCGTATCCACCTGAAAGGCCCAACGCAGCTTCAGTTCGTTGATGGTGATCCAATCTGCCAGGGGCACAACCTGCCCTTCGGGATGACCGATGAGCGAAATCGCCTGCAGCACCGATATCACGAAAGCCAGCCCGGCGGCTCCGCTGGCGATCCACCCGACCGCCTTTTCCCCCTGCTCTCCTTTCGCCAGGATGCGGCCTCCAAAGATGATGTTGAACAGCAGGCCAAGCACCGGGAAGAAAACGACCCAGGGCACCAGGGAGAAGAATTGTGGGCCACTTGATACTGCTTCACTCAGCAACATAACGATATCCTCTTTATCTCAGGTTCCGGCGTCACCAAGACGATCGTACTAGCCTTTTAGATTGTTAATCTGATCGATATCGATGCTGTGCTTGGTGTTAAAGATCGTCACGATCAGGGCCAATCCGACAGCAACTTCGGCTGCTGCAACCGCCATAACAAAGAATACGAAGATCTGGCCTCCCAGATCCTGGTGCAGGCGGGCGAAGGATACAAAAGCCAGGTTGGCGGAGTTAAGCATCAGTTCGATCGACATAAAAATGACGATGGCATTGCGCCGCACCAACACGCCCAGGGCGCCCAGGGTGAACAAAATCGCTGATAGTCCGATGTAGTATTGAACGGGTAACATGGCTTCTCTCAATCTGACCTGTTCTTGGGCGAAATGTTGTTCCACTCAAGAACACGTCATTCGTTCACACAGGTTTCTTCTTCTTGCTCAGCACGATCGCGCCGACCATCGCCACCAGCAAAAGGACGGAAATCACTTCAAATGGCAGCAGATAGTTGTTAAACAAAGTGTTGCCGATGGAGGTGGCTGAACCGAAGTCGCTCGGCGCGGCGCTGGCAGCAGGCAGGGCGCCGGGGCGGAAGATCAGGATGTAGCCGGCCTCAATAATCAGGATCACGCCCAACGCCAGCGCTAACGGTCTTTGCCAGGCCAGCGTGGATGCGCTGCCCAACTTTTCCGCCCCAAGCAGCATGATGACGAACAAGAACAGCACCATGATGGCTCCTGCGTATACGCCAACCTGGGACAGGGCAATAAAGGGCGCTCCGAGCAGCAGGTAAAAGATTGCCACAGTGACGAAGTTGAGGATCAGGTTCAGGGCTGAATAAATGGCATTTTTGCTGAACAGCATGCCCAGGGCAGAGGCAACCGCCACCAGGGCCAGGCCAAAAAACAGGATAAAGTCGGTTAGCGAAGCTTCGATCATCCTACACTCCCTCAGTCGGCAGGGTCTTGCATGATTGGAACAGAGTGGGTGTACACCCCCGGTTCAACTTTCTGGGGTGTGGGTTTGGCGCCAGGCGGTACCGGTTCGAGCAGCATTTCCTTGGGATAAATCGCGCTGCGCCGGTCATTAAAGGACAGCTCGTAGTTATCACCCAGCACAATTGCTTCGGTCGGGCAGGCGTCTTCGCAGTAGCCGCAGAAGATGCAGCGCAGGAAATTGATTTCGTATACTCGCGCATAGCGCTCGCCTGGCGAGAAGCGCTGCTCATCTGTGTTCTCAGCTGCTTCGACAAAGATGGCATCTGCCGGGCAGGCTGCCGAGCAGAGCGAGCAGCCGATGCACTTCTCCAGGCCGTTGTCATAGCGCTTGAGCACATGGCGGCCCTTAAAGCGCGCCTTGACGGGTCGTTTTTGCTCCGGATATTGCAGCGTGACCCGCTTGTTGAATAACTCTCGCAGGGTGGTGCTGAGTCCGCGGACAATTTCTATCGCAAACATTACTTACCTCCAGGTAGACGACAGGTTGCACAGGCCAAATCGCTAACAATAAAACAAAACATCAGCCACCTGATCAAATCCGGAAAACAACGATCAAAATAGCGGTCAGGAATACATTCAGCAAGGCCAGGGGCAGCAGGATCTTCCAGCCGAAGGCCATCAGGCGGTCGTAGCGAAAACGCGGCAGGGTCGCCCGCACCCAGATGATGCCGAACAGCAGGGCGAACACCTTGATGAACATATAGATTGGTCCCAGCCAGGGGAGCTGGTCGACCCAGGGGCCGTGATAGCCGCCCAGGAACAAGGCTGCCCCAATCACACTGACCACAATCATCTTGGTGTATTCCGTCAGCATAAACAGGGCAAATTTCATGCCTGAGTATTCGGTGTGATAACCGGCGGTCAGTTCCTGCTCAGCCTCGGGCATATCGAAAGGCGAGCGGTTGATCTCTGCCAACGTAGCGATCAGGAAGATCACGAAGCCGATCGGTTGGTAGATGACAAACCAGCCCATCTCCATTTGCGATTCAACAATCTTTCCCAGGCTCATCGATTCGGCCAGCATAATCGGCCCTACCCAGGAGAGTCCCAAAGCCAGTTCGTAGCTGATCATCTGCGCGGTGGAGCGCAGCCCGCCCATGGTGGCGTATTTGTTATTTGAAGACCAACCTGCCAGGACGATGCCATACACCGAGATCGAGGCGATCGCCGAGATATACAGGATGCCAGTGTCCAGGTTTGCCGCCAGCGAGAGATCGACTGGCCTGCCAAACATATTCATCGTGCCGCCAAAGGGCACCACTGCCAGAATGATCCAGGCTGGCACAGCGGTGAGGATGGGCGCAAGGATGAAAATGATCTTATCGGCCTGGGCAGGGATTAACTCTTCTTTGAAGATGAGTTTGAACGCATCTGCCACAGGCTGCAGCAGTCCCACTGGACCCGCCCGGTTCGGACCGATGCGCACCTGAAAACGCGCCAGGAACTTGCGTTCCATATAAGTCAGATAGGCAAAGCCAGTCAATAGGATAGCAATCAACACGATGGCCTTGATCAACGATTCCCAAAAAAACGCAGCGTTCATATTTTGTCCTAAATCGCCAATCTACAACTCAAAGTTAATTCGCCGGCTTGACTTCAACCGGCGTGGGACCATGAATCGGGAAGCCAAAACTGCGCGGCACCAGGATCACCCGCTCAGGCAGCCCTGCATCCAGGCGGACGCGTACCACTGCGCCGCCTTCCTGGTCGGCAAAGATAATCCGCACCATACTCTGGTCGCGAATCTTCAGGCGACCAGCATCCTCCGCGTTGAGCACTACATAAGGGTCGCCAATGCGCTCGTGTAGCAGCCCGGTGGGCAGCAGGGTTGTGCCCTGATCGTACAGGCGGGTAATTGGGAAGGCCATCAACCCAAGCTTGGGCAGCTTCAAGGCTGCCGCAGGCGGCGCCGCGTCAACAGATCTGCCCTGGGCCAGCGGCAGCTGCACACCCAATCCCTGGGTGTTTTCGTAGGTGGCGCCGCCGTAGTAAAGGTCTCCGCGCCCCACAATCGGCCACTGTTCCGCAACTTCTGACAGGCTCTGGTAAGACAGCCCGCTGAAAACAGCCACCTCTTGCGCCAGCCGGGCAAATACTGCGGCTGGGCTGGTCGAGACGAGCTTTTCGGTCAGGTTCATGCGTTCAGCGATCAAGGCCGGGATGGTGTAGTCGGCCTGGGGTCCTTCCAGGGTGGGTTTGAGGGCAGTCAGCACCTGAGCGCGGTTCGAGCCGGGGCTGGTTGCCCGCGGCGGCAGGGCTGTGGTTGCCTGCAGCGCCGGGTAGTAGCGCTGGACGCGCCGTTCACCGGAGGTATAGCTGCCTTCGCGCTCTATCCAAGATTGAGCCGGCAGCACCACGTCCGCCAACCGGGCGGTCTGGGTCAGGAAGAGGTCTTGTACAACCACAAACTTTTCCCCGCCAAAAGCAGCCTGGTAAGCCGGATCGTCTCCCGCGGGATCGGCAGCGACAATATAGAGCGCTCCAGCTGCCTGTAGAGCGGCGCCCAGGTCCGCAGCGGGCTGATAGCCCATCTCCCAGGCACCCTGGTCGTTGGCGCGAGGCCAGACGCCCAACAAGCCGTTATTTGGCCGGCCGTAGTGGTTGGTGATCTGGAGTAAACGAGCGCAGGACCGCGCCAGGGTGGTGGTTTCAACCAGCCCCATTCCCTCGCTGCCGTACAGGATGATTGCATCGCTAGCAGCTGCAAATGCTTTGGCAGCTGCGGCCAGGGCAGGCTGGATCGGCGCCAAATCATCGCTTGCGGCCTCGCCCAGCATAACCGCCAGGGATGCTGCGGCGGAACCGAAGGGGTAGGGGATAGACTGGCTGGCAGCCCGGTCAAGCTTGGTGGGGCGCGGGTTCAAAACAATCAGGGTCGCGCCTCGTTGGACGGCCTGCTTCACCCTCAGCCGCCAGATGGGGGCTTCTTCTTCCAGGTCGCAGGCCACCACCAGGATCAGGCTTCCTTTCCCCAGGTCGCCCAGGTTGGTGCCGGGCGAAAAACCGAGCTGACAGGTGAATTCGCCGCCGCCCATATCGCTGTACAGTCTGGTCTGCCCTTTCAAAGCATGGCTGAACTGGCGCAGATTGAACAGGTCTTCATTGGAGAGCCTTCCACCTGCCAGAGTCAGCAGGCTATCGCCAGCCTGGCCAAAGCGTTCGGCCACCAGGCTTAATGCCTCTTCCCAGGTGGCGGGTAGCAGGTCGCCATCCCGGCGAACCAGCGGTTGGGTCAGGCGCTGGTCGCCTTGCGCCGCGTAGTGGTAGCCAAATCGCCCTTTGTCGCAAATCCAGATCTCGTTAACTGCCTCGTTCTGGCGCGGCATGGCCCGCTTGACTACCCACTTACCGCCCGAGACTGCCTCGCGGCGCACGTTGAAGGTGAGATTGCATCCTACCGGGCATTGATTGCAGATCGAAGCAGCGGCGCGCAGCTCCCAGGGGCGAGAGCGAAAGCGGAAGTCCGCTGTGGTCAAAGCCCCGACCGGGCAAATATCAGTTGTGTTGCCCGACCAGTAGGAGTCGAAACCGGGCTCTGAATATGTCACAATCTCCAGGGCGCGCCCGCGTTGAAAGAATCCGATCACCGGGTCATCCACAATTTCACTCTGGAAGCGCACGCAGCGCCCGCATTGGATGCAGCGCTCGCGATCCAGGAAGATCAACCCGCCCAGCGGTATATGCTTGGCAAAGTGAATTTTGTCCTCGTAGAGGTAGCGGCTCTGATCAGGGCCATAGCTCATGGTCAGATTTTGCAGCGGGCATTCCCCACCTTTATCGCAGACCGGACAGTCCAGTGGGTGAGAGGTGAGCAGGAATTCCAGGATATCTTTGCGGCCAGCTTTAGCCTTGTCGCTGGCGCCCAGCACGACCATGCCGGCTGAAACTGGCGTGGTGCAGGCAGTTTCCAGTTTGGGGTTGAATTGGATCCTGGGGGTACCATCGGCTTCCAGCACCGGCTGCCCCGTGGCCCGGTCGATGACGGGACGACCGATTTCCACCAGGCACATCCGGCACATGCCTACCGGGTCCATCTTGGGATGGTAGCAGAAAACCGGGATATCTATGCCTGCCTTCTTGGCCGCGTTGACCACCAGCGTGCCTTCCGGCACCTCTACCTCGATACCATCAATCGTCAGTGTTACCAGTTTTGCCATGTGCTACTCCGTTATCACCTGGCGTCTTGCGCGCCGCGGCCGACTGCAACATCGAAATCGTCTTTGAAGCGCTCAATACCGGAAAGGACAGCCTCGATGGCGAACTCGCCCAGGGCGCACAGGCACTTGCCCTTCATCTGGCTGGCTACAGTGTAAAGCAGATCAACATCTGCCGGCTTCGCAGTTCCTTGCGCTATACGTTCGGTCAGGTGCAGCATCCAGAAATTGCCCTCCCGGCAGGGGGTGCATTTGCCGCACGACTCGTGTTTGAAGAAATGGATGGTCTTGTTGATCAACCAGGGGATGCTGACTGTGTCATCGATGATGATCACCGAAGCCGAGCCAAGCTGCGCACCCAATGCGGGCACGCTTTCGTAATCCATCGGCGTGTCCAGGGCTTTATCGTCCGCCACAATGAGCGCTGAACTGGCTCCAGCAGCCATAATAGCCTTGATTGGCCGCCCGTCAATGATCCCGCCGCCATGTTCGTAGATCAGCTGGCGGAAAGTGGTTCCCAGGGGCAGTTCGTAGTTGCCTGGTTTTACCACCCGCCCGGAGAGGCTGAACACCTTGACGCCTGGGCTTTTCTCAGTGCCGAAGCTGCGATACCATTCGGCGCCGTTCATGATGATCATGGGCAGGTTGGTTAATGTCTCTACGTTGTTCACCACCGTCGGTTTGCCATACAGGCCGAAGGAGGGCGGAAAAGGCGGCCGCAGGCGCGGCTGGCCCAACTTGCCCTCCAGCGATTCGAGCATGGCGGTCTCTTCCCCGCAGATATAGGCGCCTGCTCCCAGGTGGGTGAAGATGCGCAGTGAGTAATCGCTGCCGAAAATATGATCGCCCAGCAGGCCAGCTGCCTGCATGGCTGCAATATGCTGATCCAGGCTGGCGGCGACTTGCCAGAATTCGCCCCGCAGGTACACATAAGCCTCCCGCGCCTGGATGGCATAGGCGCATAGCGCCACGCCTTCCAGGAACTGGTAGGGGTTGCTTTCCATGATCTCCCGGTCTTTGAACGTGCCAGGCTCGGACTCGTCCGCGTTGGCGACTACATAATGTGGCCAATTCTTGTTGTCAATGAAGGTCCACTTCACCCCGGTCGGGAAGCCTGCTCCGCCGCGGCCGCGCAAGCCAGAGGCCTTGACCACTTCGGTCACCTCGCCAGGCTGCATGGACTGGATCGCTTTGCGGAGCGCCTCGAAGCCGCCGTGCTGGCGGTAAACATCCAGGCTGTCCAGGTCTGGGATATCTCGGTGACGGAGCAGTAAATGGCGAAATTCTGTTTCGCTGGGTTGTTCTGTCATAACCCTATTCCCTCCCGCGTGAACCGCTGACTCTCGCTCGGGCGGCGTCTGCCCGCAGCTGCTCGATCAATTCCAGGGCTTTCTCCACCGTCTGGTTCTCGCGATATTCCAGCCCAGCGCCAGATTGCACCTGGAACATGGGCGCCTTATCGCAGGCAGCCAGGCACATCACCGCCTCTACGGTGATCAGGCCATCTGAGGTCGTCTCTCCAGGTTTGATGCCCAGTCGGGCGCACAGCTCTTGCAGAAATACATCGGCGCCGCGCAGCGCGCAGGACAGGTCGGTGCACACCTGGATGCGATAGCGCCCGCCGGGTTGGTCGTAGTACAGGCTGTAAAAACCAACCACCGAAGCGACCTCGGTAGCCGATATGCCCAGGATTTCGGCGATTTCGGCCATATCTTTGCGGTCCACATACATCCGCTCGCGCTGCGCCAGATAGATCAAGGGCATCACTGCTGATCTGCGCTGGTCAGGCGGATACTTGTCCAGGATGGCCTGGATTTCTTGTGCGAATTTTTCAGCTAGCATATTATCTGTCCACATCTCCCAGCACGATATCCACTGTACCGATCAGCGCCACCAGGTCGGCAACCAGGTGGCCCCTGGCCAGGTAGGGTAGGATTTGCATATTGGTGAAGGATGGCGTACGGAAGTGCACCCGGTAAGGCTTGGGGCCGCCATTGCTCTCCAGGAATACCCCCAGTTCGCCGCGCGGCGACTCGACGCCCTGGTAAACCGAGCCTACGGGCGGGGTAAAGCCCTCCGTCCACAGCTTGAAGTGATGAATTAGGGCTTCCATGCTCACGCCGATCTCGGAGCGAGGCGGCGGGACGTATTTGCGGTTGTTGCTTCGCACCGGGCCAAGCGGCAGTTTATTCAGCGCTTGCTCGACGATGCGCAGCGATTGGCGCATCTCCTCGACGCGCACCAGATAGCGGGCGTAGGTATCGGCCTCGGGGCGGGTCGGCACGATGAAATCGTACTGCTCATAACCCGAATAAGGCTGCACCTTGCGCAGGTCATGCGCGATGCCCGAGGCACGCAGAAGCGGACCGGTGACGCCATAATCGAGGGCTACCTCGACCGGCAGGATGCCCAGCCCTTTGATGCGATCCATAAAGATGGGGTTCTTGGTCAGCAGCTTTTCGTATTCATCCACCCGCGCCGGGAACATCTTGATAAAATCGCGCACTGCGCCTTCGAACTCAACGGGTACATCTCGCCACAGCCCGCCTGGGCGAATGAAGGTGGTCATCATGCGCTGCCCGCTGCACAGTTCCAGGATATCCAGGATGTACTCGCGCTCGCGGAAGCAGTACAGGAACACCGACATGGCAGCCAGATCCAGGGCATGCGTCCCCAGCCAGACCAGGTGCGAAGAAATGCGCTGCAGTTCTGCCAGGATGACCCGGATCGCCTGAGCGCGAGGGGGCACATCCAGGTCGCAGAGCTTTTCAATCGACAGGCAGTAAGCCAGGTTATTTCCCACGTTATTCAGATAATCCAGCCGGTCGGTCATCACCTCGGCTTTTACGTAGGTCTTGGCTTCCATATTTTTTTCAATACCCGTATGCAGGAAGCCCACATCCGGAACGCAGTTCACCACCGTTTCGCCGTCCAGTTCCAGCAGCAGGCGCAGCACACCATGTGTGCTGGGGTGCTGTGGTCCCATGTTCAGCAGCACTGTCTCGCCCTGGATCGCCCGGTCACTGACCAGGTGCCTGATTTCTTCAATAGAGACAGGAGTAAGTGTAAAGTCGGTTTCAGTAGACATACTTTCGCTCTCACCTTGCAGGATAACGATATTAAATTTCGTCCTGGGTATGGATTGGGCAGGTTTGCATCAACCCTGACCAGCCATACAGTCCGCTGCGCTACTCTTCTGCAAAGGGTTTGCGCAGGTTGATCTCTTCGAAGTTGAAGGTGAACTGAACTTCCTCGTAGCCCAACGGATAATCCTTGCGTTGAGGGTGGCCTTCCCAGTCATAGGGCATAACAATCCTGCGCAGGTCTGGATGACCCTCAAAATGGATGCCAAACATATCCCACAGTTCGCGCTCGAACCAATTGGCATTGGCATATACCTTGACGAGGCTGGGCATGGTGGGGGCGTTGCCGTTCAGCGGGACGCGCGCCCCAACGATCAGGTTATGGCGCAGCGAGCGGAAGCGATAGACGATGTGGAAACGCGGCTCCAACTCGGGCCAGTAATCCACGGCAGTCTCCTCGGTTAACATTTCAAAACCGTATTCGTCGCGCAAAGCCTGAGCGGCTGCGACAATATTCTCCGGCGACAGAATCAGGCTGGCATCCCCACGGAACTCGTATACTTCACACCCGAAACGTTCTTGTAAGGCCTGGATGATGGTTTGGATTTGCTCATTCATGCGCTTATTTCCAGTCTGCCAGACGTTCCTGCTTTACTTTTTCGAACAAAGTGACTACTCCATGGATCAGCGCTTCGGGGCGCGGCGGGCAGCCGGCCACATACACATCTACGGGAACAACTTCATCCACTCCCTGAACAATGGCGTAATTATTAAAAACACCACCGCATGAGGCGCAGTCGCCCATCGAGATGACCCACTTAGGGTCTGGCATCTGATCGTACAGGCGGCGAAGCACGGGCGCCATCTTGCGCGTCACCCGGCCAGCGACAATCATCAGGTCCGATTGGCGCGGGCTGGCGCGCATCAGTTCCATGCCGAAGCGGCTCATATCATAGTGAGCAGCCTGAGCTGCCATCATCTCGATTGCACAGCAGGCCAGCCCGAAAAGCATGGGCCACATGGCGTTGGTGCGAGACCAATTGACGACTTGTTCCAGCGAGGTGGTCACCACCCCCATGTTGCCAAGTTTTTGCTCTATTCCCATTCCAATGCTCCTTTCTTCCACGCGTACACATAACCAACCAATAAAATAACGATGAAGATGAGCATCTCCACTAAGCCAAACAGTCCCAACTGGCGGAAGACAACCGCCCAGGGTAATAAGAACACAACTTCGATATCAAACAGAATGAACAGGACCGCAACCAGGTAGAAACGAACTGGCATCCGGCGAGCGCCTGGGCCGATGGGCCGCATGCCCGACTCGTAAGGCATACCCTTACGCTTGGATGGGCGGCGTGGGCCGAACAGGTGACCAATTAAAACAACGAGTCCTGCCAATCCAGTGGCCAGGACTGTCAATACGACGATAGGAATGAAGTCTATCAGCATGAGGGCCTCTTTTATTGTCTCCTATGCAATCGCGATATGTGCTTAGAACTTTCATAGTTTATCACAGCAAAACGAGTTTTGCCAGATACTGGATGTGTTAAAATTCACAAGGATTTCAACGGAGAAAATCACGCAGCTGCCGGCTGCGCGTGGGGTGGCGCAGCTTGCGCAGTGCTTTGGACTCGATCTGGCGAATCCGCTCGCGGGTTACATTGAAATACTGCCCTACTTCTTCCAGGGTGTGATCCTTGCCATCTATCAATCCAAAACGCAGTTCCAGCACCTGACGCTCGCGTTCGGAGAGAACTGCCAGAGCGTTTTTAATCGACTCCCGCAGCATATCCCGGACAGCCGCGTCCAGGGGCTCCTGGGCATCTTCATCTTCTATGAAGTCTCCCAACTGGCTGTTGTCTTCATTGCCCACCGGGCCGTCCAAGGACATTGGTTCTTCCATAGCGCGCATGATGCGGTTGACCTTGGCGGCTGCCCGGTGCCAGCGCTGGCGCACTCCCGCGTCCAGGGGTCTGGATTCATCGAGCGAGCGCTGGATAGCCTGGCGATCCAGCGGCTCCAGGTAGCCTGCCTCCAGAGCAATATCCTCACTGGTTGGTTCACGGCCAAGTTTTTGGATCAGTTCGCGCTGCACGCGCAGCAGCCGGTTGATCGACTCAAAGATATGCACCGGGATGCGGATGGTGCGCGCCTGATCGGCAATCGATCTGCTGATGGACTGGCGGATCCACCAGGTCGCATATGTGCTGAACTTATAGCCGCGGGTGGGGTCAAACTTGCCCACTGCTCGCAGCAAGCCGATGTTTCCCTCCTGGATTAAATCGAGGAAGGAACTGCCTCGACCAATATAGCGCTTGGCAACGCTTACTACCAGACGCAGATTTGCTCGGATGATGGCAGATTGAGCTTCTTCATTCCTTGAGCGGATCTGCTCTAGCTCGGCTTGACAAATTTCTTCATCTGGCAGCAGGAGCGTACGGGTTGATCCTTTGCGGCGCACTGCATCGCCGGGCAAGGAGTGATGTTTTTGTAAATGCTTTTGCAGGCGATCCGCCGCCTCAGTAGGCAGCGTATACAGGTACAGGAAGACGGCAAAGGCCTGGCGCGCCACACCATTCCATAGAGGATCGCTGCCCCACAGCCCATTATCGAGATATGCTCTCAGGTAGGAGGGCTGCTCGCTCTGCCAGGTGTTGCGCAGCATTTGCGCTTCGAGCAGCATCAGTTGGATGTCGGGCGCCTCATATCCCAGGCGGTGGGTATCCTCCACCAGGCGCGACCAGGTTGTGGTCAGGTCTTCATGCAGGGCCTGATAAAGCCGTTGGGCGTCCCCGGAAGGCGCTGAACTTGAACTGGGCTCGGAAAGGGCAGTTGGGAGTTCCCCCTGCTGTGGTATTTGTTCTGGATCGTTTTTGGGTTTCGCCCGCGCCAGGGGATGCGCACGGCTTAGCATTTCCAGGCGGCGCCCTGCTTCGAGCCAGGTTGCCAGCCAGAACTCCTGATCTGGCGCCAGCAGTTCAATGTTGCCGATTTCCTTCAAGTACAACCGGACAGGATCTTCACCAATTTCTGCAATCAGCAAACGGCGATCTTTGTCGCCGGCTTCCTGGGCAACGAACTCCGGCGCCATGATATTCAAGGCGTCCTCGCCATATTCACCCTCGGCGAGCAGAGAATCCAGATCATCACCAGCTAAAGCCTCGGGTTCAATGTCTTCACCGAGTTCAAGTGCAGCTTCATCCAGCAATCCATCCTCGCCGATCAGCAGCTCATCGATTTCGTCAATCGGCGATGATTCAATATCCTCGGCTGGCAGAGCCTCTTCCTGCTCGCCCTCGAAATCGGGCTCTTCAGGCTTCTCTGGCCTCAAAGGATATTTTGCTTGCGGATCTGGTGCTGCGAAGTTCGCTTCCATAGCAAGGCGATAACCTTTATTGGTGGATGCTGTTCTTTGCCCGCCGAATGTTAAGCGGCGCTCTTTGCCGCCCGGGTAACCGTTGAATGGCCGGTGTATTGGCTGATGGCTTGATCCAGCCGTCTCTTCATCTCTGTCAGTTGTACCATAGTTTCCAGGTATTGTGAGGTCTCAAGCAGCGAATTTTGCTGGCGGTCTGCTCCTTCCTGGGCCTCCTGGAGCAGGTAGCGCTGGTAGTCGATCTCTTGATGAAGATTGCGCTTGCGCAGATCCAGCAGGCCGCGCATCAAATCATCCAGGACGCGATCGTCGCTGGGATCGAATTTTTCGGTGCGCTCCAGCATGCTGTCGGCTATATCCATCATCGGCAGGGAGAGATTGTTGAAGACGAAGTCGAGCGGCTCGGTCATATCCTGGTCGATCGAATCCTGGAACAGCCGCAGGATGGATTGGTGATCGGCATGTTGGAAGTCGTTCGGGATTAATCGGGGCAGGCCCTCTTGCAGCAGCAGGCGATCCACCTGGTAGAGCAGTCCCGGGCGGCGCAGCAGCACTCCCAGGCAGTGCGCTTCTAACAAGTAGCTGCTAGAAACCGTCCGGCTATGGCTTTCCGCTTCTGGCGCAGCGGTGGAAGAACCTGATGGCTGGCGGCGCTGCTCGCCCCGTGGTTTTGGGCGGGAACGGGCACCGCCAGGGGCGCTGCCCAGCAGAGCGCGCTCATCTACCCGCAGCAGGCGCGCCAGGCGCTGGCGATAGGTGTCGCGCTCGACCGGATTGGGTATGTCCTCAATCAGCGGCAGAACCTGGGAGGCAATTTCGCTCTTAATCTTGGGGTCATCCAGGTCGCGCCCGCTCGCCAATGTTTCCATAACATGGATAACCACCGGGCGCGCCTCGGCGACAATCCGCTCCCATTCCTTTGGATCGCGATTGACCACCTCGTCTGGGTCCAGGCCCTCGGGTAGAACGGTGACGCGGATATCTGCCTGCAGGCGTGCTTCGTATCCCAGCAGCCCGCGCGCATCGAATACTGGGTCCTGCTCGCGTTCCATCGTTTGCCGGGCGATCTGCAGGCCGCGCAGGGTGGCGGCGTTGCCGGCTGCATCTGGATCCAGCGCCAGGACGATGCGCTTGCTGAAGCGTTTGAGCAGGTTGAGCTGGTGTTCGGTCAGAGCAGTGCCCATCGGAGAGACAGCATTGGCATAACCCGCCTGGTGCAGGGCGATGACATCCAGATAGCCTTCAACAATGACCACCTGATCCAGGCTGCGGATGGCGCGCCGGGCGTGGTCCAATCCATACAGCAATCGCCCCTTATCGAACACGGCTGTCTGGGGTGAATTCAGGAACTTGGGCACGTCATCGGGATTGAGGATGCGGGCGCCAAAACCAGCCATGCGGCCGCGCTCATCGCGGATGGGGAACATGATGCGATGCCGGAAGCGGTCATACACGCCCCCCTCATCGCGTTGCCCCACCAGCCCGGCATCCAACAGTTCTTGTTCGGAATGGCTGCGCGAGCGCAGGTACTGCAGAATGGCATCCCAGGAGTGAGGGGCATACCCCAGGGCGAAGGATTCCAGGGTTTCAGCCTGGAGGCCGCGCTTTTGGAGAAGATAATCCAACGCGATTTTCCCGCCAGGAGTGTTCATCAGCTGGTGGTGGTAGAAAGTGGCGGCTTCTTCCAGCAAGGCGCGCAGATGATCATGCTCTTCCGCCGCCTCTTGCTGCTGCTGGGTGGGAGGGGTCAGCTGCACTCCGGCGCGCTCTGCCAGATAGTGCAGCGCCTCAGGAAAATCCCAGCCCTCTTTCTTCATCACGTATTTGAAGATATCACCACCCTCGTTGCACTGCCCGAAGCAGCGCCAGGTGCCCGAATCGGGAAAGACCGCGAAGGAAGGTGTGCGCGTATTGGGGTGAAAAGGGCAGAACCCGGTGTAGTTTTTCCCAGACCGGCGCAATTGCACCGTCTCGGACACCAGGTCGACGATATCAACGCGGGCTTTGATTTCGTCAATTACAGACATGAAGCCTCTCCTTCAACGCGTGACCTTACACATGCCATTGCGTTATGGCAGCCCGGCGATGCTCATATCTTGGGGATATTCAACCGTGAAATCGAAGCGGATGGTGCGCTTCTCCCTGGCGAACAGGGTCAGCTCCCAATCCAGCTGGTTCAGCTCGCTTTGCTGGGCGGGTTTAGGGTCGGCAGAGTCCAGGCGCACCTTGATTTCTTCGTGGCGCGAGACAGGCAGTTGATCGTGAATGGTAATATGCGCCTCTCCTGGAAGCAGGTTCTCCAGGCGGATTTCGTAGCCAAAATGGATGCGCCGTTTGCCGCCGATGAGGGTCTTATCCACTTCGCGGCGTTTCAGCTCACGCTGAACTTTGAGGCGGTCGTCGGCGCCCAGGTACAATTCGATCATCCCCTGGGGGGCGGTCAAGTCCAGACGGGTCGTTCCGATGAACTCTCCTCCAGCAAAGAGGTTGGCAGCGCCCGGCAGCAGCGTGTAGAGGCTGTCGTTGGTGACTTTGGCCCGGCGGTAGGCCGCCTCGGCCAGCTTTGGCGCGCTGACATAATCCAGTTTGGGAGGCAGGGAGTAGCGCGCCACGGAAACTTTATGAGGAGCGCCATCCGCCGGGATGCTGACTTTGGCCGGCACATGGTAGGTGACTGCTGCACCAGAACTGTCAACGCTGGCCTGCACCACTTCGGCTTCTGCCTCCGCTATCTTGCTGACCTCCCGCATCGCCATATCGGGCGCCGCGGCAGCCATGACCATTCCCGTAGGCGCGGCTGCCTTGGGGAGGGCAGCACGCATCACCGGTGGAGGCGGACCGATAAACCAGGGTTCCAGTTCAGGCAGCGTAGCTGCCAGCGCGGGACGGGCAGTGGAGAGGGTCAGTTCCACGTTCTCCCAGTTTTCTCCTGTCTGCTGGGTGACCTGGGCCAGGTAACCAATTTCTAATTCGGCCTTGCCATTCTCCTCAACCAGACGCAGATCATACAGCGGCTTCCAGCCAGCATTTGAGACGACATAGGTCAACTCAACGGTCAGGCTGCCTGGATCAGTCACCTCCACTTCCACGAAGGCAGCATAGCGCTCGCGTGGGCGGGCGCTGCGCAGCAGGTCGAGCTGGCGCTTGAGCTGTGCCAGGCGGCGATCCATCTCGCGGCGGCGGATGGCAAGCTGGTGCTGCTCGGTATCCAGCTGGCTCATCGTGGCTCGCAGGCTATCGTAGAATGCCAGCTGCGCCTCCAGGCTGGTTTCGCCTGCTGCCAGGGCAGTGGCATAGATCTGGGTATGACCGGCTAACGCATCCAGTTTGAGATGCTGCTGTTTGAGCAGCTCGCTCTGGGTGTCCAGGGCGGCGATTTCATCCTGCAGGGTCTCGATCTGCATTTCCAGCTCATGCGCCTGCTCAGAGGGTGTGTCGCTGTAAAAAACCTTGTGCGCCTGCAGGCCCAGCAGGCGGGCGCGAGCCGTGCCATGCGCTGTGGCGCGCAGCGAATCAGGGTTGATGACCACTGGCAGGTCGGCAATTTCGATCTGGTGGGCGCCAGCCTCCAAGGCAATTTCACTGCGGCGGGTCAGGCGTGCCCGGTCCGGGTAGACGATCACCTGATGGATAGAACTCTCTGGTTTTGACATGTTGGACTCCTTGCGGCCGGGTTGGTCGCCTAAGTATTGCTTCCCAAGAAGTTATGCGATAGGAGCGATGAGGGTGCGGCGTCAATCCAAATTATACCAGCCAGTCCCAGGCGGGCGTATAATAGCCGGGCGGAGGCCAGATTCAATGTTCCTGAAATCCCAATTTTCTGTTGAAGATACCAGCGCCAGGTAGGTCAATCCCTGCGCGGCGTCTGATGCTGGCCTGCCGATGACTCTGCCTGCCGCGCTGCTGCTGATCTTCTCGGCGGGCGTGCATGCCGCCTGGAACCTGCTGGGAAAGCGCGAGAACCCCTCTCCGGCGTTCATGCTGGCTGCTAATACCCTGGGCTGCATATGCCTCCTGCCGGTGCTCTTTCTGGTTAAGGGCGGTCTACGAGAGGTTTTCAGCCTGGCGCGCCTGGTCTGGTTTCAACTGGTGATCACCGGGATAGCGCAAGCTCTGTACTATACCGCCCTGGCGCGCGCTTATCGCGCTGGCGATCTGTCAGTGGTGTATCCGCTGGCGCGGGCGACGCCGGTGCTGTTTGTGGCGCTGCTGACTCGCTGGCTGGGGCTGGGCGAGCCGGTGGAACGGCTGGCAGTCCTGGGGATGCTTCTGGTGGTGGCGGGCTGCCTGGTATTGCCCATCCCGGGGTTCGCCGCCTTTCACTGGCGCAACTACACCCAGCCGGCCTGCCTGTGGGCGCTGGCGGCAGCCGTGGGCATGGCGGGCTATTCGCTGGTGGACAGCCAGGCGATTAACCTGCTGCGCCCTGCCGTGGATGCTTCGCAGATCACCATCGTCACGGCTCTCTATGCTCTGCTGGAGGGCCTGAGCGCCTCGCTGTGCCTGGCGCTGGTGATCCTGCCGCTCCGCTCAGGACGCCGGGATCTAGCCCGCATCCGTGCCAACGGCTGGCGCCAGGCTGCCCTGGTGGGGGTGGGCATCTATCTCGCCTATACCCTGGTGCTGCTGGCGATGGGGCTGGTGACCAATGTCAGCTATGTGGTGGCGTTCCGTCAGCTGAGCATTCCCCTGGGGGCGCTGCTTGGGGTGACCGTGCTGAAGGAGCCGCCTCACCTGCCCAAGTTCATCGGGGTGGGGCTGGTTTTTGCTGGTTTGATTCTGGTAGGGTTAGGATAAGCATATGGGGAAAATTGGTGTTCCCATCGCCAATATTCTGATATACTAAAAAGACAATTCTTATCGGTTAAGGTCCTATGAAACGGTATCGCGTCTCTCACTTACGAAATACTCCTCGCCTGGCCCCCCGGCCTGTGATGCCGCTGATCTTATGGATGGTCGTATCTCTCCTGGCCGCGGCCTGTTGGAGTTCTACGGGCCTTGCTCCGGTAGCTTCCACAACGCCTCCGGCAGGCAATGATCCGCTCCCTTCGGCCATGCCCACTGACCCGATGGCTGCGGCGGCCTCCCCTTCGCCGCTTCCAGCGACTGCTGCTCCCACTCCTACGGAGGCTCCGCCCCCAGGCACGCCGGTGCCCGATCTGTTCAGCCAGGAGCCGCCCATCAGCGCGACAGCTTACCTGCTGCCGCTGACCGTGCAGCACGTCACCGAAACCAGCGCCACGCTCTTCCTGGAACTCGCCGCTCCCGCTTCAGGAGCCTTGTTCTACCGGCCAGCCGGGGGCGATGCGGGGACCACCTCAACGGCTGTTCTCCTGGAACCCACTCAAACCCGCCACCAGCTGGTGCTGGAAAACCTGCAGCCGGGGGTGGAGTACCAGGCGCAGGTCGGCCTGAGCGAGGGGGATGGTTCCCTGCGCCAGCCAGCCTTCAGGCAGGCGGCCTGGGGCGCGGTGCATTTTCGCACAGCTGCCAGCCAGGAGCCGCTGCGGTTTGGCGTGTTTGGCGACGCCAGCTTTGGCGACCCGGCTACGGTGGCTCTGGTTGAGCGCATGCTGACCTATGATCTGGATTTTGCCATCCATACCGGGGATGTCGTCGCTGAGATTCAAAACGACCCCAGCCCGGCTGAAGCATACGCCACCAAGTTCTATACTGCCCTGTCCGGACTGCTGCACCACATGCCCATCTATACTGTCATAGGCAACCACGACTATGACCGCCCAGCCTACTGGCAGGAGCAGCCTTTTTATTACTATGCCTTCCCGCCGTTTTTCGATCCTGCCTTTCAATCCACCATCGCCAGCGGCGCCCGCCAGTATTACGCCTTTGCCAAACAGGGCGTGCAGTTCATGCTGCTGGACTCGCAGACCTTCTACGGCGTTCCAGGCCGGGCTGAACAGCAGGCCTGGATGGAAGAGCGCCTGGCGGACCCCCGCTTCCGCTATACCATCCCCATCTTCCATGTGCCGCCGTTCTTCAGCGGCTCTGTCCACCCCCAGGATGGCATCCCCATCCGCCAGACCTGGCATCCGCTCTTTTCAACTTCCAGGGTGCCGTTGGCGTTTTCTGGGCACAGCCACCATTACGAGCGCCTGTTTGCCGATGGCATTACCTATATCGTCTCCGGCGGCGGCTCCAGCATCATCTACGCGGCCGGGGAGATCCTGCCGCAGAGCCAGATCTACGCTCGCCGCACGCACTTTGTGCTGGTGGAACTCTACGCCGACCGGATCGAGCTTTCGGCGATCGATAAAAATGGTGAACTGCTGGATCGATGGACAGTCGAGACGCCTGGATAAGAATCTCGTAGATCAAATCGGACGGCTTTTAAAATCCCTCCAAGCGGGACATGTCCGCCGCGCCGCTCGCCAGGGCGGCGATGCGCTGCAGCAGCCCCAGGCGGTTCTGGCGCA
>JAFGQI010000082.1 GCA_016935755.1 Anaerolineales bacterium
CAGGGTCAGGCTGGCCGCGTGATAGGCGCCGAAAGTGATCGCCAGCAACGCCAGCAGGTTGAAAATATTGATCAGGTCAACCAGGCTTTGGACATGTTCGTGATATTGTGCATTGAGCTGGTCTTCCAGGTAAATAGCGACCTGCCCGCCTAGGGCTGGAGCGCTTTCAGCTACCCGGCGGGCTGCTTCGGCGTCCAGGCGCGGGTCGATTTGAATGACGCCGATCTGAAAGCGATCATCCAGGCCAAATAAGGCCTGCCCGGTTTCATAATTCATGATGATTGACGCCGCCTGGCTGCCAGAGATCTGAAATACGCCGACGATTTGAAAATCGCTGCCGTAGATGGAAAGGGTCTCGCCAGGTTTCCAAAGCGCAGTAGCATAAGCCGTCTGGCTGATCGCTACATCGCTTGGGCCGGAAGGGAATTGCCCTTGGAGCATTTCAATCTGGTAGACCGTATGCTTATCTTCGGGGGATATAGCGGCTACTTGGAGTATCCATTCTCCGACCTTCATGTGACGGAAGATTATCGGAGAGACCTGGCGTACAGCTTGAGGGCCGTATTCGTCCTGGATAGCCTGGGCGGCGGCCTGCAGGTCGGTCAGGGTCAAGGTGCTTTCCATGGGATCAATAATATCGGCGGAGAACATCACCAGGTTGCGGCCCAGGGCGATGATGCCCTGGCCGAAATCATCCAGGGTGGCGCTGATGGCTGAAAGGATCAGGTAGCTGACGACCATGGCGCCCAGGGTGAACAAGGTCAGCAGGCTGCGCAGACGATCGGCCCACAGGTCTTTTAGCAGGAGGCTCAAAGCGACCAGGGTCGCCGATAGGGGGTTCATGACGGGCTCCCCCAGGAATGGATACGCCCATCCTGCATTTCATAAACCTGGTCTGCCTCCTGGGCGATGGTCAGGTTGTGGGTGGCGACCAGTAAGGTTACGCCTAGGCGCTGGTTCAGCTCGTGCATCAAGGAGATCACCGTCCTGGCGTTGACCGAATCCAGGTCGCCGGTGGGTTCATCCGCCAGGAGCAGGGCTTGGGTGGGAGGGTCTGGCAAGCCTGCCAGGGCGCGAGCGATTGCCACGCGCTGCTGTTCGCCGCCGGACAGCTCGCCCGGCCTGTGCTTTTGGCGTTGGTGTAGCCCCACCTGGGCCAGGATTGTGGCGCTGCGTTGGCGGGCGCGGCCCCAACGCCATCCCTGAGCCAGCAGCGGCAGGCAGACGTTATCCAGGGCATTCAAAGAGGGCAATAGATTGTAAAATTGGAAGACAAAGCCAATATGCTGGCGGCGAAAACGGGTCAGCTCAGCCTGGCTGGCAGCCTCCAACTGTACCCCGGAGACTTGTAAACTGCCGGAGCTGGGCTGGTCAATGCCGCCAATCAGGTTGAGCAGGGTGGATTTGCCGCAACCACTGGGACCGATAAATACCACAAAAGCGCCAGTCTCCACTGCCAGGTCAATGCCGCGCAGGGCGGGCACAGTCACCTGGCCGCGGCGATAGGATTTATGTAGATTCTTGGCTGAGATGATTGTGCCTGGAAAAGATGCGGTGTGGGTCATAGACTGGTCGGAGGAAAGCGTAAGGGATCTCAGTCAAAAGGCGCCCGGGTTCAATTCGAGATCAGGCGAAGAAGCCTCGTTGGCGCACCTCTTCGGGGAGTTGGGACAGGTCGAAGCGGTTGAACTGGCGCTGCACAGCGCGGTCAAAGCCCAGGGCGACCACTTCGGGGGTGATGAAAGGGAAGCCGCGCACGGTCTGGCTGGCCAGGATTTGACCCAGGCGGCGGCCTGACTCGCCCATGGCCAGGCGGTTGAAGGCGACATGGCCCATCTCGTCAATCAAGATTTCGATCAAGCGCTGTTCAAGGGCGACGCGCAGTTCAGGCTGGTCCTGGAAGAAATCACCGAGGCGGTTCAGGGTCCAGTTGAAGAGGTAGACCCCTGCCACTTCAGCGCCATACAGGATCGGGTGGAAGAGGGGTTGGGGCGCGTAAGCAATCGAATGAATCAAGACTTTAAGTAGCAGCTTGGGGAGGTAAGCGCCTTCGGCCTGGATGTCAAAATGATGGGTTGCCCCGACGAGGATGCGGGTGTGGTATTCTTCTTCCTCCTGGGCGAAGAGGATCGCCCGGTTGAGCGGGGAGTCATCTTGGTGGCGGCGCTGGTGGATGGCCTTAACCACGCGCACGCCATAGGCCTCGCCGGCGTTCATCTTGCAGAAGGTCAGCAGCACCAGCAATTCGGGGGTGAGCTGTGGGGCGGAGGAATCGAAATTCGCGTATAGCCGAACAAAATCGTCCTGGGAGAGGCGGCCCCTGTAACGGATGGGAGAGCTGTTCATCGCTTGCAGGCTGCTTTCCCGGTTGGCTAAGGCGCCGGTCTGGGGGTCTAATTCTCCATCCCTGAGATGTAGAAATTGCAGATAGCCCTCCAGGAAGGCATCCCGCTGGGCGTCATCCACCGGGGCGTAGAAACTACTGGAGGAGGTGGGGGTCATCGTCACGAGTTATTTTCTCCTTTCGTCATCGATTTTTGCAGGTAGCGATCGCGCTGGAAAAACAGCAACCCGAGTAAGACCAGATCAATCGCCAGGGTGATCCCATCGAGAAGGCCAAATTGATCAGTGAAGGTCAACAGGATGTTCACCCCCAGGAGCGCCAGGCTGAAGTAATAAGCGCGCCGGTCTTTTTTATACAAGCCCCAGCCTGCCAGCGCCATGGCGGCAGCGTTCCCAAGCATCAGCAGCGCCAGGATCCAGGACAGGCTGAAGGCGCTCTGCAAATAGGTGGTCAGGGCCAGGATAAGCCAGATGAGGGTATTTAGAAAGAAGAGGGCGTGTGCCATGCGCATCGAACCTCCTGATGAATATCGATGATCGCGTTTATTATGACACAGAATTCCGATTAAGATATTACAAAATCGTAAACCTTGTGAGTGATCCACGGCAGGGGCGCAGGGTTGAAATCTCGGAGGCGACATCCGAGATTACTTTGTGTATACCAAATCGAGGCATCCTTTCAGCCCGGCTATATACGGGTGTTGCGAAAGATGTTCATTACCCCATTTTACGCATGATCTTGTTTATTTACCTGCCCCCCGGCTGCCAGTTGAGCTGCTCGCCGCCAGGCATTGCCTTCTGGTCCAAATCCATCCTTGATATAGCGATAATCGTTCTTACGGACGAACTCAGCCAATTCAGTATGCAGTTTTTCTAGCTTTTCAAGCTCAACCTTGAGCAACTCCGCCAGCGCAACTTCATCTTGTGCAAGCTTGCAACCTAGCCGCAGGTGCGGCAAACATAATCCGTCCGAGTTGGCGAACGCCGCAAGCATCTCTTGATCCTGGATCTTCTCCATTAACACCGAGAGAACCATGTAGGCCGTACTATCTCTCTGGCGGCAGCCCAGGCAAGGTTCATGAGGGCTGATAGCCTGCCTGATCCTTTTCCGGATCGTTTCAAGATCAGCAGGAATACGCCCCAAAAGCCGGGAAAAGATGGTAGATTCGTCTGAAAGGGCTTTTGTCCCCAAGAGCCGCTTCAGTACTGTACCTAATACATCGTGATAAATGATAGACATCCCAAGCGCGCCACCCAACCTGGCATTCAATATCAACCGGGTATGTTCCTGGCAAAAGCCCAGGCTATTGCGCAGGTGGGCGCGTACGCCGGGGTCGTTAACACTCTCATAAAACAGGTGATCCAGATAACGCTCGACGGCCTCCTGTTCTAACCGGCATACCGGGCAACCAGGCTGGGTACAGGCTTTCAACAGCTCGAAGTAGGTGGGGTTATTGGGCATGACTCATCTACCCTCTAAGTGGCAAGTGTCGTTCAGGGATACGAGCATAAAATCATCCCTTTCAGCCTCAAAGACATTGATGGCGCAAGTGTCTTGCTTGAGATGCCAAAAGCGCTCGTTGCCCAGCCCTAACACACCTAACAGAATGATCCGGTTGATCACGGTGTGGCCAACTAAGACTACCGTTTCCCCGGCGTGATGCGCGGCCAGCTCGCTCACGGTTTGCATGGCGCGGGCGCGCAAATCAGCCAGGGTTTCTCCAGCCGGGATGTGCGCCTGTTCTGGGTGGTTGTACCAGTTATTCACCTGCTCAGGCCAGCGTTGGCGAGCTTCGTCGGGCGTCAGGCCCTGCCACTCACCATAATCAATATCGGCCAGACCTGGGTGAACCTGCACAGGCAGGTTGAAGTGCTTTGCGATAGCTTCGGCGGTCTGGAGGGCGCGCGAGAGTGGGCTGGAATAAACGGCAACGGGGTTCCATTGCGCAGCCACGCGCTGCCCGGTGGCTTCAGCTTGAGCCAGGCCGGTTTTGTTCAGCGGCACATCGGCGCGGCCGCGAAAACGCTCCACGCGGTTCCATTCGGTTTGCCCGTGACGGACGAGGATGAGCGAACAAGATTCAGAATTCATTTCGGTTTTCAGTTAACTCCACTTTTTTCAGCGGGTCTATTTTCCAATAACCTTTCCGCCAATTGGCGGATGAGAGGAAATGGATGTTCTGTTCCCTTTTGTAATAACTCCCGGCTACGGGAGCCCTGGATCTTGCTCAACGCCTCCAGGACTTCCCGCAGCACGTAAATATCGTCGACTTCATTATCCAGCAGCTTCTCCAGCCCGGGAAGAGCCGCCTGGCTGCCCAATTGACCGAGCAGTTGGATTGCCAGATAGCGTCTCTCCGGCACGGGATGTTCCAGGGAGCGCAGCAGCTTCTCTTCGAAGCTTAACGCCTGATCCTGGGCCAACTCGAAGCCGCACACCGGGCAGTGGGTCTCGAGGCCAATTATCTCGCTCCAGCACTCCGGGCAGTAGAAGGTCAACATGGTACGTTAACGTACGAAAGCTTTTCGCCCGGCATAAATGGCTGCCTCGCCCAGCTCTTCTTCAATGCGCATGAGCTGGTTGTATTTCTCCACCCGCTCACCGCGGCAAGGCGCGCCAGTCTTCAAATGACCGGTTGCCATGGCTACGGTCAGGTCGGCGATGAAGCTGTCCACCGTCTCGCCTGAGCGGTGAGAAACCATCGCACCCCAGCTGGCCTTGCGAGCCATCTCGATGGCGGCAATTGTTTCGGAGAGCGAGCCGATCTGGTTGAGCTTGATCAGCACAGCGTTGGCGCTGTTTTCGGCAATGCCGCGGGCAATGCG
>JAFGQI010000083.1 GCA_016935755.1 Anaerolineales bacterium
AACCTTGCTGATGGCCTTGACCAGCTTTGTAGAAACGGCTTTTTCGCCATTGGCATCGCCAACTTCAGCATATTGAGAATTGCTGGCAAGCAGAGATTTTGATTGACATATCTCAACCGCAGGAATATACTAAACGGTCTCATAAATCCTATAAGGAACTTAACTGTGCCAAACTCCTCAAAGAAACCTCGTCAAGGACGTTTTAGCCCACCTGGGGCCGCTGGAGGCGCGCCTGTCGGCGGCGCGGTCGGGCGCGCCGCCCGCTACCTGTGGAATTATCGCGGCCAGGCTGCCTTGCCTTACATCTTCCTGCTGGTATCTACGCTGTCCATGCTGGCAGTTCCACGCATGGTGCGCAATATCATTGATGCTGTGACCAACGGTGTGATTGCTCAAACGCTGGTGGAGCGGCTGCCAGCCATACCCGCCGCTTTCATCAGCCAGGCGCTGCCACAAATCCTGGCTTTTCTCAATCTTGATCCGGGGATGACCCTGCAGCAGCTGCTCGATCACCTGAACTCCCAGGTCGCTGGTGCGCCCAGCGCGCTCTGGCGCGCCGGGATCGCCATCGCAGTTTTCGCCCTGCTGAGAGGCCTGTTCGGCTTTCTGCAGGCATATTGGGCAGAGCGCAACTCGCAGAGCATCGCCTACGATATGCGCAACGACCTGTATGCCAAAATCCAGCGCCTATCGTTTTCGTACCATGACCGCAACCAGACCGGGCAATTAATGATCCGCGCCACGGATGATGTGGAGAAGGTGCGTATGTTTATTGGCCAGGGTCTGCTGCAGCTGGTAGGCGCGGTCGTGCTGCTGACAGGCACCCTGATCATCCTGTTCACTACAAATGCGCGCCTGGCGCTGGCTACCATCTGGATCCTGCCGGTAGCCCTGACCCTGTTCATGATTTTTGGCCGCATCAGCCAGCCTTTGTTCATGCTGGTGCAGCAGAAGATTTCTGCACTGAACACGCTGCTGCAGGAGAACCTGGCTGGGATCAAGGTGGTCAAGGCCTTCACGCGTGAACCTGGTGAACAGGAGAAATTCAACCGGGCCGCCGATAATCTGATGAACCAGCAGCTTTTGATTGCACGCCTGTTCAGCTTCTTATTTCCACTAACATTCATGATCGCAAACCTGGGACAGGCAACAGTGATTTACGTCGGCGGACAGCAGATCATCCGCGGCACCCTGACCCTGGGCGAATGGCAGGAGTTCAGCCTGTATCTGATGTATCTGTTCTTCCCCGTGGCGCAGTTCGGCTTCATCATCACCCAGTTCGGGCAGGCCGCTGCTTCAGCGACGCGCATCTTTGAAATCCTGGACGCTCGCAGCGATGTGACGGATAAACCGGACGCCATCGAACTGCCTCAATTGGATGGCACGGTCAAATTCGAAGATGTTTCCTTCCGTTATGTGGGCGCTGGCGAACCGGTGCTGAAAAAAGTGACTTTTGAAGCCGCTCCGGGCCAGACGGTGGCCTTGCTGGGCGCGACTGGATCGGGCAAAACCAGCATCATCAACTTGCTGCCGCGTTTTTATGATCCAACCGAGGGCCAGATCACCATCGACGGTCACGATCTGCGCGACGTCACCCTCGATTCGCTGCGCAGCCAGATTGGCATCGTGCTGCAAGAAACCACCCTGTTCGTCGGGACCATCCGCGACAATATCGCCTTTGGCAAGCCGGAGGCAACCCTGGACGAGGTGATGGCAGCGGCAAAGGCGGCCGCGGCCCATGACTTCATCATGGAGTTCCCCCAGGGCTATGATACCCCCGTGGGCGAGCGCGGCGCGACCCTCAGCGGTGGTCAAAAGCAGCGCGTGGCAATCGCCCGCGCCCTGCTGCTGGACCCGCGCATTTTAATTTTAGATGACTCGACCAGCAGCGTCGACCTGACCACCGAGGCGCAGATCCAGGATGCCCTGGATCTGCTGATGAAGGGACGCACCAGCTTTGTGATCGCCCAGCGCATCAGCACGGTGATGAACGCCGACCAGATCCTGATCCTGGATAAGGGCGAGATCGTGGCGCGGGGCAAGCATGAGGATCTGCTGGAAGAAAGCGAAATTTACGCTGAAATTTACAGTTCGCAATTGATCGGAGATGAGAAGGCAGAGATTAGAGCCTGAGCTGCTCTCATCCCATTTCTCTCTCTTTAGAAGGAGTAAGACATGTTTGGTGGCCCTCGGCACATGATGTTGCAAGAATCATCGAAACCCAAAAAGACTGCGGATACCCTGAAACGCCTGGGCAGCTATTTCAAGCCCTATTGGCTGTCGCTGCTGCTGGCGGCGACCTTTGTGGTGATATCCACCTGGACGCAGGTGACCACGCCTGAACTGAACGGCCAGCTGGTTGATTGCTATCTGACTCAGATTGCTTCCAGCGCATTCGGGGACGGCGCCCAGGAGACCAGCGGGGCAAGCTTTCTGGGCGGGGCGGCCAGCACGGCGCAATCCAACTGTTGGTTATCGCAAGAGGTCGAACCGCAGGGATTGACCCAAAAACTGATCAAGGGGCTCTTCCTGTCTGGCTCTTTTCAAGCCCCCTCGGCCAATTTATCGGAAATAGAGCGGATTGCCGGGTTGGGCCGCCTGGTTTTGCTGATTATTGCACTCTATGTAACGGGATCAGTACTCACCGGGCTGACCTTTTTTACCATGACCTGGGCGGGTCAGCATGTGCTGCGCGGCCTGCGGGTGAAAGTGTTCGAGCATCTGCACCGTTTGCATATCGGCTATCACACGGAACATGAAGCCGGCGATTTGATGAGCCGGATCACGAACGATACCGAAACGATCGCCCAGGCGGTCAACTTCGCCCTGGTCAACGTCGCCAGCGGCGCTCTGCTGCTGGTGTGGATCGCTTACAACATGCTCACCAAGAGCGTGGGGTTTGCCTTGCTGAGCATGGCTGTGACGCCGCTGATGATCATCGCCACGATCTGGTTTTCTACCCAAGCGCGCAAAGCCTTTCGCCGTTCGCGCAAAGAGATGGGCAATGTCAACGCCGAGCTGCAGGAAAGCATCGCCGCGGTGCGCGAGGTGCAGGCCTTTAACCGGGCGGAAGAAAATATCGAGCAGTTCAAAATCACCAACGCCGCCAACCGGGATGCCAATATTAAGGCGGTCTCTTATACAGCAGCCCTTGCGCCCATTCTGGAAGCGCTGGGGTACCTGGCGTTGGCAATCGTGACCGTGGCGGGCGGGCTGATCTTGCTCAGCGGCGGCGAAATGCTCGGGGCGACGGTCTCGCTCGGCCTGGTGATCACCTTCCTGGGGTACGTACAGCGCTTCAACCAACCCATCCAGCAGATTGCCACCCTGTGGACCAATATCCAGAGCGCCATCGCTGGGGCCGAGCGGATCTTTGGCCTGCTGGACGCCCAACCCGAGGTTGTGGATGCTCCTGACGCCATCGTTATGGCGAGCATTGAGGGGAAAGTGGAATTTGACCAGGTTTCTGCAGCTTACAAAGCTGATGAGCCAGTATTATGCAATGTGAGCTTCACTGCTGATCCTGGGCAGACCATCGCGATTGTCGGGCCGACCGGAGCGGGGAAGACCACGATCATCAATCTGATCCCGCGTTTTTATGATGTGACCGGCGGAGCGGTGCGCATCGATGGCATTGATGTGCGCTCGATGACGGCAGAATCGCTGCGCAAACAGATCGGCATCGTGCTGCAGGATACCTTCCTGTTCAGCGCGACCGTACTGGAGAATATCCGCTTTGGGCGGCCCGACGCCACAGACGAAGAAGTCATCGCGGCAGCAAAACTGGCGCACGCGGATACCTTTATCGAACGGCTGCCCGAAAAATATCAGACTCTCTTAGGTGAGCGCGGCAGCGGCATCTCGCAGGGACAGCGGCAGCTGCTCTCGATTGCCCGCGCGGCCCTGGCTGACGTGCGCATCCTCATCCTTGATGAGGCCACCTCCAGCGTTGATACGCGCACTGAGCGCCTGATCCAGAAAGCCCTGGAGAAGCTGCTCAAGGGGCGCACCAGCTTTGTGATTGCCCACCGCCTGAGCACCATCCGCAGCGCCGACCTGCTGCTGGTGCTGGATGAGGGCGAGGTGATCGAGCGCGGCACGCACGAGGAACTGCTGGCGAAGCAAGGTTTCTACTACAATCTGTATATGAGCCAGTTCCGCCGTGATCCTCAGTTCCAGCAGGCAATTTCTGGGAATGGCCGAACGCCGGCAGAGGCTCTGCCCGCAACCTAGCGAGTCAGCTTTAAGCGCGAGCCACTTTCCTCGATTACCAGTAATGGTGCACCAGCGGGCGAATCTGCCGGTGGTAGAGCGCGTCGATGGTGGTCATGACAGACTCGGGCAGCGCCGGGGAATCGGCTGCCAGGGCATTCTCCTCCACCTGCTCCGGTCGCTTTGCGCCGGGGATGGCGCAGGTCACCGCGGGGAACATCAGAATCCAGCGCAGCGCCATCTGTGTCATGCTCATGCCGGTTGGCGTGAGCGGGCGCAGCGCTTCGACCGCCTGCAAACCCACTTCATAATCCACTCCTGAGAACGTCTCGCCCCGGTCAAAGGCTTCTCCCTGCCGGTTGAACAGGCGGTGATCATCGGATTCGAACTGGCTGTTCCGGGTCAGCTTGCCGGTCAGCATCCCCGAGGACAGCGGCAGCCGCGCCAGGATGCCCACACCCCTGCGCTGGGCTTCTGCAAAGAACAGATCCCGTGGGCGCTGGCGGAAAATGTTGAAGATGATCTGCACCGATTGGACATTGGGATATTCGATCGCCTTCAAAGCCTCTTCTACTTTCTCGACGCTCACTCCGTAGTGGCGCAGCTTGCCGGCCTGCTGCAGGTCATCCAACACGCCGAATACCTCGGGCATGTAGTAGACCGCGGGGGGTGGGCAGTGCAGCTGGAGCAGGTCGAGGGCTTCGACTTCCAGGTTCTTGAGGCTGCGCTCGATAAAAGCGGTCAGGTTCACCCGGTTGTAGCCCTCGGCGGTGTGCGGATCCAGCCGGCGTCCAGCCTTGGTGGCGATATAGAAAGGCTCGCTGCGTTCCCGGCGCAGGCGCGCCAGCAGTTGTTCGCTGTGCCCATCGCCGTAGACATCGGCGGTATCGAAGAAATTCACGCCCATGTCCAGCGCATGATGCAGCGCGGCCAGGGATTCCTGGTCTTTCACCGCGCCCCAGGTGCCGCCGATAGCCCAGGCGCCAAAGCTGATCGCGGATACTTTCCACCCGGTGCGTCCAAGTTCACGATAGTGCATGTTAACCTCCGTATTGAGAAGCTTTCACATCAAGTATCAGAAGTATAGACGGATTTGGATGAAAAAACAAGCGCTGGAACAATCAACTGAAAGTATTGTATAATCTTTATCGGAGAGAATTAACAATGATGGTTTTGGTTGCGCCGACGGTCGATGAGCGGTCACGAATCCCGAACAGCATTATTCAGGAGTTAATTTCGCGGATCGTCGAAAAATTTCAACCGAAGCGGATTATCTTATTTGGTTCATATGCCTACGGAACCCCACGCCCAGAAAGTGACGTGGATTTGCTTATTGTCATGGAAACGCATATGCGCGAAACACAGCAGGCGTTAGAAATACGGCAGCATGTAAATCCGCTCTTTGGTGTAGATATCATTGTATACAAGCCATCCCGTTTGGAAGAGCGCCTGAAATTGGGCGACTCATTCTTGCAAGAAATCACTAAAAAAGGGCTAGTGGTGTATGAATCCCCTGACGCTTGAATGGGTGGAAAAAGCAGAAGGCGATTTCCTCACCGCCGGGCGGGAATATCGGGCGCGAAAAGCCCCAAATTATGACGCTGTATGTTTTCATGCTCAGCAAGCTGCTGAGAAGTATATGAAAGCTGTGCTTCAAGAAAGCAGCCCTCCAATTCCACGCATTCACAGCCTGGCAGAATTGCTGGCATTGATCATAAAGAGCGACGCCAGCTTCATGTTGATACAAGCGGATTTAAATGCGTTGGAGGGATATGCAGTTCAATTTCGTTATCCCGGGTTGTCTGCCAACAAAGGGGAAGCAAAAGCGGCGGTCGGGGCTGCAGAGCGCGTGCGCTCGTTCATCCGTGTGAAGTTGGGGATGTAAGCATACTCTTTCCCCAATCATCTTATGACTCTTATTTCTGTTTTACTCGATGGCAATTATTTCACTCGCGGGGATCAGCGCTTCATCCCCATCGGGGCGCACTGGATCCCGGCAAAAACTGGTTTGCAGTGGCCTCTCCAATGGGATGAGGCAGAGCTGCGGAACGATTTTGCCGCCATGCGGGAGCTTGGTTTTAACACTGTCCGCATTGATCTGTTTTGGGCCTGGTTCGAGCCGCGCCCGGGCAGCTACAACCCCAATGCGTTTCGGCAGTTCGAGTTTTTCATCCAGTTGGCCCACGAATTCGAAATATACCTGCATCCTACGCTGTTTATTGGTGGAGAAGTGGGCGAGGCTTTTTGGGATATCCCCTGGCGGCAGGGACGCCACCCGCACGCCGATCCCGAAATGCTGCGCCTGCAGACCGATCACGCCGCCGAGTTTGCCCGTCGCTACCGAGGAGAGCCAGCCATCCTGGCCTGGGATTTGACCGATGAGCCCCCCTATTGGATCGTGGGCGACCAGACTACGGATGCCATGGCGATCAACTGGACGCGCTTGATTGCTGGCGCGCTGCGCCGCTATGATCCGGAGCATCTGCTGTGCGTTGGCACGAGCATGGAAGATGTCTTTCATGGCCCCTTCCGCCCGGACAACCTGGCGGCTGAGGTGGACTTTTTCTCCGCTCATCCGTATTCGATCTATACCCTGGATCGCTTTCCCGACCCCATGCTCTCCGAGCGCGGCGCATACTGCGGCGCATTCCAGACTACGCTTTCGCTGGGCGCAGGCCGGCCTGTGATGATCCATGAATTTGGCGCTTCTTCGGCGCAGTACAGCCCGGAGCGCATTGCTCATTTCGACCGGGTGACCCTGTATTCCAGCCTGGCAGCGGGCGCCTGCGGGTTCCTGGCCTGGTGCTTCACCGACGCCGCCCCGGAGCAGTTCCAGCGCATCCCTTACCTGCGCGCCCCGCACGAGACCCAGTTCGGACTGACCACCTGGGATCGTCAGGAGCGCCCTCGGGGCGGTGTGCTGCGCGAGTTCAGCCAGCTGCTCAGCCAGATGGACTTCAACGGCCTGCAGCCCGCTCCAGGAGAGGCGGCCCTGATTGTGCCGCATGAGTGGGCCAAACCGCACGGGGATTTCTCCCGTTCCGGGCTGAGCGGTTCGGGAGCTATCCCCTATACCTCCGTTCAGGATGGGTTTGAGACTGGCGAGACCAACCTGTGGCTGACGCGCGCCCTGCTCAACGCCTTCATCCTGGCTCGCCGGGCCGGGTTGAAAGTCGACATGCCGCGCGAGTATTCCCACTGGCAGCAGCATCCCCTGCTTCTGCTGCCCTCGCCGCTCACCAGCACCGAGCGCAACATAGCGCATGTCCATACGACCTTCTGGGATCAGGCGCGGGAATATGTGCGGGCTGGGGGGGTGTTGTACGCCTCGCTATGCGCCGATGCGGCCATTCCGGAGATGGGCGATTTGTTCGGCGCGCGGCTGGCGGATCATGCGCCTGCAGGGGAGGTGACCCTGACCTTTATCGAGCCATTTGGCGGAATCGCCGCGGGGACTACCCTTCAATACCAGGCCGACGCCAGCAATCCCAGGCATTGGCCTGCCACGCTGGACATGAACGGAGGGCAGGTCCTCGCCGTAGACCAGGAAAGCTGCCCGGCGCTGGCAGCGCATACCTATGGTCAGGGGAAAACGCTGCTCTGCGCCTACCCGCTGGAAACCTACCTGGCCATTAAGCCCTCCGCTTTTGAACGCTCAGATAACAGCCACCAGATTTATGGCGGGCTGATCCAATGGGCTGGATGCACAGCGCTGTTTTCCACCGACGTTCCTGGTGTGGAAGTGGCCGGGTTGATTGGAGATCGGCGAGGTTATGCCATCCTGGCGAACCACCAGCCAGAAGGCAGGCTGGTCACGGTCACGTCGCGCAGTCTGCTGAAAGCTGCCAGCCAGATAAATCCTGGTGGGAAGAGCCGCCTTGTGCTGGAAAACAACCAGTGGCAGATGGAGATCCCCGGCTATGGCGGCGCTGTGGTGGAGTGGCAGTTGTGAATTCTGTGACAAGTATGGTGTCTCTTGTACCACCGCTTAATGTTGGGATAAGTGTAATAGGCCTGATTTCTTCAATTCCCTATGCACTTGTTCTATTGATTATTGTTGTGCTGCTTGAAGCGGTCTATCTGCATGAGTATATCAATCGCTACCCAAACCTGGAATTGCCATTTAAAAAGGCGCTCTGGTACTCATTTATCATAAATGCTGCCTCGACATTGGTAGGAATTCCCATTGCGATTTTGTTCCATTATGTCATCCCAGTTTGTGGCATATCGTTCATTTTATCCTTCATCTTGACCCTGCTGATTGAATATTTATTATTGGTGAAAATACTCAAAGAAACGCTGGCAAGAGATAGGATAGTAAAAATCGTTATCAAATTGAACGTGATCAGCTATATAATTCTGTTCGTTATTTATTTTTTGTTCGTGACTGCTCAGTCAACAGATAAAGCTAATGAAGATCCTAGAATTCAATATAGAGCGACTGCAACTCCAACAGCTCAGATTGTTCAGCCAAGCCCAACAGCAATGCCGACTGCAACAGCTGTACCACTTACACCAGAGCAAGCTTTATCTGCATTGATTGATCAATGGTATACAGGGATTAAATGCGGGGGAAGTGGTAAGAAAATTCAGATCGGAAACTGCCTGGTCCCATGGAGTGCAATATATGATCAATTGCCGGCTGATGTTTCACCAGATTATGTAATTATAAGCGTTGGTTCTCAACAAAACATAACTCTCCCAGGAGGTCAATCTGCCTTGGAGATAATTTTATCAATTAATAATGAAAAGATAAGAATAGTCACTGCAGATGACTCATCAATAGCATATCTTTCTCCAGCGATACATAATGTCCAGCCAACAGCGCTTGATCTGATAGTACAGACCTGCGAGCAGGCAGTAAAAGATGGAAAGGCTGTTAAGGCAGGATTTACCTTTTTTCCAGGAGACTCTTTAAGTCAAGTATTTGACACAGGTCATCTCAGTCCTTGCTATAATGAGAGCGGGCCAAATGGGGCACCTTTATATGATAATGCAATCGATTCAATTATTGATCAATTGGCCGCAGCTCATAGCCCGGTTTTAGTATATGATGAGAATGGAAAACCATTGGGGCCTGATTCTATCAGGCCAGGCGAAGCATTATTTTATTTTAATAAATATGCACCAATTCACCATCGTAAGTATTTGCCAACATTGACAGCTGCTGATGTGGGATTACCATGGGATACTACAACAACTAAACCAACTTTGTTGTCTTGCTATTTGTTTACTGACACACATTTTCATGCAGGAGATGGAATTGTGTATGCTTATGGCAACAAAGGAGAACATATAGTATTGTCTCCAGTAAATGGTGTTATAACTGAAGCAGGTTTTGTGAATGATTTCACAGGATGGGAAATAACAATTGAAACCCCTTTTTCACGTGCCGGAAATCAAGTATATATAGATATTGTTCACTCGAGCGGGCTAGTGGATGGTCTCGGAGTTGGTGAAATGGTCACAAAAGGACAGCCTTTGGCAAAATTGATTAGACCATACGGAAGTGGAAATCAAGAAACGCCTGAATATTCTATTGATATAGCTGCCCGTAATGGTCCAAAAGGAGCCAATCCAAAATCAAGTAATTTCGCGCCACGCTCCTATTTTTCATTTCTTGAATTGTTAGCAGATGATCTTGTCACTCTTTCACCAGGAAGTTTTACTTTGGGACCTCCCTGCATTGGAAATCCTTATCAAAAATAAAATTAGAAACATAAGAGAAAACCTATCATTTTTAGCAGAAAAATATTCCTCTATTTTTAATCTAGCCACCTGACAGTTTACAACGGATAGGTTGACCGGCAAGGATTCTCCACTAGAACTGGTTTTGCGGAACCATTTTAGAAACGGAGTAACCCGATGCCGATCAACCAACTATATGATACCAGGAAAATGCGGTATTCCGTGCTTTGTCCAGGCCGACCGGCGCTTCGCTGAACTGCTGGCTGCGATCACCGCCCAGGCCGATGCCCAGGGCCGCTACATCCCCACCGGCATGTACCAGGTCTGGAAAGGCTGGGGGCTTCGCCGATAAGAAAAACCCTTAGCCCTGGCTGACCTTTTGGTGCTGAGGATGAAAAAGAGAGTCAATCAATAGGTGTTCAACTCTTGTGAATTGCCTGGCGGAAATCTTTTCCTACTTCCTCTTAACCCTCAAAATCACGATCTTGGTCGGATGATTGAACGGCGCCGGGTGGCGCGGCGGCGTTGCGACAACCGTCCCCGGGAAGCCAGTCACGTCCGCCGGAACGGGGATGAGCGCCTCGATGGATAGGTAACCGTCGGCGCACAGCCGCTCCAGGGCCGCCAGGTAGTCGGCCCCGCTCAGGAACAGAGCGTTGTTGATCGCCGCCAGCCGCCCACCATCCCGCACCAGCGGGCGCACCTTGTTGACCAGCCGCACGCTCTGGCTGACCAGGTCCACCCGGCCCTTATCCGTGGCGGAGAAGAAGGGCGGGTCCAGGATCACGCAGTCGAACAAATCCCCCTGGCGCTTGAGATGGGCGGCCTGGCTGAAGAAATCCGCTGCCCGCAGGCTCATCCGGCCAGGGTCGAGCTGGTTCAGCTGCACTGAACGGCGCGCCAGATCCAGGAAGCGCCCGCTGCGATCCACCTGGATCACCTGCGCCGCCCCGCCCGCCAGAGCCGCCACCCCCAGACTGCCGGTGTAGGCGAAGGTGTTCAGCACCCACCAGCCGCGGGCCTGCTCCACCAGCCAGCCGCGCAGGCCGCGCGTGTCCAGGTAGAAGCTGGCGTCCTGGTTCATCTGCAGGTCGAGGGCGTAGCGCACGCCGTGCTCCACGATCTGCCGGGCGGGCGAACCCCCGAATGCGATCACTCCCCGGCGCTGGGCTGACCCGGCAGAGCGAATCTTGTGGATCACGCATTCCAGCCAGGGCAGCCGTCCCAGATAGAACGCCTGGGCTTCAGCCAGCAGGCGCTGACTATCATCCGGATCGTCGGCATAGCCGAACAGCACCAGCGTGCGGGCGTACAGGTCTGCCGCCAGCTGCGGGCAGCCCTCGTAAAAGCCATTGAACAGGCGCAGCGCGCCCAGATGCTCGCCATCCGGCAGTTCCAGCCGGACCTCCAGCGCCCGCTGCAGCAGGCTTTCGAGATTATCACACTCATCGCCGCTCATAGAGAAGATTATAACAAACCAGCCGGTCTCATGCCCGTTTAACTATTATTGGATATAATCAGTCCAATTAATCTGATGGTGATTGAGATGAAAACAACTCGTTTACCCGCCCTGCTTTCTGTCCTGATCGTGCTCTCCACAGCCTGCGCCCTGGCTGGCGAAGCGGCTGCGCCTGCGGCGACCCAGCCCGGCCCGGCCGCTCCCCTCACCCCGGCAGTCCAGCAGGCGCTCCCCACCCTGACAGCGCCCAGCCCCACCGCCTCCCCTCAGCCCGCGCCCACCCAGGCCCTCCCCCCCACCCCGCCGCCCACCGCCACCCCCACGCCTCACCAAATGAGCATC
>JAFGQI010000084.1 GCA_016935755.1 Anaerolineales bacterium
ATCCCAGTGATCGAAATGCCCTGGGATCACATCGAAAATGCCTGGGAGTTCCTCGCCCTGCATCACGAGGTGGGCCACGATCTGGAAGCCGACCTGAAGCTGCGCGCCCGGCTGGTCCTGAACCTGCAAGGCGCACTGCTGGCGAAGAATGTCCCCCTGGAGCGGGTGCAGACCTGGCTGGCCTGGCAGGCCGAGGTGTTTGCCGACCTGACTGCGCTGCAGCTGGGCGGCCCGGCCTTCGTTGAGACGCTGATGCACCTGCTGATGCTGCCCAAGGATATGGTGACGGTCTTCAATCCCGAAGACCCGCACCCGACTCACTACGTGCGCATCCTGATGAACGCGGCTTATATCCCGACGTTGATCGCGGGCAACGCCGCCCTGGCAGCCTATGGCGCGCAGATGGCAGAACGCTGGCAGAGCCTGTACGGCCTGCACAAACATTTCGACACCTATATCAGCGATTTTCCGGTGGTCTTCCAGGCGCTGATGGACACCCCCATGCCCGAGCTGCTCAACCAGACGATGCGACAGCTGCTGCCCTACTCAGCCGCCGATGAAGCCCGCATCCAGAAAGGCGCCGGCTACCTGCGCACAGGCAAGAGCAAGCCTGCCAGCCTGCGCCCACGGCACTGCATCAGCGCTGCCCGGCTGGCGGTCAGCCAGGCTTCCCAGGAGGGCGGCCTGAGCGATGACTTGCTCGACCAGGTGCAGCAGCGGCTGATGGCGCTGGTGCGCGAGAACGGCCCGGAGGGGCTGCGCGGCGGGGATGGTTCCACCCCGCACAAGCAGTTCATCGCCAGCTTTGTCGACCGGCTGTGACCCTGGCAGGGCTGGTCAGGCGCGAAAGGTGATCTCAGCGCAGGCGGCTAACTCAGCGCCAGCCGCGCTGAGCTTCTCGTTGCACTCGCGCACGACCTTAGCGGCTTTCTTGTGGAAGTTGCTGTGCCCGTCCTGGGCCAGGATGACCCGGTAGCCGAGATCCAGGGCGCCCTGGGTGGTGGCGCTGACGCAGCCATGCGAGACCAGCCCGCCGATGACCAGCTGGCTGACGCCGCGCTGATCCAGGACAGCCTTCAGCTCCGTCTTTTCGAAGGCGTTGCCGTGCTGTTTGTGGATGAGCGGATCATCTGGCTGGATATGCAGGTCTGTGTGCAGGCGCCAGTTGGGCGTATCTTTGGCCAGGAAGCCGTCGTTGTAATGCTGGATGTAAACCACCAGCGCCCCAGCCAGGCGCGCCTGCTCAGCCAATGAGTTCAGATTGGCCAGCAGCTCTTCCGCCTGGTAGAGCGGGTTGGCCCGATTGAACAGCCCTTGCTGGACATCGATGATCAGCAGGGCAGTTAGAGATGGGTCGAGAGGAGCTGTCAGTTTTTTCATACCTGGAATTATACAGCCAGGCGGCAAATAAGGATATATAATTAATCCATGACCAGATTATTCCCAGACACCGACCCACGCGCCGAAAAGGTGTTGCACGACCTGCTGCGCCAGGCCTCGCCGGCGCGCAAGCTGGAGATGGTCGCCCAGGGCAACGCCATGGTGCGCCAGCTGATGATGGTCGGCCTGCGCGAGAGATACCCCATTGATCCGCCTGAAAAGCTCAAACGCCGGCTGGCGGACCTCCTGCTGGGGCCGGAGCTGGCCCTTAAAGTATACGGACCTCTCGAATAACTATGTTACAGCAGCTAAATTTTATCTACGCGGCGCTCTCGACCTGGAATATCTTGCCTACTGGGCAGGCGAACTGGGCGTAGCCGATTTATGGGTAAAAGCAGTGATGGAGGCAGCAACATGAGACAGATCAAATATATAGACCTGCTGTGGGATTTCACCTTAAAAGGCAGTGGGCGAGGCGATCCTGGGATGAAAGATGCCCAAGCGCCTGCCCGCCTGCAAGTCTTTAACAGCGAGCAGGAAATGTTCGAAAGACGCGGCAAGCGCGAGCCTTATCTGGTAGTTCTGCCGATGGATTGGGCACGCCACGCCGCCAAGATGCGCAGCAAACTCGGCGAAGGCTCATCTCTACCACCGGACCTGCTCCTGCAGGGAGGCTATCTGCTCTGGCAGGCGCTGCCACCAGAAGCCCGCCAGCCGTTGGAGCAGGCAGTGTCCGATCAACCAGTGCGCCTGAAGATCAGCAGCAACTCACCCACGATAGACGATCTGCCCTGGGAATGGCTCAACGATGGCAGCCGCCCTCCCTTCGCCCTGCTGGAAGAAGTACGTTTGTCGCGCTCGGTGCCTATCCGATTAGCGATGCCCCCGATGAGCATCCAGCCGCCCATTCGCGTCCTGGTGGTGCTGACCAATCCCAGAGATCAAAGCCTGCTTGATCCGGTGCGAGAGCTGAAAGCCATCCGCAGCCGTCTCTCCCGCCGGCCCTACAAGGTGCGCTTGCTGGATGAACCTAGTTTCAGCGCCCTGGCAGAGGCTCTCCAGGAAGGTCCCCACATTGTCCATTATATAGGACACGCCGGGGTTGACCGTGGGCAGGGCAATCTGATCCTGCACAGCGCCTCGGATGTCACCCAGTGGATATCTGCGCCGGAGCTTTCCAAGCTGCTGCCGCCTACAGTGCGCCTGCTCTGCCTGAGCACCTGCTTCACTGCTCCCAACTACCAGATTCTGGGCCTGCCGCGCCTGGCGCACGCCACGGCCAATTATCGCCTGCCCACCGTGGTGACCAACCGTTATCCGGTGCAGGAAGCCGGGGTGCGTCTATTCTGGCGGGCGTTCTACGCCGGCCTGGTGCAGCAGGATGGCAATGTCAACGAAGGTTTCCACCTGGGGCAGTCCGCCGTGGCTGGCGATCCGGACACTCAAGCCGACTGGGGCAGCTACTCGCTGGTGATCCGCGACCAGACCGGCGAAGCGCTGCGCCTGGAGCGGGCGACGGAAAAATCCCCGGATCAATACACAGCGCAGATCCAGGCCCAATTTGCCACCCAACTGGCCAACGACCTTGCCCAGCAGCTGCGCGCCTATGGCGACAGCGCGCCGGAAAACCTGCAAAAATTGTTCGAGGAAGAGGCAGACGCAGCCGCCAGCCTCCTGGATGATTATTAGGCCCCCCGAGATCACGGAGGCATACTCCAAATGACCGAATACAACGAATTTCGCGTGGTGCTCTCGCCCAGCCTGCAGGAAGCCGGCAAGTGGTCAGTGCTGCTGGAAGAGTGCCCGGTGCAGAACCTGGTCGGCGCCAAGGGAAACGCCCAGACAGAGGTGACCATCCAGCAGCTGCAAAAACTGCGCAGCCGGCACGGTTGGCCCAACGACCTGGAGCTGAAGGCCATCGGCCATAACGTATGGCAGTCTTTGATGACCCCCAAGCTGGAGGCGGCCTTCGAAGCCGGGCTGGAAGCCTCACAGGAGGAAGGCAAAGGCATGCGGCTGGTCTTCTCGATCATCGGGCAGGACAGCCAGCCCGCCGGAGGGGAGACCATCCGCATGCCAGAGCTGCCGCTGGAGGCCCTATACCAGCCGGAGAACGGCTTCCTGGCGACCAACACCAGCACCCCTATCAGCCGCAGCTTGAAGTTCCGCCCCGACCGCGAACCGCTGCGCACCGGTTTGCCCCTGCGCATCCTGGTGGTGGTGGCGACACCCAGCGACAAACCGGATGCAGATATGGGGGCGGAGAAAACCGCTCTGCAGCAAGCCTTGAAGAAACTGCTGGATCTGGGTTCGGTAGAGATCGAATTCTGCGATCCGCCCACCCGCGCCGAACTGACCAGCCGCCTGGATAAGAAGTTCCATGTGCTGCATTTCATCGGCCACGGCGCATTCGATATCGTCGGCGATGACCCCTCGCCGCGGCCGCACCTGTGCCTGGAAGATGACAACCAGCTGAGCGATCCATTGGACGCCGAGACGCTGGACATCCTGTTACAGGGCAATGATATCCGCCTGGTGGTCATCACCGCCTGCTCCAGCGCCGCCCCCACCCCAGATGAGGTGGCAGAGACGGTGGCGCCTTTCGACGGGCTGGCGCAGCGGTTGGTGGGAATAAACTCCGGAGTCAGCGCGGCTGTGGCCATGCAGTTCGATCTGGAGAGCGACGCGGCGGTGCTGTTCAGCAAAGTCTTCTACACCAATATGCTCGATTCGCGCCGCAAGCTGGACGAAATCCTGACCAACTGCCGCAAGGCCCTGGCAGGCAAGATGAACGCTGGACACCGCGCCTGGGTCACTCCCGTGATATACTGGCGCGCCCGCGAGGGCAAAGTGTTTGACATTGTGCCAGTCATGCGCACCCTGGACGAACAGGTGCTGCGCGATTTGAAGCAGATCGATCTGGAATTAGAAATATACTATAAACATATCCGCTATATGAACTCTCAGCCGGAAGAGGTGCGTCTGGCCATCGCCACCCTGCTCAGCGACATGCAAAAGAAAGTTGATGAGCGGCTGGTCCAGCGCGGCGCGCTGCTGGGAGAGACCGTGCGCTTGAAAGCAGGCGCTGCCAGGGCTGGTGAGAACCTGACCTGTCAGCTGAACCTGCGCTTGCGCCAACCCGCGGTGATCGGCGATCTGCGCATCAAGCTGCGCTACCCCACCGACAAACTGACCCTGGTCTCGGTTGAATCTGGCCTCCAAACAGCAGCAAGCCCGCCCCTGATTTCGGATTTACCCGTGGGGAATCTGGTTGTAGCCATACAGGATGCATCCCAAGGAGCGCCCTGGGATCCAGACGAATTCGAGCTGGCAAAGATCACTTTCCAGATCCAGGCTGGGGCGAAGGAGCCGATCGTCGAAATCCCTATCGTGGAAGTGCAGGTGGAAAAAGATGGTGTTGAAGGGGCGCTGGAAGCGCTCAACGGGGTTGTTTTTGTCAATTAAGGTATAATACCAGCGAATTGCATCATCATTTGCTAAGATAATCATCACCATGCAATATTCGCTGTTTATCGTTTTAGCGCCAATCGCGGCGGCAATCGTGATCGGGGTGCTGGTATACGCACGCTATGTCAATCCCACCCCGTATAGAACCTCCCTCACCTGGCTGCTGGTAGCCACTGCAGGCTGGCTGATCTTCAACACGCTCGAGCTGGCTGACCCAACCCCAGAAGGCACGCTGTTTTGGGCAAAAGTCACCTATTTATTCATCCCCTTTGCGCCAGTCACCTGGTTCGGTTTAGCCCTGCTTTTCACAGAAGAAACACGCTGGTCGGATCCCAGGCGTTTTTTTTTGATTTGCATCCCGGCCTTGATTACCATCGCCCTGGTCTGGACGAATGACCTGCACCATCTGCTGTGGACAGACAATCACTTTACTGCAGTGGAGGGCATGCTGGCTCTGGGGGTGGATCATGGCCCCTGGTTCTGGGCGCAGGTGGGCTATGCATATCTTCTCACCCTGATCGGTTCGATTCTGATCTTGCGCAAATCCTACTATTCGTTCAGCATTTATCGCTGGCAGTCCATCTGGCTGGGTGCGGGAGCGTTGGTGCCGGTCCTTTTCAACATGATCTATGCCTTCAACCTCTTTCCGGCTTTTCGCAAGGATTACACCCCTATCGGTTTCGCTCTGGCTTGTTTATTCATCTCTGTGGGTATCCTGCGGTATCACCTGTTCGATCTGCGCCCGGTCGCGCGGGAAATCGTGATCGACAGCCTGTCGGATCCCATGATCACCCTGGATATGCGTGGCCGCGTGGTGGATATCAACCCGGCTGCGCTGGCTCTGGTTGGCGCGCCGGCAGAGAGTGTGATTGGCAAGCCTGGGCGGGAGGTATTCCAAATATGGGAAGCTCACTTCGTGAGATTTCATGAGCAGTTTGATCTGCGCGACCAGGTTGAGCTGGATGTTCAGGGTAAACCGTTCACTTTCGATCTCAGCATCACGCCGCTTTACGATCACCAAAAAAACCTGACGGGAAGGTTGTTCATCCTGCACGATATCACCGCCCGTCTGCAAATTGAAGCCGACCTGCGCCGCTACAATATCGAGTTGGAGCAGAGCAACCAGGAATTGAACGCATTTGCTCATACCGTGGCGCACGATCTACGCACACCACTGGCTAGCGTAATTATGTACAGCTCTCTGATGAAATCTTTGCCTGTGAAGATGCAGCGCGAAGAGCTGGCAGACTTCCTGGCTGCCATAGATAAAAACGGGCGGCGGATGAATAATATTATTGACGAACTGCTGCTGCTGTCACGCATCAATCATATGGATAGCATCCTGCTGCAGCCGCTGGAGATGCTCGACCTGGTCGCCGAAGCGCTCGACCGGCTGGGCTTCTACGCCCAGGAGCACCAGGCGCAGATATCCTCCCCAGAATATTTTCCCACCGCCATCGGCTATGGCCCCTGGGTGGTAGAAGTCTGGATGAACTACATCAGCAATGCGCTGAAATACGGCGGATCACCGCCGCGAGTAGAGTTGGGAGCGGATAAAAGTGACGGGCGAAGGGTGCGTTATTGGGTGCGCGATCACGGCTCCGGCATTCCCCTGGACAGACAGAAGACTCTCTTCACTGAATTCTCCCGGCTGGATCAAGTGCAGGTCGAGGGGCATGGGCTTGGTCTGTCGATAGTCAGGCGCATCGTGGAAAAATTAGGCGGCCAGGTAGGCGTTGAAAGCACGCTGGGGCATGGCAGCCAGTTCTGGTTCAGCCTGCCGGCTGTTATGGACGAAGAAAGCACTGAACAGCCTGCGTCTCGAGATGGAGAAACAGGCTTCCCCGCCGCTACTGCAGAAAATTCACTTGAAAGTGTGGGACTGTAACTAAAAAGAAAACCGGGCTTTTTACTTACGCAGCGCGACAAAATCAATCTCCAGGAGCACCTCTTCAGCCACATCGGCTACCTGCGGCACATTGGGGATGACCAGCTGATACACCGAGCGCAGCACGATAACAGAGGCATAGCCCTCCAGGCGGTCTGGCGAGACCAGAGTGGCTCTGGCATCGAAAGTAACTTCCTGGGTGATCTCGCGGATGGTCAGCCTGCCGGTAATTTGGAAACTCACCGTCTCGCCCAGTTCGGCGCTCTGCGGCAGCCCGGTGATGGCGGTTGGCTCGAAGGTGATCAATTGATATTGGTTGGTTTCCAGGATTTTGCCATGAATCTGCCGGTCGCGCATGTTGTTATCCGTTTTTAACGTGCTGGCATCGACCTGCACCACGCCCACCTGGGCAATTTTATTATCGAAATTCAAGGCAATCTCTCCCGCCACCTGGTTTGTCACTCCAACTGCGGTGAAAGGCTTGCCGCGCAGCACTTCGTCAATCGAGAACCTCGCCTGTGACTCGGCCTGGACGATCTGATAAACAACAATCCCAGAAAGCCCAGCGATGCCAGCTGTTGAGGCATTGTCAGTCGTCTCTGGCGCCGCCTGTGTAGGCTCTGATGGCCCGGCTGGCAGGCTGTCTTGGGTGGGAACAACCGGCGCTGCCGTCTCGATCATAACCGGGGTAGCTGACATAGGATCGCCAACCTGTTCAGAGGCGCCAGACCCACAAGCTGAAAGCCCCAGCGAAACGATCAACACCAGCGGGACGGCAATCCGAATGTTCATTTTCATGGTATAGTCTCCTTCGTATTCGTTGGCACACAGACACTGCCAACCGAATATAATAGATATATATGATAATTATTATCGCCATTATGCCATAAGTGCGCCTCTTTTCAAAGATAAATATGGCCTTTATGATAAAACCTTAATCAGCCGGTTATCATCCCAAAAGCCTATCCCGAACCCACCTAAGATCAGATGATAGATATCACTCCCCCCATCCTCGGTATGATTGCGCTGGCGTGCCTGCTTACTGGCCTTTCGAAAGGCGGCCTGGGCGGTACGCTTGGCGCGCTGATCACGCCTCTGCTGGCGCTGGTCATGCCGCTAAGCCTGGCAATTGGCCTGATCCTGCCCATCCTGATGGTCGGGGATGTGTTTGCGGTGGCAGCGCATTGGAAGCGTTGGGAATGGCGCGTGGTCTGGGTGCTGCTGGCAGGCGCACTGGTGGGCGTGGGGCTGGGCACGGTCTTTATTGCCGGGGTCTCGCCGCAGGTGCTGCGCCGCACGCTGGGGGCGCTGGTGCTGCTGTTCGCGATCTACCGCCTGCTGGAGACACGCCTGAAGAAGGATCTGCACAGCCAGCCGCCCGGATGGGTGGGCATTCTGGCGGGTGCAGTTGCGGGCTTTACCTCGACCATCGCCTCCGCCGGCGGTCCGCCGGTGGCGGTCTACCTGCTGATGTTGAATATGGCGCCGACCACTTTTGTCGCCACCACAGCGCTGTTCTTCACTATCCTGAACTGGATCAAGGTGCCTTATTATCTCTCTGCTGGCATTTTAAAGTTGGACCTGTCCCTGCAGCTGGCCTGGCTGCTGCCGCTGGTGCCCCTGGGCGTGTGGGCCGGCAAGCGCCTGGTCACCCATATCAACCGCCTGATCTTCGAGCGCCTGGTGCTGGCGCTGCTGCTGATCAGCGCTTTTTTGCTGCTGTTCCGGTAGGCAGAAGAAACCCGTTTCAGGCTCTTGCCGGAAGCGGGGAAGAAGGAGATGATAATGTTTCTACAGCGGATAAAAACCAGACTTCTCCTGCGCATCGCCCAGGGCTTGTTTACTCTGAACGCCCTGATCTGGGCGGTGATTGGCATTGCAAGCATACTGAGAGCAGCCAGCAGCCAAAGCCAGGGATACACTCCCTGGGTGGTGGCCCTGCTGATGTTTCCCAATGCCATCGCCATGCTTGTGTGCGGTCTGGGTATTGGTACACAGAAAAAAATATTCTTCTTCCTGGCGCTGGCTGTGCTGGCGGTCAATATCCTGCTGACCTTCACCGATCAGGTCGGCCTGCTCGACTGGATCACCCTGGCGATTGACCTGGCGATCCTCATCCTGATTGTGATTCTGATGCGGCGCTCGGACCTGACAGGGGAAAGATGAAAGCGTTCTTCCGCACATGGTTTACAGGCTACTATCAGCCTCTGGCCTTTGCGGAGGCGCTGCGCACCGCACCTGCTCCTCATTGGGGACTGCTGGCTGTGATTATGCGTTCAGCGCTGGATGCCCTGCTGATCTACCTGCCGGCGGCGCTGCTGGGGCGGCAGCCATCGATGCCCAGCTATCTGACTTTTGCCCCGACCGAGCGCTATTTCGCATTCGCCGCGGCAGTCACCCTGCCAGTGTTCCTGGCGCAGTGGCTGGTGGGCGGCGGCGCGACGCATGTGATCCTGCGCCTGCTCAAACGCCGCAGCGACGCCGATCTGATCCTCAGCTTCACCGGGCTGCAAAGCCTGGTGGTCGGGGCGTTTCTGGTAGTGTGGGATTGGGGCTGGATTTTATTGGGATCGACAGATTACAACGCTCTGGGGATCAGCCACCTGGTGATTGATCTCTGGTGGGTGACTTTGAACGTGACCTGCTGCAAGCGGCTGCTGGATGTGCCTGTACCGTTGGGGATCGCCCTGAGCATGGTCGGGATCCTACTGGGCATCCCGTTTGGGATACTATTCATGCGCGCCCCTATATAGGAGTATAGAGATGTTTGGACCAAAAGACCTGACCTGCCCCCTTTGCCAGAAACAGTTCGAGGCCTGGTGCGGAGACCTGATTCTGGTTTTTGACAGCCTGTGCGATGAATGCCTGCTGGCTTTGTGGCCTTTGGAAGGAGAAGCTCTGAGAGCAGAGATCGCCCTGCGCCTGACCAGCACACCTGGATGGGACGCTTTCCCGGTCGAAAAACAAGCCAGCTATATCCAGGGCCTGTACGACGCCTTCGCCTATCTGCACCAGCATCATCAAAATACTGACCAGATCATCTCCAGACGCAAGGGCGAATTCCTTCCACCCTGGGCAAGTAAAGCTGGGCAGGTGGGCTGATCCCCGGCTGCGAGAGCTAATTAAGCCAAATATCATGCCATTCGTCACTGGAAGAAACGCCTCACCTCAGTTATGATTATCAGTACACCCTGTTCTCTTATCACCGATCAACTGATTGACGATTGAACCAATTGACTGATCACCTGATTAACAATTAACTAACCCCCAGGAGATAAAAATGACCATCACCCTCAGCGGCTCTGACCTGACGATCGAAAAAATCGTGCGCATCGCCCGCTTCGGCGAGCAAGTGGAGCTTGACCCGGCGGCAGTGGAGCGGATCAAGGTCTGCCGCAACATGCTCGAAGAGAAGCTGGCTGCCCATGAGATCATGTACGGCACCAACACCGGCATCGGCGAATTTTCCGAGGTGGTGCTGGACGATGAGCAGGTGGCGCAGTTTCAGAAATACCTGATCTACAACCACGCCGCCGGCATCGGCGCGCCCGCCCCGCTCGAATACGTGCGCGGGGCGATGGCCAGCCGGATCAATGTGCACGCCCGCGGCCATTCCGGCTGCCGCCCGGAGATCACCCAGACGTATGTGGCTATGCTCAACCAGGGCGTCACCCCGGTGGTGTGCCAGAAAGGCTCAGTAGGCGCCTGCGGCGACCTGGCGCCCATGTCGCAGATCGCCCTGCTGCTGATGGGCGAGGGCGAAGCCTGGTACCAGGGCGAGCGCCTGCCCGGGCGGGTGGCGCTGGAACGCGCCGGCATTCCCATCCCCGGTTTGCAGGCGCGCGATGGGCTGGCTTCGATCAACGGCTCAAATCTGATCACCAGCATGTCCTCCTTGATGCTGTACGACATGGAGCGCTGGCTGAAGCAGGCTCTGATCGCCTGCGCCATGACCCTGGAGGCTCTGCACGCCAACATGAAGCCCTATGATGCGCGCCTGCACCAGCTGCGCGGCTTCTCAGGCGCGGTGCGCGCCGCCGAGGCGATCAAACGCTGCATCGAAGGTTCTGACCTGGTGACTGGCAAGATCAAGACCAAGGTGCAGGACGCCTACTCGATGCGCTCCTCGCCGCAGGTGATCGGTGCGGCCTGGGATGCCCTGCAGTACGCCCGCAGCCAGGTGGAGATCGAGTTGAACGCAGTAGCGGACAACCCCATCTTCCTGCCCGACGCCCGCCTGACCCTGACCGGGGCCAACTTCCAGGGCTCACCGGTTTCGCTGCCCATGGATATGGTCGGGGCAGCTATTACCATGGTATGTGTGCTCTCCGAGCGCCGCCTGAACCGGCTGACCAACCCGGCTCTGAGCGTTGGGCTGCCTGCCTTCCTGACCAAGGGCGCGGGCATGTTCAGTGGGATGATGCTCAGCCAGTACACCGCCGACAGCCTGGTGGTCGAGCAGCGCATTCTGTCCATGCCTGCCAGCATCCAGTCCATCCCTGCGGCGGCAGATCAGGAAGATTTCGTCTCGATGGGTATGAATGGGGCAATTAAGAACGCCCAGATCCTGGAAAATGCCTATGGCGTGCTGGGGATCGAGTTCATGGCCGCCGCCCAGGCGCTGGATTTCCGCATGCGCGACGCGGAGAAGCCGCAGAACCCCGGCGCGGGCGTCAAGACCGCTCACGAGGTGGTGCGCCGCCACGTGGATCACCTGGATGTGGACCGACCGCTCTACCCCGACCACACCCGCATGATGGAAGTGGTGAAGTCGGGCGAGATACTGGATGAGGTGGAGAAGGTGGTTGGAGAACTGTAGAGATCAGTGATCAGTCGATTTGTAAACAGTCAATCAGGGATAGATGATGATGCCTTTTCGTTATGACCCTGAAATCATTGACCGCTTCCCGAACCTGGCAGGCGGAGCGATGGTGGGAAAGGGCTTTGAAAACCGCCCTTCGCCTGAGCGGCTACAGCAGGCTTACCTGGAAGAGCAGCGCCGGGTGCTGGAGCGCATTGGCAGCACACCGCTGAGCGAGATCGAGACGCTGGCGGGCTGGCGAGCGGCTTTCCGCCTGTTTGGCGTCGACCCCACCCAGTACCGCTCGGCGGCGGAGGCGCTGCTGCGCCGCCTGACCAAGAAGGGCGACATCCCCAGCATCAACGCGGTGGTGGATGTGTGCAACCTGGTCAGCATCCGCTACGGCCTGCCAGTGGCAGCTTTCGATCACCAGGCCATTGGCGGGGGCATCACGGTGCGCTTTGCCACGGGAGAAGAGCGCTTCACCGTGCTGGGCGAGGCGGAAGCCGAGCAGCCCAAACCCGGCGAGGTGATCTTCATCAGCGATAATGGGCTGGTGGTGGCGCGGCGCTGGTGCTGGCGGCAGAGCGAGGAGAGCGCCGCCCGGCTGGATACCCGCCAGGCGCTCTTTACTATTGAAGCACAGCATCCCGGCGGAAGGGAGCGCGTCGCCCAGGCCCTGGGCGATCTGCAAGGCCTGCTGGGGGAATACGTGGGCGGGGAGTATGAGGTTGTGCTGCTGATTGGGGATTAGAAAGAGCAGACCCCTGGGGTTTGACAAACCCCAGGGGTCTTTTTGCTTATTTGCTCAGCTGAAAAGAAAGGTTTTCATGGCATTTTCCTTTTATTTTTTTTACTTCAGCATGTTTTCCATCATCTGGACCATGCTTGTCCATTCGTGCTCCAGCCGGGGCAGGATTTCCTTGCCTGCCGGACTGGTGACATAGTAGCGGCGCGGGCGGGCGTCTTCCAACCGCCAGTTGGAGGCCAGCAGCCCCTGCCCTTCCAGCCGCCGCAGCAGCGGGTACAACGTGCCCTGGTCGACCTCCAGCCCCTTCTCGGAGAGCGCTTTCATCAGCGAGTAGCCATACTGCTCCTGATCAAGCTGGCTGAGCACGGCCAGGACGATAGCCCCCCGCCGCATTTCCAATACCAGATTATCGACATATGGATTGTTGGTCATATTCATCATCCTTTGTCGCATTATACTGTATATCACACAGTATGCCAAGCCCCACAGTATCCTACAGATGTAGGATATTTGAAGTAACTGCTGATCTATTGGGCATCGAGGCAGTGCCCTGCCATGAGCAGGGCCAGGGATTTTGTGATATCATTCCCGCGCGAAGGAGCCAACACTCATGAAACCCATCTACGGCGGCATTGAAGCAGGCGGGACTAAATTTGTCTGCATGGCAGCCAGCGGACCGGATGAGATCATCGCCGAGACGCGCTTCCCCACCACCCAGCCCGGCGAAACCATCCAAAAGGCAGTTGACTTTTTCGCTCCTTTCTTGCAGCGCGGCGAGCTGAAAGCCATCGGCATCGGTTCCTTTGGCCCGGTCGATCTCGACCCCGCTTCGCCCACCTACGGCTATATCACCACCACCCCCAAGCCCGGTTGGGCGCAGACCGACCTGCGCGGCGGGATCCTGCGCGCCTTCGACCTGCCGGTGGCCTTCGAGACCGATGTGAACGCGGCGGCTATCGGCGAGCATTCCTGGACGCCAGAAAACAGCCGCTTCGACCCCTTCCTGTATGTCACGGTCGGCACGGGCATCGGCGTGGGCGTGATCGCCAACGGTCGCCCGCTCCACGGATTGGTGCACCCCGAGATGGGACATTTCCCCCTGCCGCACGACTGGCGGCGCGACCCTTTCCCGGGGGTCTGCCCATATCACGGCGACTGCTTCGAGGGCCTGGCGACCGGCCCCTCGATGAAAGCGCGCTGGGGACAGCCCGCTGAGACCCTACCGGATGACCACCCCGGCTGGGACCTGGAGGCCGAATATATTGCTCTGGGACTGGTGGATATGATCTACGCCTATTCGCCTATGCGCATCGTGCTGGGCGGCGGCGTGGCGCAGCACCCTGGGCTGCACGAGCGCATCCGGGGCAAGGTGCTGCGGATATTGAACGGCTATGTGCGCTCCCCGGCTATTCTGGAGCGCATTGACGACTATATTATTCCCCCCACCCTGGGCGGGCGCTCGGGGGTGCTGGGGGCGATTGCGCTGGCGATCAAATTGCTCGGGAAAAAGCCCTAATCCAGTCAGCTGTCCGGCATGGGCAGCTCAGGAGACGATGATGAAAAACCGCCGATTTGCCTCGAACGCCATCCTTATGTTTGTACTGCTCGCCAGCCTGTTTGCTTCACCTGACAGACAGCTGGCTCTTGCCGCGCCGAGCGAGTTCTTTCTCTCCGAGTACATTGAAGGCAGCAGCTATAATAAAGCCCTTGAAATATACAACGGCACTGGAGCCGCCATCAATCTTGCCACAGGCGGCTATCAAGTAGAACTATATCAAAACGGCGCTTCAACACCTAACTATGTGATCACCCTGAGTGGAAGTGTGTCGAATAATGATGTCTATGTCCTGGCGCACACTTCTGCGGATGCTGTCATCCTGGCGCAAGCCGACCAGACATCGGGCAGCTTACAGCATAATGGCGACGACGCCGTTGTGCTGAAGAAAGGCAGCACAGTGATCGACGTCATCGGGCAGGTCGGGTTTGACCCTGGCACGGAATGGGGCAGCGGCCTGACCAGCACCGCCGATAACACTCTGCGGCGCAAATCCAGCATCTGCCAGGGCGATACCAATCCGAGCGATACCTTCGACCCCGCGCTGGAATGGGATGGCTATGCACAGGATACATTCGGCGGGCTGGGCAGCCATTCAGCCAACTGCTCAGGCCTGACCGATCCCCTGATCAATGAATTTGTATTCAACCACGCTGGCGATGACGACCATGAATATGTGGAGATCACCGGTGATGCCAGCGCTGACTATTCCGGATTCAGTCTGCTGCAGGTGGAGGGCGACAGCGCCAACAACCCGGGCGCAGTGCTGAGCACGGCAACCCTGGGAAGCACCGACAGCAACGGCTATTGGACGACGGGTTTCCTGTCAAATATTTATCAGAATGGCACCACCAGCCTGCTGCTGGTGGAGGGTTTCAGCGGTTCGGTCGGCAGCGATCTGGACACCAACAACGACGGCAGCCTGGATGTCAATCCGTGGACAAGGCTGATCGATGATGTGGCGGTCAGCGACGGCGATACAGGCGACCGGGTCTATGCCACCACCAGCCTGACTGCTTCCTTCGATGGTGGGGCTCTCACACCAGGCGGGGCTTCGCGCATCCCCAACAAAACGGATACGAACACCATCGGCGACTGGAAGCGCAATGATTTTGACCTGGCTGGCATCCCCGGCTACACCGGCACGCCGCAAATCCCTGAAGCGCTGAATACCCCCGGCGCAGCCAACCAGGAAGTGACCGCAGTCCCACCTGTTGTGATTAACGAGTTGGACGCCGACACCCCCGCCACCGATGTATTGGAATTCATCGAACTATACGACGGCGGGACGGGCAGCACCTCACTTTCCGGGCTGGTGGTGGTGCTGTATAACGGCGCAGTTGACACTTCTTTCGCTGCATACGACCTGGACGGCTATTCCACCGACGCCAGCGGCTATTTCCTGCTTGGAAACGAAGATCTCGCAGGAGTGGATCTGGTCATAGCCAACGGAATCTTACAAAACGGCGCGGATGCAGCCGCCCTGTACCAGGCCAACGGCAGCAATTTTCCCAACGGCACGGCGGTGACCACCGCCAACCTGGTTGACGCCATTGTCTATGGCACCAACGATCCAGAGGACGCCGGACTGATGCCGCTGCTCAACAGCGGGCAGCCGCAGGTCAACGAAGACAGCAACGGCGCAGGCGCCACCGAATCCAGCCAGCGCTGTCCCAACGGCGCGGGAGGTCAGCGCAACACCAGCGGCTATATCCAGACCCTGCCCACTCCCGGGGCAGCCAACACCTGCCCGGTGATCACCCCCTGCGGCGATCCGGCTACGCTGATCCACGCCATTCAGGGCGGCACCAACACCAGCCCGCTGGCGGGCACCTCCCAGACCATCGAAGGCCTGGTCACTGGCGATTTCCAGGGCGCCAGCCAGCTGCGCGGCTTCTTCGTCCAGGAGGAGAACGCTCAGGCAGATACCGATCCGTCCACCTCGGAGGGCATCTTCGTTCTCAGCAGCCTGCCAGTCAATCTGGGCGATGTTGTGCGCGTGGCCGGGGTGGTGGCCGAAAATTACGGCCTGACTCAGCTCGGGTCTGTTGGCTATGCGACAGTTTGCAGCAGCGGCTACACCCTACCGGCGGCCGAGAACCTATCCCTGCCCTTCCCAGCCCCATCTGGTGGAGTACACTACCTCGAACGCTACGAAGGCATGTACCTGACCCTGCCCACCGGGCTGTTTGTGACCGAGGTATACAACCTGGGCCGCGGCGGCGAGTTTATGCTGTCAGCCAACGCGCGCCTGTGGCAGCCCACCAACGTGGCGCTGCCCGGAGCGCTAGCCCTGGCGGTGCAGGCCGAAAACGACCGCAACCGCATCGTGGTGGACGATGGCAGCATTTACACCGAGAACCCTGCCACGGTGATCCATCCTGCGCCTGCCTTATCGCTCTCCAACCGCGTGCGGGTTGGCGATACAACTGCCAACACGATAACGGGTGTGCTCAGCTGGAGCGATTCGGGCTGGTACAACAGCGATTACGCCTACCGCCTGCACCCGGCGGAAGGGGCCAGCTTCACCAGCCAGAACCCCCGCCCGGCGGCTCTGCCGTCTGTGGGAGGCAATCTGAAGGTTGCCAGCATCAATACGCTGAACTTCTTCAATGGCAACGGCGACGGCACCGGCTTCCCGACCTCGCGCGGGGCCGACACCTATGACGAGTTCTTAAAACAGCGCGATAAGCTCGTCCAGGCCCTTCTGGCGGTCGACGCCGATATTATTGGCCTGATGGAGCTGGAAAATGATGGCTATGGAGCGCTGAGCGCCATCCAGGATCTGGTTGACAGCCTGAACAGCGCCCTGGGATCAACGGTGTATGATTTCATTGATCCCGGGGTAGCCAAAATTGGCACCGACGCGATTGCGGTGGGGATCATCTACAAGCCCGGACGGGTGACGCCCTATCATGGCGCGGAAATCCTGGACAGCACGGATGATCCCACCTATATCTCGGACAAGAATCGCCCCGCCCTGGCGCAGACCTTCGAGGAGAACACCTGGCAGGAGCGCTTTACCGTGGTGGTCAACCACCTCAAATCGAAAGGCTCCGATTGTGACTCCATCGGCGATCCGGATATGGGCGACGGGCAGGGCAACTGTAACCTGACCCGCACCACTGCCGCCCAGGCGGAGGTTAACTGGCTGGCGACCGACCCCACCGACAGTGATGACCCGGATTTCCTGATCATCGGCGACATGAACGCTTATGCCCTGGAAGACCCGATCACCGCCTTCAAGGATGGCGGCTACACCGATCTGGTTGGCGCATATGGCAATCAATACTCCTATATCTTCAAGGGCCAGTCGGGCTATCTGGATCACGCCCTGGGCAGCCCCAGCCTGCTCGACCAGGTCAGTGGGGTGACCGATTTCCACATCAATGCCGACGAACCCTCCGCCTTTGATTACAACGACTATAACCAGCCAGTCCTGTACCAGGACGACATGTACCGCTTCGCCGATCACGACCCGACCGTGGTGGGGCTGGAAATCCTGCCGCCGAACACTTACGCCGACCCCGGGCACGTCTGCGCGGGCAACGCGCCCTGCTTCACCACCATCCAGGCGGCTATTGATAACGTCCGCCGCAGCGGGCAGGTGTATGTTTATACGGGCAGCTATCCAGAAAACGTCGATCTGAACCGCAGCACAACAGTCAATGTGCTGGGCAATATCACCATCCAGGGGTTCAGCCAGTCGGCAGGGGTGTTCAACGCCCCCATTGGCACGCTCGCCCTAACCGGCAGCTTCACCCTTAGCGGGGGAACATTCAACCACCGCAACGGCGTGGTTATCTTCAACGGCTCAGCCAGCCAGACGATCAGCGGCGCGGCCACCTTCTATGGGCTGACACTGGACAACAGCGGAGCAGGGCTGAGTCTGGCAGGCAGTACCCGCATCGAGAGCCTGCTGACGCTGGCAGACGGCTTATTTGTGCTGGACGGCTACCACCTGACCCTGGGCCCCTCCGCCAGTCTGAGCGGCGGCTCGCTGGACAGCATGGTGATCACCAACGGCGCCGGGGAACTGCGCAAGGAGTTCAGCGCGCCCGGGGAATTTACCTTTCCGGTGGGCGATATGCAGGAAACGCCCGAATATTCTCCCGCCACGCTCAATTTCACCACCATCGGCGGCCCAGGGTATGCCGCAGTGCGGGTGGTCAACCTGCGTCAGCCGAAAAACGGGGCGGCGCCTTATATCAAACGCTACTGGAGCCTGACTCAATCCGGGCTGGACAGCTTCAGCTGCACCGGAACGTTCAGCTACACAGAAGCCGACCTGCTGTTGGGCGAAGCGTTGGAGTCAGACCTGCGGGCGCTGAAATACTCCTATGCAACCAGCTCCTGGACAGTTTACGGACCGGTGGATCCCATCAACAACACATTCAGCCTGACCACAGACAGCTTCTCAGATGTCACCGCCGGGCCGGCTTCGCCCAGCGCGGTTACACTCGCAGATCTGGCGGCCACGCCCGAGGCCGGGCAGGTGACGATTTCCTGGCTGGCAATGCTGGAGCAGGATGTATATGGCTACAACATTTACCGCGCCGAAAGCCTGGACGGCCTGCGCATCCTGCTGAACCCCGAGCCGATCGAGCCGCGCTCGCTTGGCCTGCCCACCCCATACACCTTCGAGGATGCCACTGTGCAGCCTGGGACTACTTATTTCTATTGGATCGAGGCCTGGGGGCCGTTTGGCTCCCACTGGTCGCCGGCGCTAGTGGCGGTGACGAAGTGGCTGCTGGGGTTGGGGGTGGTGTTGAGGTGAGAGCGTGGAAGTGTATCCGTGAAGCATCCGTGTCGGGCTTGTGGTTCTAAATATTCAAGTGAGACAAGTATTATTAACCTATCAGGGTCTGGCATGGTTTAAGATATAATATTTTTGCCAAATCATCAAACATATACCTGTTGATGCCATCGATCCCTGCAAACCGGAGGGTACCATGCCCCTATCGCCCGGACAAACCCTGAACAACCGCTACCGCATCGCCCAACTGCTCTCTCAGGGCGGGTTCGGGGCGGTCTACCGCGCCTGGGATCTGAACCTGGAAAAGATCACCGCGGTGAAAGAAAACCTGGAGACTTCTGACGCCGGCACAGCCCAGTTCCAGCGCGAGGCCAAGTTTCTCTCCAACCTGAGCCATCCAAACCTGCCGCGGGTGACAGATTATTTCGTCATCCCTGGGCAGGGGCAGTATCTGGTGATGGATTTTATCGAGGGCAAGGACCTGCAGACCATGCTGCGCGAGAACGGCGGACCGCTGCCCGAAGCCCTGGCGCTGGATTGGGCTTTCCAGGTCTGCGACGCGCTGAACTACCTGCATGCTCAGACCCCGCCAATCATCCACCGTGATATCAAGCCCGCCAACATCCGCATCATGACCTCCGCCCAGCACCCGCAGGGCCGGGCGGTGCTGGTGGATTTTGGCATCGCCAAACAGCAGGAAGCGGGCAAGGTGACCACGATGGGGGCGCGGGCGGTCACCCACGGCTTCTCCCCGCCCGAGCAGTATGGGCTGGGCATCACCGACGCGCAGAGCGACGTGTACGCCCTGGGAGCAACTCTATACCATCTGCTCACCGGCCTGGACCTGCCCGCCGCCATGGACCTGGTCTCCGGGCAGGCAGCCGCGCTGCGCCCGGCGCAGCAGATCAACCCGGCGATCTCCCCGCACACCAGCCAGGCGCTCGAACATGCCATGCAGCTCAACATGGCCAGGCGCACCCCCAGCATTGCCGCCCTGAAAGCTGAGCTGAGCGCGCTGCCAGCCGGGGGTGTCCCAGTGCAGCCACCCCCCAGACCCGCCACGGTGACCCCGACCGAAATCCTCGCCCCGCCGCTGTATGAGATGGGCAGAACGCCAGCAAAGGCGAGCTTCCCGTGGCTGCTGCTGGTCGCGGGGGCAGGAGTGGGTTTGGTGCTGCTCCTGCTGGTGGGCTTCTTTGTCGCCCGCGTTCTGCTCCCACAAAAAACACCCACTCCCCTGGCGATTTTGCCTGTCATCGTGGAGTCTGCTGCGCCTTCCATCCCGCCAACAGAGGCTGCACCGTCCACCCCCGCGCCGGGCGCTATGCCTGCCGGGCAGCCTGGCGAGACGCGCCTGTCGGAGGTGGATGGGATGGCGATGGTTTTTATCCCCCCAGGGCAGTTCATGATGGGCTCGTCCCTGATGGAAATGGGCAGCAAGGAAGACCAGACGCCCCGCCGTACGGTGACCCTGGACGGCTACTGGATGGACCGCAGCGAGGTGACCAACGCCATGTACGCCCGCTGCGTGGCGGCGGGGGCCTGCAGCCCGCCCGCCCGGCTCAGCTCGGCCCGGCGGGAGAGCTATTATGGCAACTCTGACTTCGACAGCTATCCGGTCATCTGGGTGACCTGGTATGACGCCCAGGCATACTGCTCCTGGGCCGGACGCCGCCTACCGACCGAAGCCGAGTGGGAGCGCGCCGCCCGCAGCGATCAGGGGGCGGCTTACCCCTGGGGCGATGATCTGCCCTACGGCAACAGCGCCAACTACTGCGATGTGAACTGCACATTGGACAGCCGCGACCCATCCGTGGATGACGGCTACGCCGATACCTCGCTGGTGGGCAGCTTCCCTCGCGGCGCCAGCCCTTACCAGATCTATGATATGGCAGGCAATGTCTGGGAGTGGGCGGCGGACTGGTACGCCACAGCCTACGATCCCAACGCCCTGCTCAACCCAACCGGTCCCGTGGCGGGCGATTTCCGCATTTTACGCGGTGGCTCGTTCGAGGGCACTGCCTACGATATCCGCGCCGCCAACCGCTACGCCTCTGCCCCCGATGTGGCTTCGGTCAGCTTTGGCTTTCGCTGCGCCGTCTCTGCTCTGCGGGAGGGCAGCACGCTGCCTCATATCCTGTTCAGCCTACTAGGAGACCAATATGAAACACACTAACGCCTTCCTTGCCATTCTGCTCACTCTGAGCGTCATCAGCGGGTCACTCTTCGTCAGCAGCCCTGCCGGTGCAGCCCAAGCGCTGCAGTCCAGCCAGCCCTCCCGTTCACAGGTCGTGCTGACCATGGATGTCTCGCCCAGCATGGACTGGTACATTCTGCCGGATACCACCGACCTGCCCCAGGATTTGCTGGCAATGCGCGAGCGCCTGGAGCAGATCGAGAGCGATCCGGAATACCAGCGCCTGGTCAAGGCGGAACGGGAAGTGGATGATCTGCCTGAAGTGCTGCCGCTGATGGAGGCGTATAACCGCGCCTGGGACGCACAGAACTCCTGGCTGGCTGAGCAGGGACATGGCGAGGCGGCTGAATATGTCGAAAAACTGCAGCAGGTGCTGGACAGCCTGGGCTGCATGGAAGATTGGGGGGCAGACAGCCTAGTATGGAACTCCAACAACTGGGAAGAACTTAAAAATTTGATCGGCGAACAGGACTGCTCTAATTTAACGCTGAGCGACTCACAGTGGCAGCAAATCAAGGATGTTGTGCCGTTTATGGACGATCCAGAATACCAGACACTGCATAAGGATGTAGACGCGGCCTGGGATGCCTATAACGAAAAACGCCAGCGCGCCGCCGGCGGCGTGGCGGCTGACTATCAGCGCTACCTGCTGGAACAGGGCTACACCGATGTGCAGAGCCAGTTCAACCAGCGCGCCGGCGCCCTGGGCATGCCCACCAAGCTGGATCTGGCCAAGCGCACCGCCCATGTGCTGCTCGACCTGCTGCGCCTGGATCAGCAGTCGGCAGACCACATCACCCGCCTGGCGCTGCTCGACTTTGCCTTCCTGGCCAAAGTGCGCCAGGAGTTCACCGAAGAGTATCCACTGGTGGGCGAGAAGATCGACCAGTTGAAATCGCGCGGCTTCACCAACATCGGCGACGGGCTGGATCAATCGCTCAAACAGATCGAAAACAACGGCGAGCCGGGCCTGCCCTCCGCCATTATCCTGCTCAGCGACGGGGTCAAATCGGCTGGTATGTCCACCAAGCAGATTCTGGAGACCATCCCACCACGTGCCCGGCAGCTGAACACGCGCATCTGCGCGGTGGCGTTCGGCATGACCGTGGGCGACGCCAACACCGAGTTCCTGCAGGATCTAGCCGAAGCCACCGATGGGGCGTACACCTTTGCCAAGAACGCCGATGAGCTGGCGCGCTTCTTCATCGCCTGCCGCCAGGGGCTGGTAGCCACGGAAGTCAAGCAGCTCTCGGGGGTGGTGCAGAACAACCAGACCGTGGAGGCTGGGACGGTGCAGGTGCAGAAAGATACCAGCACCTTCAGCCTGACCCTGGCTTACCTGACCGGCGACATGACCCTGGAGCTGGTCGATCCCACCGGCATGGTGGTGGATGCCAGCTATCCTGGCGTAAGCATTGAGAGCGGCGAAAACCTGCAGGTGGTTACCATTGACAACCCGCTGCCCAGCGACTGGGTGGTGAGGGTGCGCGCCAAAGAAGTACCAGCGGAAGGCGGCACCTTCAATGTGATTACCAGTTCCACCGTAGGCGCGCCTGCCGCCCCCACGCCCACCCAGACTGCGGCGGCAGCCACGGCGACACCTGCACCTGCCGCCCAAACGGCCAAAGCGCAGCCGCTGATCCTGACTCTTCTGGTTGGTTTCGCCATATTCGCCTGCCTGGTGGTCCTGCTGGTGATCCTATACCTGTGGATGCGCCGCCGGGAGCGGAAAATCACCCCACTGCATATCGGCGGGGCAATCGGTCTGCTGGTGCTGTGCTGCGGCTTGACTGTAGGCGTCTCCCTGGCGACTTCGCTGGGCGGCTCAGGCTCGCCGGTGGCGATGGTGGAGGGCATCTTTGCTTCCAAAACACCTACCTTGACGGCGACCAGCACGCTGACGCCCACCCCACCTTTCACCCCCACGCCAACCCACACGCTCACCCCCACGCCAACCCTGACGCCGACCCTTACCCCTACCCCGACCGCCACGCCTGCGCCGGTTGCCATATCCAGCAGCAATGCCGGCGATGTGGTCGCTTTAGGCGAGCCAATCGAAAACCAGGCGCGGGCTTATTACCTGGCACTCTCGCCGGATGGCAGCATCCTGGCTTCGCCAGCCTGGTACTTCCCGCCCCCGCCTGCGGATGGCGTTCCTGCCATCCGGCTGTGGTATGTATACGGCAGCACCCTGGTGCCGTTCGGGCGGCTGATCTCGCCGGACGTGGAGGAGTACATCAACGCGGCTGCCTTCTCGCCAGACGGGCGCTACCTGGCGGCTGGTATGGCCAGCGGGGCGATCCAATTGTGGGATGTGAATAGGCGCGAGATGGTGCGCAAGTTCAGCGGGCACAGCGCGTATGTCACCCAATTGGACTTCTCGCCAGATGGGGAACTGCTGGTCTCCAGCGCGGATGATAAGAGCGTGCGCCTCTGGAATGTCTCCAGCGGTCAACAAACACAGAAGATCACCCTGGAGTGGGAGGCATACAGCGTGGCTTTTTCGCCGGATGGGCTGACCTTTGCCACTGGTTCGCGGGTGAAAAATAAAGAGGTGCAGACCTGGGAGGCCTCCTCCGGGCGGCTGGTGCGCACCTTCCGCGGGCACGGCAACACGGTGCTGGATGTGAGCTTTTCTCCGGATGGAGGCGTCCTGGCTTCCGCCTCGATGGATGAAAACATCATCCTGTGGGATGTCGCCTCAGGCCGGCAGCTGAAGAAGCTGAGCGGCCACAGCGACATCGTGCGCACAGTGGTCTTCTCACCGGATGGCAGTCTGGTGGCCAGCGCGGGCAACGACAGCAACATTCTGGTATGGTCGGTATGGGATGGCGATCTGCTGGCAACCCTGCGTGGCCACCTGGGGCGGCTGTATCAGACCCTGGTGTTTATGCCCAACGGCGGGATGCTGATTTCGAGCGCCAACGATTCAACCATCCGGTTTTGGGGGCTGAGGCCTTAAGTATTCAGATTGTCCGGCAGTACCATGCGAGCAGCGGAATTTATGTTCCACTGCTCGCATGTTTATTTAATTCACTCATCTAATATTCATCTATTATTCTTATAAATATGATATTAATTATCATATATTTTCCAAGGAGAAACAGATATGAAAAGTTTATTCTTGAAAGCAACTCTATTCACCCTGGCTCTGGCGCTGTTGGTAAGCGCCTGCGGCAGCCAGCCTGCCACCTCGGCTGATCTGCCCACCTACCCCGGCGCGGTAGCCCTCAAGCCCGGCGAAGATCCGGTCGCCGATACACTGGCAAAGAATATGGAGCAGGACGCTTCCATTCGCCAGAGCATGGGTGCAGGCGGCAAGATCGAGCAGTTCTCCTACCGCCTGCCGGCAGATGGCAACTGGGAGGCTGTGAAAGCCTTCTATGACAAAGAGCTCAAGGCGGCTGGCTGGAAGAGCGGCGTCGGCGGGATCGCCGGCGATATCGCCAACCAGGCAATTGAAGCCGCCACCCAGGGCTCTGACATGATGAAGATGAGCATGTGGTCGAAGGGCAAGCAGACCCTGACGATTATCCGTCTGCAGGAACTGCCCACCTCCACCCAGGCCTACCTGATTATCTCGCTCAATAGCAATTAATCCCCCCATTCCCAATCTGCGGGGGCGAGCCGATGGTTCGCCCCTGTTTTTTGTTAAAATCGCCCCCTTTTCTCTATTCTCGATATCTTTGAATAGAGACTCGGTGGCGCTGTGAGGCAGTGCATGCTCGACACAGATTTGGACACGGATACACGGATTGGGAGAAAATAATCCGTGTATCTGTGTTTTTTCCGTGTTGGGCGGAGGTTGGAACGCTTCTCAGGTGAGCAGGTTCAAGATGATATAATTCACCAACCAGCTTTTGACAACTCGCTTACGCCTACATACCCGTGAGGAGGCATCATGGGTTTGTACGATCTCAATTTACACATACTTTCTCGGCCTTCCAAACCGATTTTGCTGGCCGCTCTACCTTTTGTATTTAGTGGGCTGCTCCTCAGCATCTGGTTCAATGCGATTGCCGCCCCTGCTTTTGACCTGGCTATCAACAAGTCACAAATACCTACAATTTTCACCGTAAGCACGAACAATCGCTACGCGATCAATGTCACCCGCACCAATACCGAAACGGTTACAGAATCGCCTCGGGTGGAAGACGTGCTACCCGAGGGTATGACTGTCACAACAATTAAAGCAACTGATACAGCTGGCGCCTGGGACTGCAGCACCAGCACGGTTACACTCGTTAGCTGTGTTTGGAGCCAGTCCATCCCATCTAGCCTGACTACTTTCCCGGCGATCATCATTGGGGTCAACGTGGCTCCTGATATTCCGGATGTAACCGTGACAAATACAGCCGTGCTGCTAACCCAAGATGTAAATATCAGCAATAATTCGGCTAGTGTAGCTACGACTGTTGATAGTGTTGATCTGCAAATCTCGAAAACGGTTGATCAGATTTACATAGAGCCAGGTGAACTCTTCACCTACACCTTGACTATATCCAACGCTGGACCCTCAGACGCAACCAATGTGGAAGTCATCGACACCTTATCAAGCTTGGTGGAATACTTTCCTATCCTGGGAGAACCAATCAATCCTTCCCAGGGCTGGTATGACCCCTTGACCGGGATTTGGGAGGTTGGAGAACTGCCAAAAGGCGCCAGCGCCAGGCTTGAGATCCCGGCTTCCCCCATAACAGATGCCGCAGGTCACAAGATTGCCAATTCCGCCGCAGTAACCAGCACCAATACCTCGGACTGGCAGCTGAGCAACAATAGCGACAGCGCAGATGTGATCGTCACCGGCCTTGAGATCACTAAGACCTTCGAGCCAGCTACCAGCACCTGTGAGGCGTTTGACCCCACGCCGTGCTACTATGTCGGCGAGCCAATTGCATTCACCATCGAGGTATACAACAACAGCGATTTGGCCGCCAGCAGTGTGGTGGTCTCGGACGCCTTCACCCCCACACTGGATATTTTGGATTATTACTATTCGATTAAGAATAATAGCGGTATCGTCATTGGGACCTACGGCCCCTATTCCAGCAGCCGAAACTTCAGCCGTACCTTCGGCACACTAAAACCACATTACACCTTGAGCATCACCATTAATACTCGCCTGAACAGCACTTTTGATGAGATTAAAGAAATAACCAATATCGCCAAGGTCACTGCCAGCCCCAGTGTGATATGCTACTCGGATGAAGTCAAGCTGTATATCAAGCCAGCCATCGACCTGGTGCTGACCAAGACCGACAGCCGCACTACGGTGTACGCTGGCGGCACTTATACTTACACCGTTTCCATCCAAAATATTGGCACCTATGCAACCATCACAAATATCATCTTCACCGATACCTTTTCTGCCAATGTCTCGGATATCGTGCTCACAAAGGGCGCGCTGAGCATGACATTGAAATCAGTCAGTGGCAACACCATTGTCTGGAAGATCGGAGAATTCATCGACCCTGACGAAAGCATTTCCTTCAAAGTTCGCGGAAAAGTATTACCAAGCGCGGCAGCAGGGGAGCAGGTGATCAACACCGCCATCATCAGGCTGGTCAAACCCGAGGACACCAGCACCGGGCAGTTCGAGTCCTACACTGGAAACAACACTATTACCGATATAGATACAGTACTAACTCCTGCAATCGTTGATCTAGCAATCTATAAAAGCGCGACCGGAAAAATCTGGAAAAATGGCTGGATCGATGTGCCTAACCTGGTAACACCGGGTCAACTTTTAACATACAAGCTGCTGGTGATCAATCACGGCGAGGCCCTGGCGATTAATGTGGTTGTGAAAGATTTTATGCCTACTGGTATGACCATCCTGGCAATCAACCCCAGCCAGGGCGCCTGCTTTACAGGCGTGCAGGGAGACCCTACCAAACCCTATTCCTGCTACCTGAACAACATCGAAGGGGGCAGTGAGGCCAATATCACCATCCTGGTTCTGATACCATCTTCTGCGCCGCTCGGCGCCATGTACTACAATTTCGCCACAGTTACGAATAATGTCTCTGACGCCTATCTTGAGAACAATGAAGCTCTGAATATAACCAGCGTTAATAATTCGGTTTTCTTGCAATTTCTATCTTTCCTGATAACTGTTTTGCACTGAATAACAGTCGTGATGATTATTTGACTTGGTTTTCACGCAGAATTATGTCTATGCGCATCGTTGAATGCATCCAATGCCAGCGCTTCCCCTGCACAGATGTGCGCCACGACCGCTACATCATCCCGAATGTGGATATTGACCCCGAGCGGGTGTCAATCGTGCTGATCTCGGAATCCGCCCCGGAAAACAGCGCCGATGACTACTACGCCCCAGGCGCTCCGCTCTACGCCCGCACCACCCTGCTGGCATTTGCCGATGCGGGTGTGCAGGCAAATTCCATCCAGGATCTGCTCGAGCAGGGAATCTATTTCACCTCGGCGGTGAAATGCGGCAAGACAGGCTACGGCATCCAGGCTAAGACGATTGAGGAATGTTCGCGCCTGCTGGAGCAGGAAATCGCCCTGTTCCCACAGGTGCGCGCCTTCCTGCTGATGGGCGATGTGGCGATCAAGGCAGTTAATTACATATCAAAGCGGGCAGGCGAGGGGCGGGTCATCCCGGCGAGTTCCACCTACAAGATCCGCGGGCCGGCATTCTATTTCCGCGGGGCGCGAGCTTTACCCTCCTACCTGCCGGCCGGGCCGAGCTTTGGGATCAAAAAGAGCAAGCGCAAGATGATGGCCGAAGATATCGCCGCGGCGCTGGCGGACGCCAGACCCCAGGGGTTTTAGAAACCCCTGGGGTCTATCGTACGCTTGATCGCCAGCAGGGTGATATCGTCGTACTGAGCGCGCTCCTGGATGTGCTCCTGCAGGCCGGCGCGCACCCCCACGACCAGCTCCACAGCCGGGCAGCTGCAAGATGTAGCCAGAGCCTCCAGACGAGCCTGTCCAAAAGATTCGCCCTGCGGGTTGAGCGCATCCAGCACCCCATCAGTGAAAGCCAGCAGCGTTTCCCCTGGCGCCAAACGCTCGGTCTGAACGTCGAAATCCACCCCAGGGAAAAGCCCTACGGCAGGTCCGGTCGGCGCGAGCCTGGCTCTGACGGACCCACCCCCCGACCTCCCGTTTCCTGGCGCACCCGACACGCCCAGCAAGATGGGCGGCTCATGGCCGCCGTTCACATACAGCAGCTCCCCGGTCTGAGGATCCAGGATTCCCAAGAATATGGTGGCGAACATGCTGGTGCTGCCGTGGGTGCGGGCAATATAGTCATTGGTCTGCTTGATGACAGCCTGAAGGGCAGCCTGGTGAGACCTGTTCATCTCGGCGGAAAAGTTCTGCTCGGTAAAAGCGCGGATCAGGCTGCGGAACAAGGCCATGAACATGGCCGCGCCCACCCCCTTATCGACCACATCCGCCATGACAAAGCCGATGCGTCTCTGATAGCCAAGCGGGAAGACATCGTAGAAATCGCCGCCCACCTCGCGGGCTGGCTCCATGAAGGGCTGGATCTCCCAACCCTGCGGCTGGAAAATCTCCTCGGGGAGGAAGGTCTTCTGCACTTCGCGCGCCACCTGCAGCTCGCGCTCCAGGCGCGCCTTCTCCACCGCCATGCGGTACAGGCGGGCGTTGTCGATGGCGATGGCAGCTGTCGAGGAGATGGCGTTGACCAGCTCCAGGTCGGCTTCCTTAAAAAGACCGGCTTTCATGCGGCTTTCGATATAGACTACCCCCAGGGAGATTTCGCGCGCCTTGAGCGGAGCGCAGATGATCGAAGTGATGCCCAGAAAAGCCACGCTCTGCATCCCGCTGAAGCGGCTGTCCACCTGGGCATCCTGAGTCAGCACAGCGTTCCCCTCCGCCATGACCTGGTCGATCACCCCGCAGGAGATTTCCATTTCGGGGGTGGGGATATCGGCGCGCTGATTGTCGCGGGCGGTCTGGAACACCAGCTGCCCTTCATCGCCCTTGAGCAGGACGAAGCCGCGCTCGGCGCGCGTGGCAGTGATCATCTCATCGATCAGGGTAACCAGCACATCGTCCATCTCAAGCGATGAGTTGAAGGTTTGTGAAAGATGGTAGAGGAGCGCAAGGCGCTCAGCGGGTAATACAGCGGGGGATGAGGCATTCATGTTTATATTCTCCCACCAGGCGTGTCATTGACCAAAATCATCCAACGCTTCCTGGACGACTGGGAAAAACTTGAGCGTCTGGGTAAAGCCCGCCAGAGTCAGCAGTTTCTCCACGCCCGGCTGAAGAGCTGCCAGGTGCAGGTCGCCGCCGCGCTGACGGCACTCTCTCAGCAATACAAGGATGGCGCGCAGCCCGGAGCTGCTCATAAATTCTGTCTCGCTCAGGTCGAGCACCAGGCGGCTCTGCCCACCGGCGATTTTCTCTCTGCCAAAATCCGTCACCATGCCCGCATTCAGAGCGTCAATGCTGCCATGAACGGCGATTAAACCAGCTTGTTTTTCTTGTGTATAGTGCAGCTGCATTCTTTCTCCTTTTTCTGGATGATAGATTATAACATATATATGACTATTTAGAGTAAATATATAATATTATATTTACATGGCTCTGGAATAAATTTGATTCCTCGGAAAAACCGCACAGGACTCTCTATGATAAAATGAACCTGGAAAGATGGCCTTACCTGTGCAGGTCATTCCACATCGAGAGGACATCGAAGACGCCTATGACAATTCTGGATTATCTGCTGGTCTGCCTGGCGGCGGTGGCTGCCGGGCTGATAAACGCCCTGGCGGGCGGCGGCACGCTGATCACCTTCCCCATGCTGATGGCGGTTGGAATACCGGCGATCGCGGCTAACATTACCAACACGGTGGCGCTGCTGCCGGGCTATCTGGGAGGGACATTCGCCCAGGCAAAGGATATGAGCGGGCAGAAGAAGCGCCTGGTCTACTTCCTGCCTGCCGGAGCGGTGGGCGGGCTGATCGGCGGCTACCTGCTGCTCCAGACCGGCGAGAAGCTGTTCCGCGACCTGGTGCCCTATCTGATCTTGCTGGCGACGGCGCTGCTGGCGCTGCAAGAACCGCTGCGGCGCTGGCTCACCCGTCACAGCCAGGAAGGCCAGAGCAAGAGCAGCAGCGAAGCCTGGGCGATCCTGCCGGTAGGGCTGGCGGCAGTCTACGGCGGGTATTTTGGCGCTGGGCTGAGCGTGATCATCCTGGCAGTGCTGGGGCTGGTGCTGGATGACAGCCTGACCCGGCTGAACGCGATCAAACAGGTGATCTCGTTCAGCGCCAACCTGACCGCGGCGCTGTTCTTCGTCTTCTCAGGCCAGGTGATCTGGCCGGTGGCGCTGGTGATGATGGTCGGCGCCCTGGCGGGCGGCGCGCTGGGCGGGCGGCTGGCCAGCCGGGTAAAACCCACCACCCTGCGCTGGATGGTGGTGGCGATTGGTTTGATCGTCGGGGTGATTTATCTGCTGCGCTGAGCAGGCCGCTAGCGTTCTCTCAGGCGCGGCTCGAAAAAGCGCTCCAGCGATGTCCCCAGGAGCATAAAAGCATATCCGGTCAGGATCAATAAGAAAGCCGGCTCCAGCGCCAGGTGGTAGGCGCCCTGGCGGAAGCCGCGATTCAGCCCCTCCAGCACCAGCTGCCCCCAGGTGGGCGGGGTGAGCGGGTCATACAGACCCAGGATCGACAGGGCGGTTTCCAGGAATACGTACGACAGAACCAGGATCATCACCTGTGGGATCACGATGGCGCTGATGCGCGGGATCATGTAGCGAAAGATAATGCGCCAGTCGCCAGCGCCATAGGAGCGCGCAGCCTCAAAGTAGGCCTCTTCTTTGATCTGCAGGAAGATGGAGCGGTAGTTCTTGATATTGCTGCCAAAGACACTTAGCAGCACCGTCACCCCCAGGATGACCCAGATGCTCTTCGAATAGAGGGTGTAAATCATCAAGCTGACCGGGAAGAAGGGCAGGATCAGGTTGACCTCGGTCAGGCGCTGGATCAGTTCATCCACCCAGCCGCCAAACCAGGTGCTGACTGCCGAGATGACCAGGGTGGACAGGGTCACCAGGACAGCCGCCACCAGGCCAAAGAACAACGCCACTGGCGTGCCCCACAGCAGCGCCAGCATCACATCGCGACGGCGGCTGTCGGTGCCGGCGGGACCCCAGGCTTTGCCATACAGCAGCATGCGGGCGTCCAGATCAGCGTTTTCTTCAAAAACATACGCCTGCACCTGCAGGGTGTAGCGACCAGGCATGGCCGCCAGCCGGTCTCTGGCTGGATCACCGAAGAGACCGCGATGCACCAGCTTGCTCTTCAGCTTGCGGCCCAGATCCTCATCCGAGAAGAGATAATATTCATAGGTCGGCTCGATCGAAAAGCGATTCAGCTCGGTGGAACTGCCGTCGGGCATGGTCCAATACAGGGTGATGAGCGGTTTTTTTGACTGGTAGGCGGCCCGAAAGGAGATCCTCACATCGTCGGGGAACTCAGTATAGGGATAATCAAAGGCGAAGTTGAAATCAACCAGGCGCATCCCGCCGCCCACATCCTCAATGCTCTTGCCAGCAGCTGGATCGCGGCTGTCGATCGATATGTTCGTGGGCAGATCGCTGCGGCGGAAGGTGTTCACCCAGGCAGGGGCAGCGTAAGTGGGGTTGTCCAGCCAGACGAAGTTATCCCCGCGCCAGACACGCGTGGTCTCATTATATGGATATGCGATCATGGTATAGATCGAGAGCAGGACCAGGCCCATAATGATGGCTGCGCCTACGACCGCGCCAGGGTAGTGAGACAGTTCGCGCAAGGTCAACGCCAGGCGACGCGAGCGGGTGAGCGGGCGAGGTGCAGGCGATTCAATCGCAGCTTCAGCGGCTGGGGTAGAGGCCGCCTGGGGCGAGTCGCGCCGGTGGCGGGCGTATTCTCCCAGGGGGGACAGGGGCTGGCCCGCTTCGAGCGCCTGCAATGCCGCGATCAGCTCTGCCCGGGTCAGCCAGAACACCTCCCCGGCGGTGAACAGCGCCCCAGCCTCCACCAACCTGCGCCCGACTTTGAGCACATACTGGTGCATGGAGCGCCGGCCCGAGCCAGAACCCGCTTCGATGATCTTGAGCAGCAGCTCCTGGGTTTCATACGGCGGCGGGACCGGCGGAACTGGTTCAGTGACGATCTCGACCGGAACTGGCGCCTGTTCTGACAGCTCCATTACAGGGGCGGGTGCAGCCTCTGGTGCAGGTTCGGGCTGCGCCTGAACGGTCGCGCCCTGCAGCTTGCGACTGGTGAACAGCCGCTTCAGCCAGCTGCCCTGGCGTTTCAGCCGACCTTCCTGGCTGCGCGCCCCCACCTGCACGCGTGGATCCACCAGCACATAGGCGATATCCAGCAAGAACACCGTGATCGCCAGCAGATAGGCAAAAGTCACCACCAACCCAACGATGGTGCGAATGTCATTCAGCCCGATGGCGCTGCGGAACAGCTGCCCAATCCCAGCTACATTGAAGACGGTTTCCAGGATGATGATTTCCTGCCACAGCCCCACCATCAGCATGGCAAAGCTGGTCAGGATGTTCGGGAGCGCCGGTCGCATGATGTAGCGCCGCTCGAACATGCTGGCGGGCAGGCCCTTGGCCCGGCCCACCTCGACATAGTCCTCGCTGGAATTGACCAGGAAGATCGTGCGCCAGGCGTAAATGCCCTGAAAAAGCTTGCTGAGGAAGAGCGCCAGGATGGGTGGGGTCATGACGCGCAGGTAGAAGGATAGGTCGCTCCAGGCAAACTCTGCAGGCCACTGCTTGAAAGGGGATTGAAAGATGGTAAATACAGGCAGGGTCAGCCCGGTCATGATCAGCCCATAGGCCCAGCTGGGGACTGCCGCCAGCGGCGCCAGCCCACTGACCAGCTTATCCCAGCGCGAGCCGTAGCGGCGCGACAATCCCAGCCCCAGGGTGAGGCTGGCGATAAAGAGCAGCAGGTTAGCCGTTCCGAAAACCAACAGCGTGCGTGGCAGCGTGTCCAGGATGATGTCGCGCACATGGCGGGAGGGCGTGCCAGCCATCAGGATGCGCACCCGCCCTTCGCCCCAATCCAGGGTCAGGCCTTTCCACAGCCACTGGAAGCAGCGCACCATGAACGGCGAGTTCAAGCCATAGGCTTCGACCATGGCAGAGCGGGCTTCTTCCGCGATTCGTTCACGCTCTGCCGGATCTTCTACATTCTTCAGGGTTTCGCGCAGGCTCCCCCCCAGTGCAAAGTCGATATTGGCGCGGATCACATCGTCGAGGTACCCACCCAGGTTGGCGACCAGGATGGTCAGGTAGACGCTGATGACCACCGTGATCGCCAGGGTCGCCAGACGCCCGGCGGTATAGCGCAGCACCCGGCCCAGCCCGCTCGGCAAGGGCTTTTCTTCTGTGGTTAATGCACTGTCATTTTCCAGGGTTGGGCCAGGCGTGGTCATCGGTATGTTTCCCGCCTATATTGTAACCTAATGCAGGCGATCTACTGCATCCTTTCGAGCACCTTTTCCCACTCTGGCAGGCCGTGCAGCAGGGTAAAATCGGTCTGGCGCTGAGTGAAGCTGGCATGCCGCCAGCCGTGATCGGCGGCGGCGTTCAGATACTTGAGGGCATTTTCCTTATGCCCCAGGCTGGCCCAGGCCAGGGCGGCGACATGATAGTAATAATCCGGGTTGTCCTGGCGCAAGGCGAAGACCTGTTCGTAATACTCCACCGCCGGGAGGGGATCACCATTGCGGTAGTGATACCAGCCCAGCTCCGCCAGGTGATCTATAGGATCGTAGATATAGAAATAATAGAAATATTCCCGCTGGCGGATAAAGCCCACCTTTTCTGCGGTCTTCCAGGAAGCGACATTTTCAGCGTTGCAGTGCCAGCCAATCCTTTTGAAGCCATGCAACAGACAGTATTCCACGGTGGCAGCTGTCACTGCCGAGGACAGACCCTTGCGCCGGTGGCTGCCCAGGGTGACGATGCCTATATCGATCTGCTCGCCAGCTGCGCAGTCGCTCATGCAGGAGGCGACGATCTGGCCGTCCTGAAGGACAAAGAAACCCACGCCATTATCCAAAAAATTTTCTTCTGTACCCCAATACTCCTGCACTTCTTCCCAGGACCCGATTTGTTCCGGAAAGATCAGGCTGTCGTTCCGCCAGATCTGGCGGTCGATCCGATGGATTTCATAGCCTGCTGGAAGGTTGGAGCGCCAGTCATAGGCCAGGTCTGTGCACAGGTAGTGGTAGCGCAGCAGCTTCTCCGCCAGGTGAGTGGGCACCAGCTCTGGCAGGCGGTCTTCCCATTCAGCCGGGTGCACCGCCAGGGACATCGACTCATCCCCGTTGACATACACCTGACCAGTGAAGATTTTTTCTTCCCACAGCTGTTTCAGCGCCTGCAGAGTGCGCGGGTTGTCATACTCACCCGCCAGCAGATAGCCCTCCACGGTCAGGGCAAAGGCAGTGCGCGGCTGGCGCGGATCATCCACAAAGATGCGCCCCAGGCTGCGGCCCTGGACAGCAGCATGCAGGGACAGGCTGTAATCGAAACCGGCAAACAGCGGCAGGACAGATTCGTACTGATCGGGGGTCAACTCACGAAACATCAGCGCTCCTATTCTCCAACGTTCTTGACCCATTCGTGTGCATAATAGGTTTCATCTGGCTCCAGCGAAGCGTACAGGTGATCGACCAGCGGGTCGGCGGCTTCAGAGGCGATGCAGGCGACCTGCATGCCCGCCTGGCGCATGCGACCGAAGCTCTCCAGACACAGCGCTCGGGCCAGACCCAAACGGCGGTAATCCGGGTGTACACCCAGGGGATCGATCTCCCCCAGATGATGCTGCCAATCGAGCCACGCCAGACAGGCCCCCACCTGGCGGCCTTCCGGCGAAAGCACCGCCAGGTCCCAGTCCAGCGAGTAGTGGGGGGCGGAACTCTTGCCCCTGAACCAGGCTTCATCCAGACTGGTGCGGCCCCAGATGGCATTCTCCAGGGCAAGATACTCCTCAACTGCTTCGCCAAGCTCGGCCCGAGCGGCAAAGCGAAAACCGGCTGGCAGGCTGGGCAGAGTACGGTCATGTCCCAGATCATACAATCGCACCACCTCCACCCTGCCGCGGTCGGCATAGCCGCGCCGGGCGAGCAGCTCCTGGCGCTCAAGGTCATGCTCAAAGACAAAAGTGGCGATCTGCTTGCTTTCCCCGGCCCAATTCTGCTCCGCCCAGACGAACATGGCATCTTCCAGACTGCGGTGCTGGCGGGATACCTGTGGAAATATGAGATGGTAATAATGGATCAGGCAGCCAGCCAGCTGGCCCGATTCTTCTCGCCACAGGTGCACATGGCTGGTGAAATACTCCAGCGGCTCCAGGTAGCGGGAGGCGTAGCTCCAGTTTTCCAGCATGGCAACGCGCCAGTTCCAGGGCTGGCGGCTGTGGGCGTAGCTGCCCACCGCCAGGTCGAAAATCTCGGCGAACTCGGCCGCGCTGTGAGTGTAAGGGTAATCCTGGATCATCAATGCCTGCCTGCCCGGGAAATACATCTGCCCGCAATGTAGTTTTGCATCCTAATCATAACAGATATCTGATATGATATGCATATCCCGGCCTTAAGGTTCATTTGCATGACTGCCGCCCTCACCCATCCACAAATCTACGCCTATTTTCGCATGGCGCTGGCTACCGGACTGCTCACCCCGCAGGAGATGATCGCCTGGACCGATCGAGAGCTGCTGAAAGTTGACCTGCCCAGCGAAGAGTTGATGGAGCTGTCGCTCTCGGGCCACCTGCCCTACAGCCAGATCATCAAAAATCTTTATCATATGCAGGCCTGGTCCGATTATGGGCTGCCGCTGGCGCTGCTCTTCGCCCGCGCCCGCACGCTGCTAACCCGATACCCAGAGCGGCTGAGCAAGTGGGTGCAGGGCCTGTGCCTGCTCAACGCCGAAGCATACTTACCGCCAGATGTAAAAAACACGCTGAGCACCCTGATTGCATTGCTGGAGCAGTTCGAGCAGGGTTTTCTCAGCCAGGCTGAAGTGATCGCCGAAATGCTGGATTTTCTGGAAATGGAAAGCGATTTCCTGGCTCAGACGGACAGCGAAGATTTGACCGCCCTGGGGATCGAAATCCCGCCGAAAGGAACCTGATGATTAATCATCAATCACTGAATATTGAAGTCCGCCCCGAAACCGACTCCGACCATCTTGCCATCCACCGGATCAACGAACTGGCTTTCGGGCGCCCGCAGGAGGCGGATATCGTTGATAAGCTGCGGGACTCCTGCCCTGAATTTCTCTCCCTGGTCGCCGCGATGGGTGGACAGGTGGTCGGGCACATCCTGTTCACGCCCATCACCATTGAGGGCAGCGATCGTACCGGCGGCATGGCGCTCGGTCCGCTGGCGGTGATGCCAGAGATTCAGAAGCAGGGCATCGGCAGCCGCCTGACAATCGAGGGGCTTGAGATCCTACGTCGCGCGGGCTGTCCGTACGTAATTGTGCTGGGACATCCCGAATACTACCCGCGCTTCGGATTTGTGCCAGCGTCGAAATTCGGGCTGGTCAGCCAATGGGAGAGTGTGCCCGACGAGGCCTTTATGGCGCTGGAGCTGATCCCGGGGGCGCTGGCAGGCGTCAGCGGCGTGGCGAGGTATCGGGCTGAGTTCGATGAGGTGAGTTAGGGTGGTAAAATCGATAGAGCAGATGAACATTTTTTTATACAACAATAAGCCAGTAAGGGAGGGATAATGTCCACAGAAAAGATTGAGGTTGCTATCTCTGCATTAAAATCGGGAGATAAAGTCACCGCGAAAAGAATACTTTCAGAAGTGGTTAAGGTTGATCCAACAAATGAAAAAGCCTGGTTATGGCTGTCGACGTGTGTCGATTCCATTGATCAAAAACGTTATTGTCTAAATCGCGTATTGTCAATTAATCCAACGAATGAAAGAGCCCAGATGGCAATAGCAAAGTTAGTATCACCTATCGTCTCGGTCGATAGTCCTGTAACCCCCACTCAAAGGATTTCCGGCCAACCAAAGGAGCAAATAATCCCCGCCGTTTCAAAACAAGCTCCATCAGAAAGGCGGACCAATAAGGATATGAAGGTGGGTTCGTATGTCAGATCGGTACTTCTTCCAGGCGAGAGAATATTAGCAGTTGGCAAATTACATTGGGGTATCTTTCTAAATCCAATTCTTTGGACATCTATAACTATATTTTACTTATTTTTTCCTTTTTCCTCAATCTCTGACGAAGTACCAGAAATGAGTATCCTTTGTTGCTCATTACTGCCAATAATGTCGTTGGCATCCTGGGTAACCGCAATAAGTACTTATTTATCTACAGAATTTGCCCTCACAGATAAGCGCGTCATCGGTAAATCTGGGCTGATTCGCAGGCAATCGCTTGAACTCGTTCTAAGCAAGGTTGAAAGTGTCCAGATAAAACAAAGCATACTAGTAGTCAGTCATGCTGAAATGGATGGATAGAGTTGTTTGAGTTTGATGCGTGCATCAGCAGAGCGGAACTGCCAATTGACTTTA
>JAFGQI010000085.1 GCA_016935755.1 Anaerolineales bacterium
ATCCTGCGCATGCTGGAGCAGAAAAAGATCAGCCTGGAGCAGGCTGAGCAGCTGCTGGCAGCCCTGGAAGGCCGCCAGAGCGCGTAGCGCACCCGCGCCAGATTGGTTCACCTGGAGATGGAATGGCTGACGAAAACGAACGCATGCACATCCTGGATATGATCGAGAGCGGCAAGATCAGCACCGAAGAAGGTCTGCGCCTGCTGGAAATCCTGGCTCAGAGCGAGCCAGCCGAGCCAGAAGTCGAACTGGAAGCGCTGGTGGAACCGGCCGCGCAGCGCGCCAGCGCCGCCCTGCCCCTGGAAGCCGCCCCTGAGACGAGCGCGCCCGCAGAAGACCAGCCAGCGGAGCCCCGGGCCAGCTCGGGCCTGCCGCCCATCGGCCTGCCGCCGGACGCTGGAAAATGGCGGCGCTTCTGGCTGATCCCGCTGTGGGTGGGCGTGGGCATCACCGTATTGGGAGGCGCCTTGATGTACCGGGCCTTCGATGCCTCCGGAATCGGCTTCTGGTTTGTGTGCGCTTCGCTGCCCTTCATCCTGGGCATGCTTATCCTGGTGCTGGGTGTGCAGTCGCACAGCGCGCCCTGGATCCACCTGCGCGTGCAGCAGGAGCCGGGCGAGAAGCCCGAACGAATCGCCATCAGCTTCCCCATCCCGGTGGGCATCACCACCTGGTTCTTGCGCACCTTCGGCGGGCGCATCAAGCAGCTACAAGGCACTTCACTGGACGAGATCATCCTGGCGCTGGAAAAGACCAGCCGCGCCGGCGAGCCGATCTACATCAAGGTGGATGAGGGCGACGAGGGCGAAAAGGTTGAAATTTATATCGGTTAGGGTTATTACGAAAGAGGAGCAACATGGCGACCAATGAAGAACGTCTGAAAATCTTAAAAATGATCGATGAGGGTAAAATTACCGCGGAAGAAGGCGCCAAGCTGCTGTCCACGCTGAGCGAGAGCCGCAAAACACCGCCCCGGCGGGCCTCTCTGCGCACCACATCGGGTGGGCCGCGCTGGCTGCGCATCCGCGTGACCGATATGGTCACCGGCAAGGCCAAAGCCACGGTCAACCTGCCGTTGGGGCTGGTGGACGCCGGGCTGAATATCGCCTCCAAATACGCCCCGGATATCGCCTTCGACGAGCTGGTTGATTCGATCAACGCTGGCGCGGAGGGCAAGATCATCGATGTGGTCGATGAAGAAGACGGCGAACACGTAGAAATCTTTATCGAATGAAACGACCATTCAGCGGAATGCTGGGCTTCGTGGCCTTCTGGCTGGGCCAGGTGGTCTCGCTGCTCGGCACAGCCATGTCTGGTTTTGGCCTGACCATCTGGGCCTATGAACTGACCGGCTCCGCCACTGCCCTGGCGCTGGTCGGTTTTTTCTTTATCACCCCCCTGCTGATCATGAGCCCCATTGCCGGGGCGCTGGTCGACCGCTCCAACCGCAAATTCATGATGGTGATCAGCGACCTGGCCTCCGGGCTGGCGACGCTGGTGGTTTTATTCCTGTATTCAACCGGCCAACTGCAGATCTGGCACCTGTTTATCACTGGGGCCTTTTCGGGCGCCTTCCAGGCCTTCCAATGGCCGGCCTTCTCCGCCGCCATCACCACCATGCTGCCCAAGGAGCAGTACGGTCGCGCCAACGGGATGATGGCCCTGGCCGAATCGGGCTCGGGCATTTTCGCACCCATCCTGGCGGGGGCGCTGCTGGGACTGATCGGGCTGGGCGGTTTGCTGGCGATTGACGTGGTCACCTTCGTCTTTGCTATCGGTGTGCTGCTGTTCATCCACGTGCCGCAGCCGCAGGTCACCCAGGAAGGGTTGGAGAGCAAGGGCAGCCTGTGGAAGGAGTCGCTTTACGGCTTTCGCTATATCTTGCAGCGCCCCAGCCTGTTGGGCTTGCAGCTGGTCTTCCTGGTAGGCAATTTCATCAGTGGAGTGGCCTTTACCCTGGAGCCGCCGATGATCCTGGCGCGCACCGGCAATAACGAACTGATCTTCGGTTCGGTCAATTCGATTGGAGCGGTCGGCGGGGTGATTGGCGGGGTGGTGATGAGCGCCTGGGGCGGCTTCAAGCGCCGGGTGCACGGCGTGCTGCTGGGCTGGGCGCTGGCAGGCCTGCTGGGCACGCTGGTGATGGGCCTGGGGCGCGGCCTGCTGGTCTGGGGCATCGGCATGTTCCTGGGCGCTTTCCTGGGGCCGATCATCAACAGCTCCAATCAGGCCATCTGGCAGGCCAAGGTGGCCCCGGATGTGCAGGGGCGGGTTTTCTCCGCCCGGCGGCTGATCGCCTGGGTCAGCATGCCGCTCTCCACCTTGATCGCTGGACCGCTGGCCGATTTCGTGCTCGAGCCAGCCATGCAGGAGGGCGGCAGCCTGACCGGGCTGTTCTCCCCGCTGGTAGGCTCTGGCCCTGGGGCGGGCATGGCGCTGGTCTTCGTCTTTGCCGGGCTGGGCATGGCCGCCGTCGGACTGGGAGGCTACGCCTTCCGGGTGGTGCGAGAGGCCGAAACGCTCCTGCCGGATCACCAGCAGCCGGTGGAGCTACCAGAGAACTGAGTGCTGGTATCCCTTCAGATAAGCATTGGAAATTTCAAGCAGCCATACACTCCTGGTTACGGCTGTTGGTCAGATGCAACCGCCTCCCATAAAGCGCGCAGCATGCCATAGTAAGCCAGCTTTTTGTTTAGCTGAGCATCAAAAGGCGTTGCGTCCGACTCGGTATGTCCATAGTCCACGTAATACCATGACTCGGTGTCGGGATATCCCCACACGGTGAAGTCTCGGCAGACGCCCGGTCCAACTGACAGGCAGGCAGACATAGCCTGGTAGTAGGTCTGCCCCTGGAAGAATAAGCGGTCAGGTTTTGTGTTTGTGGAGAGATCCTGGTCAAACTCTTCTATATACGTGGCTACGCCCAACTCCATGAAAGCATTCATCGCTTCCACAATAGCGTCAAAATTGAGCTGATCGGCCTTTTTTAAGTGGTAATGCATCCCAATACCGTCAATTAGGGTTTGCCCCGCCTGAAGCTGGCCCGCTTCGATCAGACCGGGCTCTGCCTCTTTAAGCAGCCTGACGATATTCATGGATTTGCTGAAATTATTTGCCCCACGATAATGATTATACGTATCGCTGTAGGCCAACACTGCATTGGGGAACATCTGGCGGGTGAGGCGGAACGCGTTAATGAAATATTGCTGTCCCATGAGGCGATAAAAAATATCCTCATCACTATCGCGTGCTTCGTTCAGCACGTTGATCTTCAATCCGCTTTGGGCAAACTCATCCCCAAAATTCTTCACTAAAAAGTCATAGAACCCCTGCAGGCGATGCTCCATCAGGCTGATGGCTGTTTCTGCGGTCGGGTTTGCCTGAAGTTCTTCGATAGCCCACTCGGGAGTTTGTTCTGGCCAAAAGATGTGCTGCATGCTCAGGAATAATCCGGCAGATTTGCCATAGCTGATCTGTCGGCTAGGCCAGTTCCATTTATACGCCTCCCTGGCTGGCTCGCGATTAGACCAGGACATATTCACCGCCCCGCTGTTGAATTCCTGTTGATAGATGGAAATTAATGGATCATCCGCAGAAAGCACAATGCTGCCTACAAATAGATCTGCCAGCTGGCTGATATCTTTCAAACCAACGGGCCTCCAATGATCAGCGTCATACAGATACAGCGGCGTTTCCGCAAATAGCTCGGGATACCGGGCTGAAAGCGGCGAAGCATCTTGAACCGGGATGGCGACAGCAAAAACTGTGTTCTGCCCATTTTCCTTGATGACGCGGAACTCTATTTTCAATTGGTCAGTCGAGATTTCCAGGGCGCGAGCAAAATTCTCCACCTCAGCCTGGTCTTTTAGAACCGGGATGCCTGACATCCCTGCCACCAGTTCGGCAGGGATCGTCGGTTCGGGGGGAACAGTTGGCTCAGGAGTGGGTGTAAAAGTAGGGATTGGGGTTGGCGGCGCAGTTTCGGTCGGCGTGGGTGAAGGAGCAGCGGTTACTGACGGGACGGGCAATGGCTCCGAGATAGTTGCAACGGAAGCTGCGGAAGTCTCTGCTGGCAGTCCAGGAGCCGCGGGGGGATTATTTTGCCCACAAGCAGTGAGCGCGATAAGAGCAATTACGATCCAGGTACAATAAATGCTGGCTTTGTGTTTCATCGAATCACCTGTCTTGAGATTTCGGCCATACGAGCGGAAATTATACCTGACTTGCTTCGGAAAAGGCCCCTCTTGCTGGCAGAAATCACTTCGCTTTCCACATCTTGATGAAAAACGCAGCGGGCAGCACCCAGAAAAAATAGCTCCAGATCGGGTTCCAGGAGGCGAAGGCGTCTCTGGCTAAGAGGATGATGACCGCCGCGGCGTACAGGATGAACAACCCAGCTGCAATCACTACCTTGGCTGGCGAATGGTAAAAAGTCTCTGATCTTGAAACAAGCCCTCCGCCGCTGGATGCCAGCAGCGATTCGAACTGCTTGAAAAAGGCTTGAAAGTCCGATTTTTTATCCCACTTGAACTGGATGATCGAGAGCGTCTCCTTACTGCGCAGTGAGATTTTCAGGCTGTACAGGAGCAGCTCTGCGTAATAGGCATACGCCTCCACATCCTCCAGGGGAATGACCCTGGCGGCTTTGCTCTTCTGCTCGATAGTGAGGCTGTGCTCGGCGAGATGAACCTGGGCTGGCCTGGCAGCCAGGCAGCTCGAAGCGGCAAACGCCGCCATGATCAAGCCAGTTAAAAGCAAATATTGGATCCAGGTGGGAATCATCCAGATTTGCTGCAAACCGAACAGCAGCAGGACCCCCAATAAGATCAGCCCCAGAAGCGTCGTGATGAGCGACCGGGTGCTGTACAGATGCAAAGCCAATGGTTCTTTATCCATCATAACCTCTGCCTGGAGGCAGTATGCAACCATTGCCGCCCGGGCCTTATGCCAGCATCTTCTCCATCAAAAAGATCCCCGGCGCCTGGACATAGCCGAACTTGCGGTCGATGGCGATCATGGGCAAATTCTTGGCATTATGGTGGGTGCGCACGGTGCTCACGCCCAGCGCCTGGCGGGCATAGCGCAGCGCCTGCACCTTCACCGCCTGGGCCAGTTTGCGCCCGCGGTAGCGCTTATCCACCCCGGTGTGCAGGTTGTAGGCGTAATCGTCGAAGCGCGAGATGGCGCTCATCGCCGCCCATTCGCCGGTGTTCGTATCGATGACCACCATCTGCCCATCGGGCCGGTACCAATCCCTTTGGCACACGCTCTGCTGGAAGTCATCGAAGGAAGCCCAGGAAGGCGCGCCATCCGTGCCGGGGGTGTCCATGCCGGTGGTTTCGTTCAGCACATACAGCCTGCGCTGGGCTTCCTCGGTGTTCCCCAGGGCGCCCAGCGAGGTGAACAGGAAACCCTCGCTTTGCAGCCGGGTGATGACGGCCTCATAAGGCCGGTCGTCGAAGGCCTGCAGATCCAGCGTCATGGCAAAAGAGTGCGCTCGTTCGATAAAGCCGCGCCGTTCGGCAAACGCCCGGCCTTCCGGGCAGTTATCCCACACCCCGACGCGCAGCTGCCTGACCTGCGCCGGGTCTAAAGCCTGCTCCAGGTGGGCGTACAGCTGTCTGCCGATGCCCTGCTGGCGCTGCTCCGGCCTGACGAATAGGGATAAAGTTGTCAGTTCCGGGCGCAGCCGGTCACGCGCCGCCCAATAAAACCCCAGCAGCTGGCCCTGCTCATCCTGGATTACCCGTTGGGTAATCCGCCCGTTATGCTTCTCATAATAGTCTCTCAGCCCCTGCTCGGTGTTGGTCGAATCTTCCAGCAGGGTGAACCAGGCGGCAAGCTGCCCAAAATCACGTTCCGGTTCGGCCAGCCGTAAGGTGAAGGTTTTCAATTCTTTTTTATCCATTTGCATATCCACCGAAAGCGATCCGGCATTCCTCCTGTGAACCTGATAGGTTTGCCCCTGCGAACCGCCTGTTAAACCACTGTTAGCCTGTCATCAAAAGAAGAGAAAGTACCTGGGGACACGTTTCATGTATACACTGTATAAATCACCATACCGCGCCAGGCAAGCTTTTTCCTCTGCCAGGGTTCTGGCGTGACCAAATACTGAGGTTAGAATTTCCAGGAACAGAACAAGCCATGAGCCGATAGCCATAGAGATCCCGAAAACTAAAACAAACAACATGAATATCTGCGGATTCCGAGATATTCTGTAAAGCCCTCGGACAGCTGGCTGGTCAAGTGGCCTGTTCTTGAAATCAATAAGTGCAGCCATAAAGCCAATCAGACCAAGGCCAAATAGAACAACCCCGGGAATGAAAACAGTGGTCCCTGTTTTGATTGGAGTAAAGATGATCAGAACTAAACTAACAAAACCCAATAATCTTCTGATAGCATCAAAGACTTTTTGTCTCTTATCCCATCTGGAGCGATCAAAATCATACAGCCTAGCCACCACATCCTTAGGAAAGATCAGAAGGAAAATACCAAAAATCAAGTAGAACAAAGCTAAAAAAATCCATCCGTTCAGCAACCCTAACTTAAGTGTGGGAATTAGCTCCATTTTTCACTCCTGATGGCAGGCTTCATAGAAATTCATAATCACGCCCTGCGGGGCAGGCAAGACTCTTTCCAATTTTATCGCGCATTTTTGGCATAAATGCGCCGGTTTTCAAGCAACAAAACCGACCTGCGCGGCAGCCAGCCGTCAAAGCATAAAAACAAGTACTTTTTCCATCAAAAATACCCCGGTGGCAGTTTCAAAGCCCCCCTCTACCCATCGGGCCGGTACCAATCCGCCTGGCCAGCCTGGAAGAGCAGCGTCTTACCGGCAATTAGGATTGATCAGTAAACTCAGTATGACAAATAATTGTGCAGATTCGATTGGATAAGGCCTATTGTCAAATGCCCCCTCCAGCTTTAAAATAAACTCATGTCCAGCCCTAAAATTCAGCTGACATGCAGATAACCATCCTGACCTACGGCACACGCGGCGATGTTGAGCCGTTTATCGGCCTCGCCCAGGGCCTGATTCAATCGGGATACTCAGTCCGCCTGGCCGCCCCTGAACGCTACCGCGCCCTGGCAAACCAGCCTGAAATCGAAATCATCGGCCTGGAGGGTGATCCTGACCAGCTGGCGTCCTCCATGGTCCGGCAGGCCGGCGCCAGCTGGCCGCGCATGGTGCAGGTCGTCTCCCAGCATATTTTGCCTATCGCGGTGCGGGTTTTGCAGCAGGTCAGGGAAGCCTGCCAGGGGACGGATGCCATCGTTCACTCCTTCCTGATGACGGACGCAGGACACCAGATGGCGGTAGAATTCGGCATACCAGAGTTTTCTGCCCAATTTTTCCCGATCTATTCTCCAACCAATGAATTCCCTTCGGTCGTCTTCCCCGATTTACCCCTCGGCCCTGTTTACCGGCGTCTGACTCATGATCTCACCACTGCAACCTTCAGGTACGGCAGCCGCATGCTTTATTCCTGGCTTTGCCGCTCATATCCCGGCTTGCCTCGGTTGAGCCGCTGGGCGTTTAGCAAGGAAGAAAGATATAAGACCCCGCTTTTATACGCCTTCAGCCGGCATGTCATCCCTCAGCCCCAGGATTGGCCCGCCTCATCGATCATCACCGGCTACTGGTTTACCAACAGCTCCCACAGCTGGGCGCCGCCCCAAGAGCTGGTCAGCTTCTTACAGCGCGACCCGCCGCCAGTTTACCTCAGCTTTGGCAGCATGCTGCCAGACCCTGAGGATCGCTTTCTGGAGCTGTTTGCTCAGGTCCTGGCCGAGATTGGCAGAAGCGGGATTTGCTCGGTAAAGGGCATTCCCCCGGAACAGCCGGTGCTGCAAGGCAGCCTGCTGATGACAGGATCGCTGCCCCACGACTGGCTGTTTCCGCAGGTGGGATTGGCTGTACATCATGGAGGCGCTGGCACTACGGCTGCCGTGCTGCGGGCCGGGATTCCGGGCATCGTGGTGCCTTTCACCGCTGACCAGGCCTTTTGGGGGCGCCGGGTGGAGGCGCTGGGGGTCAGCCCAGGACCGATCCCCTGGCGCAAGCTGACCAGGGCTCGCCTGCTGGCCGCCATGCAAGCCGCCCTCAGCAATCCCGTTATGAGGCAGCGCGCCCACGATCTCGGGGAGGCTCTTCACCAGGAGGATGGTATTGCTAATGCAGTAGCAGTCATCAGGAAAAGCCTCTGATCAGTTCCGGCCTGGGGACGGAGCGCCTGAGATAAGATCAGCTGCTCTGGAATAGCTATCGCTCACAGTGGATGATCAAATCAGTCCAGCCCGGAAGCGTTGGGTCATGCGCCACCCGATCGTAGGCTCCCCAGGTGCGGCCGTCGCAGCCATTCCTGGCAGCCCACCAGTCGGTCCGACGGGGCGTCTCGCTGAGGTTATTTTGATCGACAATCTCTCCATCCACCCCTCCGACCAGATAGTTGATCTGCGCCCCAGAAACAAAATTATCCCGCAAAATCAGCGGCGAACCCGGGGGAAGATAGAGCCAGACCTGGCAGGGAGCCGCCTCCTGACAGAGCTGGCCGGCGGGCGGGAGCGGTTTAGCTGAACAGGTAAGATTACCGATCGCAGATGAATGGGCCATTTCTACGCAGCCCCCGCTCCACATGTGAGGGCCCAGGTTGATCCCGGCATGCATCCCGCCGCACTTCGTATCCCCTTCGCTGATCACGCGGTTGCCCGTGATTTGCAGGTTGGCGTTGTTCCCGAAAATCCAGGCGTGCGCGGCGATGCCAGCAAAAGCACCGTAATTGCCTGGCGTGATCTGGATGGTATTGTTCGAGATGACCGTGTCTTTGCCGCCGAAGAACACGATGCCCACATCGGAGGGGTTGATGATCGTGTTGCCGGTGATCAGATGCCCCGGCCCGGTAAAGGTGATCCCATCGGACCAGGCTGTCTGCCCCTCGTCGTCGTCGGTCAGAGCGCAGCCGCGGCCATGCACATGGTCCCCGGCGGTATCGATGGTCACATTGCGGATGGTAGCCGCCGCGCCGCCCAGAGCTAAGGCTGTGGCGCATTCCGTCTGGGCATTGACCACATTCTCGACCACGATGCCGGTCGTCCACCGCTCCGGGTGGGTGAGATAATCCTGCTCAAAATCCTCCCAATCCATGGCCCCGTCCATGCCAATATTGCCCGGCGAACACCACGAATCCCCACCAACGCTGCACTCCGGCAGCCAGGAGCCCCAATTATCCTCATTGCCATCATCCAGACCATCCGCGCCATAACAGCGGCGGACATCCCGCCCGCCGTTGATGTCCAGGTTCATGAAGGTGATATTGTCGATCTCACCCGGGTTGTATATGCGCGAGCGCGCATAGAGACGGACGACAAACCCTTTCAGGTCGGCAGTCGCCCGCAGCAGGGCGTGGTCAGCTGGATCGCTGGAAGTGAAGACCAGGTTCTGCTTGGCCGACATGCCGGTGAGGAAGATGGTTTTATCAATCCAATAGCCCTGGTAGCCCGGTTTGTCCCCCGCGGAGGTGAAAACCACCGTTGCGCCGCTGCACGATTGGTCCAACGCAGCTTGAATGGCATCGCTGTCGGGTTGGTCATCAAAGGGGTCCGCGCCGAAATCATCCACGTTCAGGCGGGTTTCATCCGCCGCCAGGAAGGTGATCTTCACGCTGCGGATAATCTCTGCCCCATTGCCATCATCGCTGAGGCGAAAATCAGCGCCGTTATCCCGGTTGGCAAAGTTGGCGTTGCACAGGTAGAACACCGCGGTGCGGAAAACGCCAGTATCCGTCTTAACCACTCCCCCACCACCATAAAACAGGCCATCCGAGCTGCTGGTGGGCCGGGCGTCGTACTCGATGCGGAAGCTGTCCGTACCCTGATCCAGGTATTCCACTTCGATCATGATATGCGTCGTCGGTTGACCGGCGAACATGCGCCGGTCATCCACTTGAAACTGGAGGTAGCTATCTGGCACGGTATTACCATCCGGAGAAGAGAGCGCCTGTCCGCTGCCCGTGCTGAGCGCCTCGACCGCCGGGCTGCCAGCCGATACCAGGACCCAATCAACATCCCCACCCCGATCCAGGGTGATCCCATTCTCAAGGATCGCCTGGCCGAGCTGGATGGAAAGCGGTCCCGCCGGGGTCGCCGTGTGGGTGGGCGCCGGTATGGCAGAGGCTGTAGGGGTTGGCGGGACGGGCGAGGCAGGGCTGAGGGTTGGAGGCAGGCTGGCGGAAGGTACAGGCCCAGCTGTGGGCGCCGCCTGGCAGGATGCGAGCGCAAAAACGAGGCAGATAAACAGCAGGATAAACAGCTTATCCTTCATCACAACCTCCTGACTTGTCAAGGGGCGGGGACAGGTGCACAAAAGCCGCCCAAAATATCATGGGACTGCGACTACATTTTACTACGTTTCAAGCCCGTTATACAGCTGGCGTGAACACCCCGCTCTTCACCAGAGTGCGCTGACCTTCGCCCAGGTCTTCATAGATCTGGTAATGCAGTTCAATCGGCATCAACTGATTAAACATCGCCTGGGCCGGGCAGTAGCGCACCGCTGAAAGCTCAATCGCCCGCAGCAGAGCCTGCTCGTCCAGGCTGCGCCCGCTGACCTGATATTCAATGAGCGCCTGATTGAATACTTTGGGGTGCTCAGCGGCGCGCCCGGCATGCACCACCACTTCGAAGGCGGTCACCTCCTGGCGCTTCTTGCTCAGGATCGAGATCACATCCATAGCGGTGCAGCCCGCCAGCCCAATGGCGATCATCTCCATCGGGCGGAAGCCGTCATTATCCCCGCCCACTTCGGGCTCCGCCCCCAGGCGGACATGAAAGCCGCTGTCGGCGGAGGCGTCAAAGGTCATGCGTCCATTCCAGATTACTTTGGCGTCCATAACAATCTCTCCAATTGCACTCACCTACTGCACAAGCAGCGGGGTGACATATTCCTCCAGCATGGCCCGGCTGATTGCTCCCGTCCAGGCCAGGCGCGCCTGCCCCTGGCGGTCGATCACAAACGAAGTCGGCAGGCTGAAGACCTGAAAAGCACGCATGCCGCTCTGCTGCGGGTCCACCCAGACCGGGAAAGTCAGCCCGGCCTTCTGGACATAAGCGCTCACCTCATTCAGCGGCTCGCCCGCCTCGATGGCAACAATGGTAAAGCCCTGCTGGTGGTAATCATGGTAATACTCCTGCAGCACCGGCATCTCTGCCTTGCAGGGCGGGCACCAGGTGGCCCAATGGTTGACCAGCACCACCTGCCCGGCGTAATCTGCCAGCGCGGCTGGCTGGCCCTGCACATCCTGTAAGGCCACCGCCGGCGCCGGGAAGTCGACCTCCCGGGGAATGGCCGACTCCTGACCGCCCAGGGCAGCAGATTCGCTCGTCTCTGCCGGGCTGTCGCTGGCAGTCCAGATCAATGCTATCCCTGCCAGCGCCAGCAGCCCGACCCCGGCGAGGATTAACGCCAGCGGCGGGGATTTCTTCACTGTAGTTTTGCGATGACGGGATCTGCTCATACAACGACTGCTACGACGTAGCTCTGAGAATCTCCGCCAGAAGCCCTTCTTCCGGGTAAGCGCCTACCACCGTCCCGGCTCCGGCGTTGATGGTCGTCTGCGGCACGCCGCTGACATTGAAACGATCGGCTAACTCGGGGAACTCGCTGGCTTCCACCATCTCCGCCTGCACCAGCGGGCTTTCCAGCGCCATCTGATGCGCCAGCACCACCGCTTGCGGGCAGTAGGGACAGTTGGGCGTGACGAACACCTGCATGTGAACGGGCTTTTTCAGCTTCCCCAAAAGTTCGCGCGTCTGGGCGTTGAGGCCCGAGTCGTTGTTCGAAACCAGGACCAGGCCGTGGATCAGCGAGGAGAACTCGTGACCGGCGGGGATGCCAGCAAAACGCACACCATAATCGATTGGCTGGCTGCCATTCTTGCCGGCCAATATCAGGGTGGGGGCCTTATCCACATGATACTGCCGGGCAAGCTCTGCGTCGCGCTGCAGGTCATAGCTCTTCAGGCTCAATTTGTCCGAGACCTCCACCACCTCTTCCACCAGCTGCTGGGTCTGCTGGCAGTATTCGCAATCGGTCTCTTGACCGAAGAACAATACTTCCACCGGCGCAGTCAGCTGCTGAAAAACATCTCTAACCTGCGACAGGATGCTGTCGTTTAGCAATTTCTCTTCCATTTTTTTGAACTCTCCTAAGATAAGCCCCAACGGGGCCAATTTTTTTTATCAGGTGCAGCCTGCGCCGCCAGCCGTGTAGCCGCAGAGAGGGCAAACCAGGTTGAGCAGCCCATCATAATCCAGCCGCCCACTGTGGCACTGCGGGCACAGATCGCCAGCGCGCGGCGGGAGCGGACAAACTGGCTGCTCTAAACCCAGGCCTAGGCCCAAGCCCTGCAGCGCAACAAAGGGCAAACCAGATTTAAGCGAACTCGGCTCAGGCTCACTTGTCTCAGGCGCTGGCTCTGATGCTTCCTGATCCATACTCCCCTTAGATGCTAAAACCATATAAAAGTTACCGCCTTATTTCCCCAGAAACTCATCCAAATTCAGGCAGCGGTACAGCCGCTGGCGCACGCCCTCAGGCACCGGCGTTGGGCCGCTGGAGGCATGATACAGGTAGACCGTCTTGCGCAGCGAATCCACCATGACGCGGCAGTCTTCACAGCCCTGCAGGTGCTGCTCGATCAGCGCGCAAACCTGCGGATCCAGTTCTCCGTCAATATATTCGGACAGCGAATTCAACAAATCGTGGCAATGACCCTGTTCCATCATGCACCTCCAACCTCTCGGCGGCTGAGGACGCGTTCGCCGTAATATTCCGTCAATATCTCGCGCAGGCGCAGGCGGGCCCGCGACAGGCGGGTCTTGACCGCCATCTCGCTCAGGTTGAGCACCTCGCCCGTCTCCTGGGTGGAGAGGCCTTCGATATCGCGCAGCAAGAAGACCACCCGCAGGGCGGGCGAGAGGGCCTCGACGGCCTGATCCAGATGGGAAAGCGCTTCAGCAGACATCAGCTCATTTTCAGGCAGGCAGCACCAATCCACAATCTGCAGCGGTTCAGATTCTTCCTGGTCAGCGTTCTCTAACGGCTCATCCAGCGAGATCGCCAGATGCTTGTTGCGCCGCAGGAACATCAGCGCCTCGTTGGTGGCGATGCGGTACAGCCAGGTGGACAGGCTGGAGCGCCCATCGAAGTTGGGCAGGCTGCGGAAAGCCTTCAAGAAAGTCTCCTGCAGCACATCCTCGGCATCCTGCGGGTTGCCCAGCATCTTCAACGCCAGGCGGTAGATCAACCCGGAGTACGTTTCGACCACCCGGGCAAACTCGCCCCTGTCCCTGGCTTTCAAGGCCTCCAGGGAGAAGTCTTCTGCAGTTGGTTTACGATCATTCATTTAGATGCATCCAGTAATAAAAAGTGACAGCCATCGGGCTGGATTCGCCTCAGGATTGTATCATACCAGCCAGCAAGTTAGCAGACCGGTGCACACCTGATGAACCAGCCAGCCCAATGATATAATCCAACTGCTTTCGAGTGCAGTGTCACGAGTAAGAGTTTTTTCAGACAGAGGCGCTTTGGCTCAAAACATAAGCTACATCTCTGCAGGTGTCTCCACCAAAACCCTAATGGGGGTAATTTGACCATCCTCACCCTGACCACCGATTTTGGCCTCAAAGACGGCAACGTGGGCGTGATGAAGGGCGTCATCCTGGGCCTCGCCCCCCAGGCGCAGATCGTGGATCTCAGCCACCTGATCAGCCCGCAGAACATCGCCGAGGCGGCCCTGATCCTGTCGCGCTCGGCGCCCTATTTCCCGGCTGGCACGGTGCATGTGGTGGTGGTCGACCCCGGCGTGGGCACCTCCCGCCGCCCGCTGGCCGCCCAGGTGGGAGAGCAGTACTACGTCGGGCCGGACAACGGCGCGATCACCCTGTGGCTGGAGCAGGCTGAGAGCCAGGGGCTAAAACGGCGCTTCGTCCACCTGGATCAGCCCAGATACTGGCTGTCCGAGGTCAGCCATGTCTTCCACGGGCGGGATATCTTCGCCCCGGTTGCCGGGCATCTGGCAGCCGGGACGCCCCTGGAAGCCCTGGGCGCGCCGCTCGATGACCCTGTGCGCCTGGCGCTGCCACAGCCGCAGCGCACGCCCACCGGCTGGCAGGGTGAAATCATCCACATCGACCATTTCGGCAATCTGGCTTGCAACCTGCGCCGCGAACACCTGGCGGGGCAGAAGGTCGCAACTGTCAGCCTGGGCGGGGTTAATATAGATGGGATGGTAAATACCTTTGGCGAGCGCCCGCCCGGCGAGCTGGTGGCCCTGTTAGGCAGCACGGGCAATCTGATTGTCTCCGTGGTAAACGGCTCCGCTGCCGCCCGGCTCAACGCCCATCTCGGCGATCCCGTTCAGGTGACCTTGCAGTAAAGCGATGACCACAACCGCCCTCGATATCCAGCACCTGACCTTCCGCTACCGCGACCGCAGCGAGCCGACCATCCGCGACATCTCGCTGCAGCTGCGGGCGGGCGAGTTTCTGCTCCTGGCCGGTTCCAGCGGCTCGGGCAAGACCACCCTGATCCGCTGCATCAACGGGCTGATCCCGCGCAGCTATAAGGGCGAGTTGCAGGGCCAGATTCTGCTGCAGGGGCAGGATAACGCCAGCCTCAGCCTGGCGCGCATCTCGCAGATCGTCGGCACGGTGCTGCAGGACCCCGAGCGGCAGATCCTGGGCACGCGCGTGCGCAACGAAGTGGCCTTCGGGTTAGAGAACCTCAACCTGGAGCGGGCCGAAATTCGCCAGCGCGTCGAAGAAGCGCTGGACTACCTGGGCATCTCCCCTCTGCGCGACCGGGAGACCTTCAACCTGTCTGGCGGCGAAAAGCAGAAGATCGCCCTGGCGGGCATCCTGGCGATGCACCCCAGCCTGCTGCTGCTGGACGAGCCCCTGGCCAGCCTGGACCCGGCCAGCGCCCAGGAGACCCTGGCCCTGGTGCGGCGGCTGGTGGACGAGGGCCTGGCTGTGCTGATGGTGGAACACCGCATCGAGGATGTGCTCAAGCTGCGGCCCGACCGGGTGATGTTCATGGAAGACGGGCAGGCGCGCTACCTGGGGCCAGCCGCCGGGCTGACCCAGGCGGTCAACTATCACGAGATCAAGCTGCCCGCCCCACTGATCATCGCCCGCGCCGCCCAGGACCCGCCCCCGCCAGAAATCCACTTCACCCCGGCGGGGAGCGAACAGACCTCCGGCGAGGCCGCCCCGCTGGTGCGCTTCGACCAGGTCAGCTTCGATTATGAGCGCGGCGTAGGGGTGCTGCACGAGATCAACCTGGATCTGCAGCGCGGCGATGTGGTCGCCATCCTGGGCCCCAACGGAGCCGGCAAGACCACCCTGGTGAAGCACGCCATCGGCCTGCTCAGGCCGCGCCAGGGCCACGTGCTGATCAACGGGCAGGATACCCGTCACATGAGCGTGGCGCAGATCGCCAACACCCTGGGCTACGTCTTCCAAAGCCCCAGCCACATGCTCTTTGCCCCCACCGTGCGCGAAGAGCTGCAGTTCGGCCCCACCAACCTGCGCCATCCGCCCGAACAGATCGAAAAGGAGGTGAAAGAAGCCATCGAAATCGTCAACCTGAGCGGCAGAGAAGATGACCCGCCGCTGGCGCTGTCCTTTGGGCAGCAGAAGCGGGTCAGCATCGCCGCCGTGCTGGCCATGCGCTCGCGCATCCTGGTGATGGATGAACCGACCGCCGGGCAGGATTACCGCAACTACATGGATTTTATGGACGCCATCCTGCAGCTGCCTTCCTTCGAGGCGATCCTGTTCATCACCCACGATGTCGACCTGGCGGTGATCTACGCCAACCGGGTGCTGCTGGTGAACCAGGGCCGGCTGGTGGCAGATGGTCCGCCGCAGGAGGTGATGGCCGATTTCGAGCGTCTGAAAAACAACCGCATTGTCCCCACATCCTTGCTGCAGTCCAACCTGGAGTTTCTGCCGCGCAGCGGACGCTTCATGCGCGCCGAAGCGCTGGCGCATTGTGGATAAAAATATTCTTTCAAGGAGTAATGTAATGGATAAGAAGCTCGTTTCCGTTCTATTGTCCCTGGTGGGCGTTTTAGTCTTCTTTCTGCTGATCGTATGGGTCGGCGGGATGCTCAACGAGAGCCTGCAGCTGGACGAGACCGCCCTGCTGCGCTTCGTCTTCGTCGGCATCGGCCTGCTGATCGTCTTCATCGTCTACTGGCTGACCAAGGAGAGCCAGATTTGGGAAGTGGGCACGCGTGAGGTGGTCTACATGGCCATCGGCGCGGCGCTGTACGCTGTGCTTTCCTACCTGTTTAACGGCACCGTCTTCGCCGTGCCCTCCGTCAGCCAGGTGGCCCTGCGCCCGGCCATCTCCATCCCGATGTTCTTTGGCTACGCCTTCGGGCCGGTGGTCGGCCTGTTCACCGGCGCAGTGGGCAACATGTTCGGCGACGCCCTGACCGGCTTCGGCCTCTCGCCGCAGTGGAGCCTGGGCAACGGCCTGGTGGGCATGATCTCGGGCATGGTCTTCCTGTTCAAGGACAAAAAGAAAAGCATCGACACCGTGCTGGGCATCAGCGCCGCCCTGGCCCTGCTGGCCACGGTCATCTACTTCCTGAACCGGGCTGTCCCCAACATGCTCTTCTTTGATGTGCCCAACAACATCTTTGGCGACGCGCAGATCACCTGGTTCGCCGGTCTCTCGGTGGTGATTGGCTTCATCCTGGTGCTGGTGGTGCGCTTCGTCTTCGCCAAGAACATCGAGATCGCCGCGGCGGTCACCTGGGGCATGCTGGGCAACCTGCTCGGCATTGGCTTCGCCGCCATCTCGGATATCTGGATCAACGGGTTCACCCCGGCGGTCGCCATCGTGGGCGAGTTCCTGCCCGCCGCCGGCCCCAACCTGATCTTCGCCGCCATCCTGGTGCCCATCCTGGTGGTGGCCTTCCTGTCGGTGCGCCGGCAGTCGGGCCGCTAATCTCATCGAGCCAGTGATGACCATGTGTCATCACTGGCTCGATAGAGAGACCGTATGTTAGTCACCTTCCGCTATCGCCAGCGCGCTGGCTCGATCATCCAGGGCTTTGACCCCCGCGCCTGGTGGATCTTCTACGCCTGCATCATCTTCTCCACCCTGCAGTTCTGGGATCTGCGCTACCTGGCCTTCTTCGCCGCCACCACCCTGTTCTTCATCTTCACCTCCCGCATTCCCTTCCGCGAGATGCGCCGCGCCTGGCTGTTCATCGGCTTCTTCATCACCTTCTACGCCACGCTGATCTTCCTGACCGGGCGCGGCAGCATGGAGGTCTACGAACAGGAGACCATCCTCCATCGCCTGGCGGCGCCCTTCACCCTGTTCGGCTGGCAGCCAGTGCTGAACATCACCCTGGAGCGCATCTTCTTCGCCCTCAGCCAGCTGATGCGCGTCTTCACCCTGGCCGGGCTGACCATCCTGATCCCCTACGCCCTCAACCCGGCCTACTACGGGGTGGCCTTCCGCGGGTTGGGTCTGCCGGACAAGATCGCCTACGCCATGGACCTGACCATGCGCCTGATTCCCACCTTCGGGCGGGATTTCCAGCTCACCCTGGACGCCCAGCGCGCCCGCGGCTACGAGATCGAGAACCTGCGCGGCGGGCTGGTGGCCCAGGTGCGCAAGATGGCCCCGCTGATCGTGCCGGTGACCATCCATGCCATCATCGGCAGCGAGGATATCATCGACGCCATGGACCTGCGCGCCTTTGGCGTAGGCCCGCGCACCTGGCTGGAGCAGCTGCATTACCGCCGCCGCGACCGGGTCCTGATCGCCCTGGGGGTCGCCATCCTGGTCAGCTCGATCGTGCTGTCGCTGTTCGGGTTTGGCAAGTTCTGGGCGCCGGAGGGGTTGGTGGTGCTGCTGCAATAGGTGATCGTTTCAGCCTTGCAGCCGCCAGCGCGGGTTTACCTTCAGCAGCCCAGCAGGGCCCATTTCTTTATCGCTTATGAGGCTTAACTAAGGAGACATAGGATATATGGAACAACCTAATCTTTATACAGAAAACCAATTGGATATTGTTAGACAACAATCCGTAATAGCCACTGAGCGATCCAAGGAACTAGAAAGACTTTTCGAAGAGGCACAGCATATAAGTAGTATATGGAGGGTTCTCATAGATTATTTAACGAAAGGATGGTCATGCCATATCTATCATCTGCTTGATCTGGAAAAACGTTTAATAACAGGGAGTGATGCGAATTCACAATTACTAACATCAACAATTGATCAAATTTATATTAGCGCGCGTAAACAGGCTGAATTACAACAAAAAAGATTCCCGGCCTATATTGAAGATGCTTGTCGAAGAATTAACTTAGCTATTGATCGAGGAAGTCGTCATCCAACATACACTTTTTATCAGGGCTTTTTCAAGTTAGTAATTGATGATCGCAAATTTATCGCACGTTTATTTGATTATGAAGGAAAAATAGCTGAGTTTCCAGCGGATATTGATGCAGCAATAGAAATAATTCAACGCGAACATAAAAGAGTCTTTGATAGACCATTCGATGGAAATACATTTATTCGAAAACTTCGCGGCCATTATTTGGCGATAACCGAAAAAGGAAATATTCCAGATGGTACAGAAATACCCATTCGTAAAATTACGCGCCGATTAGGGAAAAACGTTGAAGGATTTCGGACTGATGAGTTTTTAATTGACCTTTCTCGTTTAGCAGAAAAAGGCCCTACGGAAATTGATGGAAGACGATTATATCTCCAACACACAAAGGATACGAATCAAGGAATGTTGCTTTATGGTTTGGGGAGTGGTTACATTGGTTATATTGTATTCAAAAAGGAGTAAACAATGAATCGGCGAAATATTGAAATCCAAGTTATTGAAGCCCTTCGTAAAGGAATACCGCCGCAGAGGGGGGTAAATCTCTATTCGGTTGGGAATGAGAGATTAATCGAAGGAATAAAGAATTACCACCTCAGTGGATTGGCCGATAGAGGTATCATTCGTTTCTTGAGTGGTTCTTGGGGGTCAGGTAAAACGCACTTTTTTAGATTGCTCAGAGAAGTCGCCTTTGATAATAATTGCCTTGTTTCTAATGTCGAGATAAATGTTAACGATGCTGCTCTAAACAAATTCGAACGCGTTTTTTATTCAATTATCAGAAACATTGTGACCCCCCAGTTTTTTAGTAAGGTTGACTCCTATGAAGCAGCACCTTTTGGTTCTGTGCTTCGCGAAGCATTAATCTTCCTGTCCACTGGAGAGCGTACTCCATTCAATGAGGTTTCTTTCGAGAATTTTACTCAGGCCAGTGAGATTCTTTTTGCAGAAAGGTCAATAGATATCGATTTCAAGAAGATGGTTCAATGCTATTGGCAGACCTTTTTACCTGATGCACCTGATCCCCTATCTCAAGAAAGAACTCGGGAAGAAATTCTTCAATGGTTTAGTGGCGAGGGTTCAGTTAGCGATTATAGGAAACGATTTGAGGTCGCCAAAATCATCAATAAAGAAAATTCAAAAATAATGTTTCAGTCTCTTGCGAGTTTTGTTAAACTATCTGGATATTCCGGATTAGTTATACTATTCGATGAGGCAGAGCAGGCATATTCAATTATGCGAAAATCGGCTTTAAAAGATGCCCACAATAATCTATTATCGTTAATCAATAACATTGAACAATTAACCGGACTATTCTTGATCTACGCTACCACTCCTGATTTCTTTACCGACCCCAAGCATGGAATTGTTATATATGGTGCACTTGCGGGGAGAATAGGTAAACCCGATCAACGTTCTCCTAGAGCTTTAGATACCATCTGGAATTTTGATGAGGTTGTAACGGAATTATCAGACTATCAAGCTGCTGCAAAAAAAATTAGGGATATATATCTATCAGCTTATCCATCTGAAAAGAATGTGCCAAATGACACAGATATGGAAGATCTCGTAGAAAATCTACAAGGAATGCACCCATCGTTAAGCCCTGTGGGTTTTTGGCGAGTTTTGGTAACAGCATTGATTTCACATTTAGATGATTGTCTCGAAGGAGAAGTGCGACCCATAGAAATCCTGTACGATGATATTATGGATCGTTTGAGGGAGGAGTAGTTATATGGATATAGCGGAAGCTCAGAGAGTGCTTGAAGATTTAAGACAAGGCATTCCTCCTGATGGATATATTCGTCACTTTACTGTAGGTAGGAAGACTGAAATTGATAAATTAGATGAGCTATTTAAGAGTGGAAGACCAATTGCTTTGTTAATAAAGGCCAATTATGGTACAGGAAAAACTCATTTGCTTCGATATATTCGGGAAATTGCCTTGGAGGAGGGTTTTGCAGTATCTTTGATAACTTTGGATGCCAAATCAGCCATCCGCTTCAATCGAATGGATCAAATCTTTGGAGCAGTGATCCGAAATGTCGAGATTCCTGGTTATTCGGGAAAAGGGCCATCGACATTATTTGAAGCCCTTTACCATACTCTGAATTCTTCAATTAGAGATACAAAAAGATTGAAACTGTTGAACGAATTACATAATTATGGGAAGTGGGATCAAACAACGCTTTTGGCTTCACCTTCTCTATTCATCGCTATTAGAGCCTGGATCACAGGGAAAGATCATCAAGAAGATTGTAAGATATTTCCTCAAGAAGTTGAGGGTTGGATCAGCGAACCGTGGGTTTATTATACCCAAACCAATATGCTCTTAAATAAATTTATAAGACGGGGAAGATTATATTTTAGAGATCCACGATTGGTTTACGGACCGGCTCCGGGGCGAATCGCGACATTCGATTTTAGAGCTTATGATTATCAACAAGCATGGGATGGATTAAAAGATTTAGACACAATTTCTAAGCTACTCGGATTTAAGGGCATGGTTTTATTAGTAGATGAGTTTGAAGATGTTATCTATAATTTAAGGAAAGGTCGAAAAGATCCTCAAATAGATGCTTTTTATAATCTCTTTTCACTGTTTAAAGGGCGTTATCCGGGATATTCATTTTATGCTGTTACACCAGATTTTACACAAACATGCAAGCGTTTACTGCTTGACAAAGGTTATTATGACTTTGATTATTCGCGATTTGACCAATTAGCTACATTTGAAATGAGTCCATTAGGACTAAACGATCTTAAACTGCTTGCAGATAGAATTATCGAGGTTTATACAATAGCTTACCACCAGAATCCTGTAGAAGATAATATTATAAAAATTGATCACCTGTTAGAAGAATTAGATCCAAGACCAATTGAAGATAAAACTCGATTAGCTATTCGTAGAATCGTTCGCTGCCTTGATGATTTTTATTATGAGGAAACGGGATGAATAACATTGAACTTCTTGATCCCGCTGTCGGCTCTGCATTTTATGGAAAGTTTAGTGTATTACACCCTATCCAAGAGGATACAATTCAACCAATTGTCCAAGGCAAAAACGTGATTATCTCCTCTGCAACAGGATCAGGTAAAACAGAAGCAGTAATCACACCTCTAATTAGTCGATATTGGCGCAAGGCAATTCATAATAATTTTCTTTTCCTCCTCTATGTTATACCAACAAAGGCGCTAATTAATGACATCGAAAAAAGGTTATCTCTACCATGTTCATCAATTGGCCTTAGGGTTGGTATGCGACATGGAGATCGCGATGATCTAATTTCGGGTGTCAAACCGCACATCCTGCTTACTACCCCAGAGTCATTAGATGTTATGCTTTTTAGAAAAGATGAGAATCTATCAACAATTCAGGCTTTAATAATTGATGAAGTACACTTGTTCTACAATACACAAAGGGGGTTACAACTCTCCATACTTATTCAACGTTTAAGACGGATTCTAAGTAACAAATTGCAATGGACAGCTTTGTCTGCAACGATTGGAAGGTTATCCGATATAAGAGATTTCCTTTTCGGCTCCAACGAGGATGCGATATTTTTAGAATATCCATCAACCCGACCTATTGATGCGCAAGTACGGTGCATCACCTTAGAGAATGATATCTCAAATATTATAAATAGGCTGATATCTAGGGGACCAACAAAACTACTTGTTTTTGCAAATTCCCGGAGAGAGTGCGAGCGCCTAATAAGTATTATTAGTCGAAATGAGAAATTACAAAACTGCGTTTTTGCCCATTATTCCTCATTATCTCCAGAAATCCGGTTAAGAACTGAGCAAAAGTTTGCCAAACTAAAAACAGCTATTTGCATATCAACGAGCACATTAGAGCTAGGGATAGATATTGGCGACATAGATGCTGTTATATTATGGGGTTTACCGAGTGGAGTGGAGTCGTTTCTTCAGAGAATAGGACGCGGAAACCGTCGTGCTAATAAAGCAAATGTTATTTGTCTTATTCCAGACACTTCAAGATCAAGATTAATTGATGCATTACGATTCCTTGTTCTTATTCAAGCCGCAAAGAAGGGTGAATTACCTATTCGAAAACCTTATGAATTGTTCGGTGCTATCTGCCAGCAATTCTTGAGTTTTATTGCATCTGATAGCGGAAGATTTACTCGCGTTTTAGATTTATGTATGCTTCTTGAGCATCTTCCTAATATCAATCGGACAACCGCAGAATCAATATTAGCAGAACTAGAATACAGGGGTTATCTCCAACATCATGGGTTTAAAAACCAATATGGAGCCGATCAAAATTTGTATCAACTAGTTGATTACAGAATGATATATGGAAACTTTGGGTATGGATCTCAGACCATCGAAATCCGATATGGAAAGCAGAGTCTAGGTGCAGTTCCGAGTATGAACCTAATGAGGGTTAGAAAAGATGATTCTGTTAGATTCGCAGGGAGAGTTTGGAAAATTCTCAAAATAATGTCCGATGCTATTGTGGTTGAGCCCACCAAGAGTAATACTAATGTGATGGATTTTAAATATTCAAGTCCAGGAATAGGATTTGATCCTTATCTTGCGGATAGGGTTTGGCAATTAATACATACTATAGAATTTCCTAATCAAATACTAGAGAATTCATTACAGATCGATTTGATAAAAGCTATTGAACAAATAACAACTATGATTCGATCTGACCAGATACCATTTACCTATCTACCAGAAGGTATCAGTTATTTGACATTTTCGGGTTATTTAGTTAATAAGGCTATCGCTTTAATCACAGGGCAAAATCACTTCAAGGCAAACGATTTATGTTTACAAGTTCGATCGCCTATTGATCTGGGTTCTATACCCACTCGGCCTCAAGATTATGGACCAATACTAGACCAACTATTCGAATCCTCTTCTGAACAATCTATTTATCAACAACTACTTCCGCCAGATCTACAAACGAAAGAATATATTCAGAGTTGGTTAAGGGATGAAACAATACCAGCCATACTCGAGAGAATTGTGAAATCCTTACCAATCAGAATAAAATCAACAAATAATACTATTTTATTAAGTTTATTTCAATTACAACTGTAAGTATGTCCAACAAGCCATATTTTTAAGATGACACGAAAATTTTATTATTAGCTTAGGCACATGCAACACTCAACTACGGTGGTTCAGCTGGAAGAAAAAATCTGCCGAAGTCAACTGCTGCGTGTATGCGCCAGTGGTGACGTATGAAGTAGTGAATGCCTCTTACACCATGCGGGGCGATACAGCCTCCGACCCGCCCGCCTATGAAATCGGCGAACAGGTATCCATTATCTACAATCCCTCCAGCCCCGAAAGCTCCCAGATCAACTCCTGGAGCGAGCGCTGGCTGATGCCCGCCCTGCTCATCCCCTCCATGCTCCTGGCTGCTGTGGGGGTTAACTTCTTTGGCCTGCGCGCCGTTTGGCGCGGATAGAGCGTTGACTCGAATTAGAAACCGCGCTGGCCTGCTTTAGTTATAATAATGTGATTTTGTGACAGTTTCAGTCACAAAATCACATTTTTATAACCAATATTACATCTCTTCGATGCACAACTCCAGCACTTCGCGCAGTTTGGCCTGCAACTCATCCAGGCTGGCCACCCTCTCTGCCCTCCACCACCCTCACCAGTTCCTCCAGCCCCATCTCAGCCAGCGACCCCAGCGCCAGGTCGGCCTGGCTGGTGTCCAGGCTGCGGGTCAGGGCGTTGGGCACTGCCACGCAGAACAGCCCCGCCCGCCGCGCCGCCAGGATGCCGTTGGGCGAGTCCTCGAAGGCGATCGCCTCCGGCGGGCTTGCACCCAGCGCCTGCACCGCCTGCAGGTACAGCGCCGGGTCGGGCTTGGTGCGCGGCACGTCGTCGCTGGCCTGGATCACGCTGAAATATTCCAACAGCCCCAGGCGCTGCAGGTGCCCGCTGACCCAGGCGCAGGTCGAGCTGGAGGCCAGCCCCACCCTCAGCCCCAGCCGCCGGGCGTCCTGCAGATATTCGCGCACCCCCGGCAGCACCGGCTGCGCTTCGATCAGCTCCAGCTCGCGTTTGCGCTCCCAGCTGGTGATCGCCTGCCGGTCGAGGGACTGGCCCACCTGCCGCTCCAGTTCGTCCAGCGGCATGAAGTTGAAATCCGCCGTGCCGATGATCTTGGCCCAGTCGTCGAAGGACAGCACGCAGCCATGCGCCGCGTAGATCTCCTGCCAGGCGCGGAAGATGGGCGCTTCGGTATCCAGGATCAGCCCGTCGAAGTCGAAAACCAGCGCTTTGATCGCCATCGATTGGCCTGCTACTTGCGGCGGTAGATCACGGCGCGCGCCAGCAGCCAAAGCCCCAGCAGGATCAGCAGCACCGGCCAGTACGGCCCAAACAGGTCCAACCCGCCAAAAATGGAAGCAAAGATGGTGAACAGCACCGCGCTGATCACGATCAGGTTCAGGCCGTGGGCGGCCGACTGGCGCGGATTCTCGCCCAGCAGCCCCGCCAGCAGCGTGCCCACGCCGACAAAGCCCGGGATCAGCGTCCAGGCGTAGGCCCAGCTCGACCACTCCCCCGTGGCGTTCTGCCAGTACAGCAGCCCGCCGATGCCCGCCACCACCGCCGCCGGTACGGCCATGCCCGGCAGGCCCAGCAGCAGCCCCAACAGCAGCAGCACCCCGCCCACGATGATAATGCTCACCGGCCAGCTCAGATCGAGCGCCAGGCGCAGTTCTGGGAAGAAGCGCTGCACCAAAAACCAGGCCCCCACCAAAATCAAGATCACACCCACAGCAATATTGCTTCGTCTCTGCCTGCTCATTCCGACCTCCTATGTAATGTCTGCATCTTTCTGTCCTGCCAGCGCCTGCATCTCATCCAGCAGGCTGACCAGCTGCGCCTCCTCCAGCGCCTGGCGAGCCGAGAGGAAGAACTGTTCCAGCCCCCCCTGCCCCAACAGCTGGTAAGCGCCTGCCTGCAGGCCCATCTCCAGCCGGTCCACCTGGCGCACCAGGCGCGCCTCGGCGGAATCGCCCGCTTCGAACTCCTGCCACAGGCGCAGGTACTCTTCCCCGCCCGGCAGCTTGCCCAGCACCCGCTCCACCGACTCCGCCTCCAGGGTATGCTTTTCCTCGGCGGCGACCCGGTCGCTGGGGATGAGATCCCCGGCGTAGATCTCGCCGAAATCATGCAGCAGGGCCATGCGCAGGGCTTTATCGGCGTCCAGCTGCGGGAAACAGGCCTGCGCCAGCCACAGAGTCAGCAGCGCCACGCCGAAGCTGTGCTCGGCTACGCTTTCGCATAATTCAGGCGAAACGCCGCGCCGCAGCCAGCCCTGCCGGTAGAGCAGCTTGAGCTGGCACAGCTCTAAATAAGCCTGGATCAGGGCTGACGCCCCCCGGCCTTCCAGCAAATCGGCGGGGTTTTCCGCTTTCGTTTTCATATTTTTCATGGCAGCAGCCTCAGCGCTTCGACCAGCAGCTGCGCCAGCACGATCTTGAAGATCAGCGCCACGGGATAGACGCTGGCGTAGGATAAAGTGGGCAGGTCGCTGTCGGTCTGGGCATTGGCGGCGCCCAGCCCGGGCGGGTTGGTCATGCAGGCGCTCAGCGCGCCCATCGCAGCCAGCAGGTTCAGGCGGTAGAACAGGTGCATCATCCCGATCCCGGCCCCCACCGAGAGCAGAGTGATCAGCGCCCCGCCTGCCAGCAGCCCCAGACCCTGCTGACCCAGCACCTGCAGCAGGTGCGCCCCGGCATTCGTTCCCGCCCCGGCCAGGAAGAGCATCAGGCCCAGCTCCCGCGACAGATTCTTGGCTGCCGCCGGCACATGCAGGCGCAGCGGCCCCACCCTGCCAAAATGCCCCACCAGCAGGCTGACCAAAAAGGCCCCCCCGGCGCTGCCCAGCTTGAGCTGGATGCCGCCCTGCAGGTTGATCGGGATAGACCCCACGGCGATACCCGCCAGCAGCCCGACCAGGAAGGGCAGCATATTGGTTTCCTCGGTTTTGTGGGGACGCCCATGCACCAGGCCAACGAAGGCCTCCACCGCCGCCTTATCGCCGACCACGCGGATCTGGTCGCCCATCTCCAGGGTCGAAGCGCCGGTGGGCGGGATTTCCAGCCCCTGGCGGCGGATGCGCGTGATCACCACCGTGTAGCGTTCCCAGACGCGCATCTGCCCCAGCTTCTTGCCGGTCAGCGCCTCCTCTGCCACTTCCACATCCACGCTGAGCACATCGGCGTTGACATCCATGCGCTCGTGGGTCTCCTCGCCCAGCAGGAGCTGCATCTTTTCCAATTCTTCGGGAGAGCCCACCACCAGCACCACATCGCCCAGGTGCAGCACCGTATCCGGCCCGGCTGCCACCACCTGCTCGCC
>JAFGQI010000086.1 GCA_016935755.1 Anaerolineales bacterium
AAGACTCGCCTGACCCACGAGCTGGCCCTGCAGGCCGAGAGCCAGGGGGCGCGCCTGCTCTCCGGCGGAGAGGTGCCTGGCGCCTCCAACCCATACCATTCTATCGTTGAAGCTTTCCAATCGGCGCTGCCCCTGCTAGCCAGCCTGGGCAGCGGCGAGCACCGCCAGCACGAGAGCGCACACCTGGCTGCCCTCGCCGTTTTGCTGCCCGAGCTGCGCCTGCACGGCGCCCTGCCACCGCTAACCCCGCTCAACCCGGAACAGGAGCGCCTGCGGCTGTTCGACGCCGCGGCTGGCCTGGTGGAAAGCCTGACCGGACCGCGCCCGCTGCTGCTGGTCCTGGAAGACCTGCATTGGGCCAGCGAATCCACCCTGGCGCTGCTGGAATTTATCAGCCGGCGCACCAGCCAGCTGCCAGTGCTGATCATCGGCACTTACCGGGAAGAAGACACTCACCGCAGCCATCCCCTGCGCCAGATGCGCCGCCGCCTGGAGCAGGAAAAATTGGCTGAACACATGGCCCTGCGCCGGCTGGATCAGCAGGCTGTCGCCGCCATGCTGGAGCAGTTTCTCCTGCTAGAACCGGCTGTCCGCGAGACAGGGGGCGATTTACCGCAGCGGCTGTTTACTGCTTCAGAAGGCAACCCGCTCTTTCTGGAAATGCTGCTGCGCCGCTGGCAGGAGACTGGCGAAACAGATGAAACCCTCCTGCCCCAACGCCTGAAGGCCGCCATCAGCCTGCGCCTGGATCAGCTCAGCCCGCCGGGGCGCGCCTACGCCGAGATGGCCGCCGTGTTCGGCCCGCTCTTCGACTCCGAAGCGGCTCGTGAAGCGGGCGGCTGGGACGAATGCCAGGCAATGGATGCCCTGGATGAACTGCTCGACCGCCGCCTGGTGCGCGACCTGGGCCGCCTGAACGAATACACCTTCGCCCATCACCTGATCCAGGCCGACCTGTACAGCGAAATCCCCGCCGCGCGGCGAGCGCGTCGACACCAGCGCGTGGCTGAAGTATTGGAAAGCCTGTACCCCGAACGGCGGGAGGAACTGTCCGGCGCTCTGGCCCAGCATTTCGATCTGGGCGGCGATCCGGCGCGGGCCACGCCCCATTACCTTTCGGCTGCTCGCCAGCGCATGGCTGTCTTTGCCAACGATGAAGCTCTGGCTTACCTCAGCCGCGCTCTAAAGTTGGCCCAGGGGTTAGATGAGTCGGCGGTCTCGCTGGCCGCCCGCTATGATCTGCTCGAACTGCGCGAGATGATCTATCACCGCCGCGGCCAGCGAACCGAACAGAGCGCTGACCTGCAGGACATGGACCAACTGGCGCACCAGATGCAAGACCCCCAACGCATCTGCCTGACCCTGGAGCGCCAGATCCGCTGCCAGCGACAGCAGGAACACCATGAGCAGGAGTGGGAGCTGGTGCAGGCTTTGCGCGTCCAGGCGCAAGCCCTGGGCGACCGGCGCTGGCAGGCAGTAGCCTGGCGCGCGGAGGGATTATGCCAGCTGTCGCTCACCAATTTTCAATCCGCCATTACCTGCTGCGAAGAAGCCCTGCATATATTCCAGGAATTGGGTGATTCAAACGGAATACTGGACTGCTGCTGCTCGCTGGGAGGCCTGTATGTGCAGCTGCACCAGTCTGAGCAGGCGCAGCTGTGGATTGAAAAAGCCCTGGCAGTCGGCGATCAAGACCCGACACGCCTGACGCAGACCTTGATCATGGCCGGGGCGAATGCCTTGATCACCCGGGATTTAGAACGCTGTCTGGCATATAACCAGCGCGCCCTGGAACTGGCCCTCCGCTCAAATGACCTGAACTACCAGGCGGCTGCCCTGAATATGATCGGCCAGGTATATTATCATCGCTTCCAGATGGAAGATGCTCGCCGTGACCTGCTGCAGGCGCGCGAATTGTACCAACGCATCCAGAAATTCGGTGGCATGGTTACTGCAATGAGCAATCTTGCTCTGCTGGAGACTGACCTGGGTCATTACGCCGAAGCCCTGGAGTATTATCGTCAGATCACAGTGCTGAACCAGCGCAGCGGCGATCTTTACCAGCAAGCCATCGCCCTGCTCAATCAAGCCTACACCGTCACGTTGATGGAGGATTACCGCGCCGAAGTCGCTTTCTCCCGTCAGGGGTTGGAAGCGGCTCGCCAGATCAAGAACCGATTCCTGGAAGCCATCGCTCTGGGCAATTTGGGCGAAGCCGAGCGCGAGCTTGGCGATCCGCAGGACGCCATCCTGTATCTGCAGGAAGCCATCGAGATCCATAATGAGTTGGGCCAGAGCACCAACAGCACCAATATGCTGGCAGACCTGGCCCTGGCGTATGTTAAGGCTGGCGATCTTGATCAAGCGGTCAAGACTGCCATTGAGGTAGAGCAAGCCTATCAACGCACTCACGGGAATATCGAAGACCCTCAACGCCTGCTCTGGGCAGCGTGGCGCGTCTGGCAGGCCTGCGGTCAGGCCGAGCGGGCAAGGCAGGCTATCGCGACCGCCTATGCTGTTATCCAGGAGAAGCTGGCCTCCATCCCCCATCCCACCACCCGCCAGACCTACGCCCACATCAGCTATAACCGCCAGATAATCGCCGCTCACGAGCGCGGGGAGTGGCCTTGATCCTGGTTGGACGTTTTTTGGACGCTTCGTCCATATAATGGGGATAACCATGGACGAAAAAACATCCCCCATCTCATCCTCTCTCTTTATCGTCCGCATCTGGAACCCCAGCAGCCAGATCCCCGACGCCTGGCGCGGCTCGGTTGAGCACGTTCCCAGCGGCCAGCGGCTGTACTTCACCACCCTGGCGGACCTGAACGATTTCATCGCCTTCCATTTACCGGAACAGGCAGAAGGACAGAGCCAGCAACCCACCTTTCTGCAGTCAGAGGATTCCTGAACCGCCGCCCCGCCCTACCAGCCGCGCTGCTTCAGGTAGGCCTGGCCCCGGATGCTGCCTTCCAGCTGCTTGAGCGTGCGCGTCTGGAATTTACGCGCCCACTCCTGCTGCTGGCGCATCTCTGCCAGCGCCGCGCCAGCTTTGAGCAGGTCTGCCGCGGCCTGGTCCAGGCCTTCGCGCTGCAACCCATCCACCGCCTGCTCTAGCGCCTGGTAGAACGTCTCGCCCAGGCTGCCGCTCGAGCCCTCCAGAGCCTGACGGGAGACCAGCAGCAGCACCTCGTCCATCGGACGGCTGGCGCACCACAGAGCTAGCGTCGCAACCTGCTCCTCCGTGTTCAGCTCCTGGGCCGCGGGATCCAGCCCTGTCCCTGTGGCAGGGTAGCCCACGCGCCGGGCAATCACCTCCCGGCGGATAGCGGGCTTTTTCTCGAAGAAACGAAACAACCGCTTGGCTCTGCGGTTGAGTGTTGGCATCTTTGGCTCACCAGTCATCATTGTTCCTCCCCACCAGCGCCGAACTGCACTGGCAAATAACCATTGACGCCATTATAACCGATTTCACTGCCACTCTGCATCGCGGCTGGTATCCCTGGCAGGTATATTTTTTTGAGCAGATGTCATTAGATTGCACGACCCCAGGGGTCTGGCAGACCCCTGGGGAAGAGGAGGAAGAAGGATGAAAACCGAACCCTGAGATTCCTAAAAACCTCAAGAATTAACGATTAAAAGCCACAAATATTCATATGCCCCCAATTCAACCGGATAAGGCTCATCTCCGCAGACCGGGAAGCGCCGGTCGGAAAGCAAGTCGGCAACCGGCGCCCCAGCCCAGCAGCTCAGATCAAGCTGGACGCTCTGCGGCTGGTCGGACAGGTTGTGCAGGGTCAGGATCGTCTCGCCAGACCAGGAGCGAATCAGGGCCAGCACGGTGAGGTTATTATCCGCTGCGGCAGTCTGGCAGGCGCCGCAGCCGAAAGCTGGCTGTTCCTTGCGCACAGCAATCATCTTGCGGATGACATTCCACAGCGAGCCGCGCGTCCGGCGCTGGACAGCCACATTGACCTGGCGATAGCTGAAGCGCTCGTCGTCAATCAGCGGGGCGTAGAGAGCTTCCATTGGGGCGGTCGAAAAGCCCGCGTTCGGGCTGTCATCCCACTGCATCGGGGTGCGCACCCCATTGCGATCCTCCAGCCAGATGTTCTCACCCATGCCGATCTCATCGCCGTAATACAGGATGGGCGAGCCAGGCAGACTGAACAGGATCGAATACAGCAGCTCGATTTTGCGCTGGTCGCCGTCCAGCAGCGGGGCCAGCCTGCGGCGGATACCCAGGTTCAGGCGCATGCGCGGCTCGGGGGCAAACGTATTCCACATGAAATCGCGCTCTTCCGGCGTGACCATCTCCAGGGTCAGTTCGTCATGGTTGCGCAGGAAAGTGCACCACTGGGTGTTGGCAGGGATTTCGGGGGTTTGTGACAGGATATCCAGGAGCGGAGTGCGGTCAGTTTTGGCCAGCGCCATGTAAATGCGCGGCATGACCGGGAAGTGGAAAGCCATGTGAAACTCATCGCCGTCGCCGAAATACAAGCGCACATCCTGAGGCCATTGGTTAGCCTCGGCCAGCAGCACCCGCCCCGGATAATGCTCATTAAGATAACGGCGCACTTCTTTCAGATAGTCATGCGTCTCGGGCAAGTTCTCGCAGTTGGTGCCCTCACGCTCGAAGAGATACGGCACCGCGTCCGCCCGGAAGCCATCCACCCCCAGATCGAGCCAGTATTTCATCACATTGAGCATTTCCTGCCGCACTGCCGGGTTGTCGTAGTTCAAATCAGGCTGGCTGGAATAGAAGCGATGCCAGAAATACTGCCCGGCGACCGGATCCCAGCTCCAATTCGACCCTTCTGTGTCCAGGAAGATGATGCGGGCGTCCGGGTATTCCTGGCCCGTATCGCTCCAGACGTAATAATCACGGTAGGGCGAATGTCTGGATCGGCGCGCCGACTGGAACCAGGGGTGCTGGTCGGAGGTATGGTTCAGCACCAGATCGGTGATCACCCGCAGGCCGCGGGCGTGGGCTTCGTTCAGGAAGTGCTTGAAATCATCCAGCGTGCCGTAATCCGGGTGGATCTGGTAATAATCGGCGATGTCGTAACCGTCGTCGCACAGCGGCGAGGGATAGAGCGGCAGCAGCCAGATGCAGTCCACCCCCAACTCGCAGAAATAATCCAGCTTTTCTGCCAGACCGCGCAGGTCGCCGTGCGCGTCGCCGCTGCCATCGCGGAAAGCGCGTACATAGACTTCATAGAAGACGGCGTTTTTGTACCAGAGAGAGTCAGTCATGACTGTACGTTCTCAATTCCATTTATTACCCGTGAGGCGCAAGACCTTTCGGGTTTTGAAAACCCGAAAGGTCTATTATACAACCTACCCCTTCACCGACCCGGCCAGCATACCGCGCACAAAATAGCGCTGCATGCTGAAGAACACGATCATGGGCAGGGCCATCGAAATGAAAGCCGCCGCGGTGAGCAGATGCCAGCCGCTGCCCAGCGAGGTGACCATATTGCCGATCTGGTAGGTCAGCACCGGGTTCTGCCCGCCCAGGAATACCAGCGCCACCAGCAGGTCGTTCCAAATCCACAGGAACTGGAAGATGCCCAGCGAAGCGATGGCCGGCACCG
>JAFGQI010000087.1 GCA_016935755.1 Anaerolineales bacterium
AGCCGGTCATCGCCGCGGTTTCCGGCTGGGCTCTAGGCGGGGGCAGCGAACTGGCCTTATCCTGCGATATGATTGTGGCTTCGGAGAGCGCCCGTTTCGGCCAACCAGAGATCACCATTGGCGTTATCCCCGGGGCTGGCGGAACCCAACGCCTGGCCAGGGCAGTTGGAAAGGCAATCACGATGGAAATGGTGCTCAACAACCGCACCCTCACCGCCGAGGAGGCGCTGCATTATGGCATGGTGAACCGGGTGACGCCAGTGGAAAAATATCTGCAGGAGGCGCTCGACCTGGCAGCCGAAATCGCTTCCCGCGCCCCCTTAGCCCTTCGGATGGGTAAAGAGGCCGTCAACCACGCCTATGAGTCCTTCCTCTCGGATGGGTTAGCAGATGAACGCCGCGCCTTTTATTTCTTATTCACCACCCAGGATCAAAAAGAGGGCATGCAGGCGTTTATCGAAAAGCGAAAAGCCGAGTGGCTAGGAAAATAATCGGCTTTCATGACCTGGTCGAAGGGCTGCGAGGTTTGAGGATTGTCTCACGGCAGCCGGTGATCGCCCATGCTTCGCTTTCGGTGGCTGGCGAGATCCAGGGCGGCGTGGAGACAGCCCTGGGTGCCATGCTGCACGTGTTCAGCACGCTGATCATGCCTGCATTCACCTATAAAACGATGCTGACACCGCAGACCGGTCCACCCGACAACGGGATCGTGTATGGCAGCCGTGCAGATGCCAACCGTATGGTTGAGTTTTTCCACCCAGACATGCCCGCTGACCGCCTGATGGGAATGATCCCCGAAGCTTTGAGACGCCATCCGCAAGCGCGGCGATCGAGCCACCCCATTCTTTCATTTACTGGCGTCAACGCCGGGCCCTTCCTGGAGAGCCAGCGCCTGGATGAACCACTGGCGCCGATCCGCAGGCTGGTGGAGGCCAAAGGCTGGGTATTGCTCTTTGGCGTGGATCACACGGTCAATACCAGCATACACTATGTGGAGAGGCTCGCCAGGCGCAAACAGTTCATCCGTTGGGCGCTCACTCCGCAGGGGGTAGTCGAGTGCCCGCACTTTCCGGGCTGCTCGGATGGGTTCAACGCCCTGACGCCCTGGGTGGAACCCATCACCCGGTGGGTGAAAATCGGCGAGGCATTAATCCGGGCGCTGCCGCTGGTTGAGTTGGTCGAGATCGCATGCGCCAGGATTGAGTCCGATCCGCTGGCTTTGCTGTGTGATCATGCGAATTGCGAACGCTGTCAGTCTGTTCGGGAATGGACAGCCAGTCAGATCAAGATCAGAGAAAAAAAGGTGGAGGGTATATGACTGTTTTAACAAACTTTCAAATTTATGATCTATTAAATCGCCCCCGGCCTCTTTGGCTGGTGAAAATAGATTTAAGTGAAGCAGCGCTGTTTTGGGCAGATTTCAGCCACTGCAATCTGAACATGGCTCGCTTGACAAAGGCTGATCTAAACTGGACTAATTTCTCCGGCGCCAGTCTGTACAAAGCTGATCTTAGTATGGCGAACCTGTTTGAGGCTGACTTGTCCTCCGCCAACCTCAACGAGGCGGTTCTCAGCAGGGCAAACCTGACCCGCGCCAACCTGGTTAAAGCCGAGCTGGTGGAGGCCACCCTGGTCGAGACAAACCTGAGTCGGGTAAACCTGAGTAAAGCGAATATGATCCGGGCCAATTTGAACGGTTCGGTGCTGATCCGGGCTGATTTGAGCAAATCGAACCTGGCCGGAGCCAACCTGGCTGGAGTAGACCTGACCTATGCCAATCTGTTCGAAGCCAACCTGGCAGGGGCGAACCTGCGCGGGGCAAACCTGAACCGGGCTGATTTGACCTATGCCAACCTGATCAACGCCGACCTGACCGGGGCAACCATGGAACAAGCCGAACTGGGCGATGCGATCATGCCAGATGGCAAGAAACAGCCTGCCAATTCAGCCACTGGCGGGTAGGTCGGCCCAGAAAGTAGAACCGTTGCCCACCTGGCTGCTGGCGCCAATCTCACCGCCGTGACTGTCTACGATGGACTTGGCAATTGCCAGACCAAGTCCGCTGCCCCGGGAGGAACCCGGGCGCGACTGGATCGCTTCAACGCGGTAAAAGCGCTCAAAAACGTGCGCCAGGTGTTCTGGCGGAATACCTGGCCCGGTATCCCGCACCAGGAAGCGGACAGTGTTCTCCTTGGGTCCGGGGCGCAAGAGCATCTCCACCTGGCCTCCTGCGGGGGTATATTTGATGGCGTTCTCCACAAGGTTGTAAAATACCTGCCGCAGCTGATCTTCATTTCCCAGGGTCGTGGATATTTCAGGGGCAACATCCAACGATAAATTTACACTCGCCTTAGAGGCGCGGATGCTGAATGTTTCATAAACTTCATGGGCGATAGCCGTCAGATTAACCGTTGTACGCTGGTTGGCAACCATCCCGGCTTCCATGCGAGACAGATCTAATAAATCATTGACCATGCGCACCAGACGATCCACCTCTGTATCAATCTCACTCATAAAGCGTTCGGCTACTTCGGGATCTTGCAAAGCCCCCTCCCGCAGCGCTTCGGCGCGCAGCTTCACTACCGTCAGCGGCGTGCGCAGTTCGTGGCTGGCGTTAGCGACAAAGGCGCGCAGTTCACTCACATTTGTCTGCTGCCGGCTGGCCATACTGTTAAAAGCCTCCGCCAGGCGGCGCAGTTCCTGCGGGCCAGATGGCCTGACGCGCACACTCAAATCTCCCTTGGCCATATCCTCCGAAGCCTGAGTAAGCACCTGGATCGGGCGGGCCAGGTTATTGGCCAGCAGCCAACCGAATAAGCCAACCCCGGAGGTAATCGCCAATGCAGTCGCCAGCAAAACATAGAAAGAACGGCGAGCCGCCTCTTGCGTGGGCCTCAAAGGCACCTCCAGGCGCAAAACGCCTAGAACTTCGATCTCCCGTTGGATCACCACCGCCGTGTACATCTTTTCATCACCACCGACATTGCGACGGATATCCACTCCGCGACCTAAGCCGCTCTCCAACGCCTCAATCACTTCTGGGGCATTGGTGCGGGTGGCTGGCGGCGGTAAAGTCGTATTGTTATCCGCGATCGGTCGACCATCATTGGTATACACGGTGAAGCCCATATCGGGATTATCGGCAAACAGCTGAAGCAGCAGATCGCGGATATGTTCCTGCGAGCCGGTGCCCTGGTTCATTTCCTGGATCGGCAGCACCAGGGCATTGCCAGCAGCAACCGCCAGGCCCTGCAAATTGTGTTCAGTCTCTGCGAGTGCGGCACGAAAAATAAACCGACCTGCAAAAGACGCCATCAAGATGATGCTGATGAGAGAAACCGCCAGGTGCGATAGCACCAGGCGCGTGTTTAGTGAGTAAAGGGATTTCATCAATACGCTCTATAAATTTTCCGGCATGATCAGGACAGCTCTTCCTGGCCAGCAAACCGATAACCAAAGCCGCGCACGGTCTGGATGTATTTGGGGCTGGCGGGGTCTTCTTCTATCTTCATACGCAGCCAGCGCACATGCACATCCAGGGTGCGGGGATCGCCAACCCAATCTTCACCCCACACCAGTTTGATTAATTCATCACGATCCATGGCCCGGCCAGCATTCTTCATCAAAACAACCAACAAGTCAAATTCTCGCGAGGAGAGCTGTAATTCCTGGCTGCCTTTATAAATTCGCCGGGCGCCCGGGTCCATGTGTAATTGTCCCATGGTCACGATTGGCAGTTGAGCCTGCTGGGACTGCGGCACCTGGCGATCTAGAGCCACCCGGCGCAGCATCGCTTGGATACGGGCGAGCAGTTCGCGGAACGAAAATGGCTTGGGCAGGTAATCATCTGCGCCCACTTCCAACCCCAGAACGCGATCAATTTCCTCGCTGCGAGCCGTCAACATGATCACCGGAGTAGTGGTCCTGGTGCGCAGGCGGCGGCAAACCTCAAAACCGCTGATATCGGGAAGCATCAAATCCAGGACAATGATGTCGGGATTGAAATCATCGACCGCCTGCAATGCCGACAGCCCATCAGCAGCCACTTCCACCTGAAAGCCTTCTCGTTTCAGGCTGTAGGACAGCGAGTCGGTGATAAGCGTTTCATCATCCACAAGTAAGATGAGTGCCAAATTGACCTCCGTAAGAAATATCATAGCAGAACCAATGCACCGTTATGATTTAGAGTTACGCACTTCAGGGGAAATTGGGGGTGTCTGCGTAAGTCCTAATGATATACAATTATAAGATACTCTGGCGATCTTTCGAGACGATATTGTAGAATTTGAGGCAATATTTCTCTTTTCTTCATCTTCAACCCATGTTTCGGGCAACAGCTGCATGCACGATACCTGGTAAAATTTTCAGGGATGACTGAAACCTTGCCAAAAAGAAACCAACGGATAAATCCTCGAATGCACCTGAGCGCGGTTTTACAGGCCTTGCTGGTGACATTCCTGTGGTCCACTTCATGGGTGCTGATAAAAATCGGCCTGCAGGCCAACCTGCCAGACCTTACCTTTGCCGGTTTACGCTACAGCCTGGCTTTCCTGTGTTTGCTGCCCTTTGCGCTGGGTAAGCCAGCTTATCGCAATGATCTGCGCCGGCTTTCCCCTTCAACCTGGGGGCAGCTATTTTTACTGGGCATTGTATATTACACCCTGACCCAGGGAGCGCAATTCGCCAGCCTGGCTTACCTGCCCGCAGCTACTTTGAGCCTGCTGCTAAACTTTACCCCCTTAATCGTAGCGTTGTTCAGCGGCCTGGGCAGCAGCGAAACACCCACATTTATCCAGTGGACAGGCATCGCGCTATCAACGGTGGGGGGTCTGGTTTATTTCCTACCCCTGGAAATTCCAGCCGGACAGGTCTCAGGCCTAGTCATTGCCCTGGTCTGTTTGCTCGCCAATGCTTCAGCTTCAATCCTGGGCAGGCAAGCTAACCGATACAGCAGACTCTCTCCCATCTTGATTACGACTATCAGCATGGGGCTGGGCGGCGTGCTGCTGCTCATCAGCGGCATCCTGACTCAAGGTTTTGGCGCTCTGAGCGCCACGCAGTGGCTGATCGTTGGCTGGCTGGCGGTGGTCAATACAGCCATCGCCTTTACCCTGTGGAACCACACCTTGCGGACGCTGACAGCGGTTGAGTCAAGCATACTCAACGGAACCATGCTGCCGCAAATCGCCATCCTGGCCTGGCTGTTCCTGGGCGAGGCGTTGAGTGTGAAGCAAATCCTAGCGCTAGCCCTGGTGGGGGCAGGCGCCTTGATTGTCCAGCTCACTAGAAAATAACCTCATTTCTGGCAGTTCAGCGCAACTGTGTGAATGATAAAATAACTGCGTGCCACTCTTATGGCTTTCTCTGGCGTTTCTCAGCGGCATTTTGCTAGCTGACCTGCTGAACTGGAGAACGGCTGCCTGGCTGCTGCTGGCGGGCCTGGGGCTGGTATATCTGCTGTTCTCCCGCAGGCTGGCGCAGCGCTTATCGGGATTGAGGCGCATTCCCATGCCAGCCGCTCCGGTGAGCAATGCAGTGCTGTTTGTAAGCCTATGCCTGGGGGCTGCCCGCTACCAGGTCGCCCAACCCAACCTGCACCCCGGTGCAATTGCCTGGTACAACGACCAACCGCTAATCTTCGTGATCGAAGGGATCATCACAGCCCCGGTGGACGAACGCGATGCGCACAGCAACCTGCGCGTGCAGGTCGAACAGATCCACCCGGAGCACGAGCTGCTTTTCACCCCGGTTAAAGGTCTGCTGCTGGCGCACGTCCCACCCCACGGCGACTGGCGCTATGGCGACCGAGTGCGTCTGCAGGGCTGGCTGATAACACCTGAAGAAACAGAGAATTTCTCGTACCGGGAATACCTGGCTCGCCAGGGGATTTATACCCAGTTCACCTGCTCTACATATCAGGATGATTCATGTGTGCTGCTGCTCGAGCGGGACCAGGGCAGCCCGCTGATATCTGCGATTTACGCCCTGCGATCGAAAGCCCTGCAAACGGTGTACCACCTGTTCCCCGACCCAGAAGCCTCCCTGCTGGCGGGCATCTTGCTGGGGATGGAAAGCGGCATCCCAGAAGATGTACAAACAGCCTTTCAGGATACCGGCACCGCCCATATCATCGCCATCAGCGGTTTCAACATCACCATCATCGGCGGCCTGTTTGCTACAATCTTCCTGCGGTTGCTGGGAAAGCCGCGGCGCTTCCTGGCAGCCGCGCTGACCGTGATTGTGATCGCCCTTTACACACTCCTGGTTGGTCCCAGCGCGGCCGTCGTGCGGGCCGCCCTGCTGGGTGGTTTTGCCATCTTTGCTCGCCAGCTTGGCCGCGCTCAACATGGGCTGAACAGTCTGGCAATCATCGCCGCGCTGATGAGCCTGCAAAACCCCTACGCCCTCTGGGATGTGGGCTTTCAGCTCTCCTTCGCCGCCACCCTGGGGCTGGTGCTTTACGCCGACCCCCTGCAAAAGAGGTTTCTGGGCTGGGTCAGCCAGCATCTGCCGCCGGAGATTGCCAAGAGAACGGCTGGAATGGTGGGTGAGTATCTGCTGTTCACCCTGGCAGCGCAGGTGACCACCCTGCCCGTCACCATCTACCACTTTCAACGCCTGTCGCTGGCGGGGCTGATCGCCAATCCCTTAATCCTGCCAGCCCAACCGCCGGTGATGATCCTGGGCGGCCTGGCAACCCTGCTGGGGTTGGCGTTCACCCCGCTCGGGCAGGTTTTTGCCGCCCTGGCCTGGCCCTTTGTGGCTTACACCATCCAAATGGTGCAGCTGCTTGCCAGGATACCCTCGGCTGCGCTGACACTGGGCGAATGGAGCCTGCCAGCGGTGCTGATATTTTATGTGCTGCTGTTCGGGTGGACCCTGGCAGGCAGTAAGCTGAAAAACCAGCCCGCCGAGCGCATAAAATGGCTGACCGCCAGGGCAGCCGCACCCGTCTTCCTGGCTCTGGCTGCGCTGGTAGCAGTTGTCTGGCAGACTGCGCTGACCAGGCCAGATGGATACCTGCACCTGACCATGCTGGATGTGGGCAGCGGAGATGGGCTGTTGATCCAGACCCCCAACAGGCACAATGTGCTCATTGATGGCGGGCCAAGCCCCAGGCAGCTTTCGGCTGGATTAGGCCGCCGCCTGCCGCTCTTCCAACGGAGGCTGGATTACCTGATTGTGGCCTCAGTGGAAGATGAAAACATTGCTGCTTTAGCGCCAACGGTTGAGCGCTTCCCGCCGGAATTTGTGCTCTGGTCAGGACCGCCGCTGGGGACGCAGAGTGCGCAAGATTTGCAGCGGCAGTTGGGCCAGCAGAAAATACCTGTCCTGACCGCCCAAACCGGGCAAACGCTCGATCTGGGCCAGGGCGCTCTCTTGCGGCTGCTGGCTGTGGGATCACGCGGCATGGTTCTTTGGCTGGAGTGGGGCAATTTTCGCGCCTTGCTGCCCATCGGGTTGGATTTTGACAGCCAGGCTATTTTGCAGGAGGACCATCTCCTGCCGCCTGTGACGGCGCTGATGCTGGCAGAAAGTGGGCAGGCATCATTGAATACAAGCGAGTGGATCACCCGCTGGCGACCGCAGGTGATCCTGTTGAGCGTTGGCGCTGGCGACCCCCAGGGCTACCCCCAACCCGAAGCGCTGCAGGCCGCGCAGGGATATACCCTGCTGCGCAGCGATCAAAATGGGTGGATTGAGCTGATCACCGACGGCCAGAGCTTGTGGGTCGAGGTGGAAAAGAAATAGCCAGTAAGCCGGGGTAAAATATACTATGCCACTCACCACGGGTCAGGTGATCCACCAGCGCTACCGCATCGAAAAACTGCTCGGTTTGGGCGGTTTTGGCGCGGTGTACAAGGCCTGGGATATGCACCTGAAAATCCCCTGCGCAGTGAAAGAAAACTTAGAGGCGTCACCCGAGGCGGCGCGCCAGTTTGAGCGCGAGGCCACCATGCTCGCCGGGCTGCGCCACCCGAACCTGCCCAAAGTCAGCGATCATTTTATCCTGCCAGGGCGCGGCCAATACCTGGCGATGGAATATATTGAAGGCCAGGACCTGCAAGAAATATTGGAACAGGCCGGAGGCGCTCTGCCGGAGAGACAGGTATTGGATTGGGCCGGGCAAATCCTGGAGGCGCTGGCTTATCTGCACCAGCAGAAGCCGCCTGTCATCCACCGCGATATCAAACCCGCGAACATCCACATCACTCCCCAGGGTCAGGCGATCCTGGTCGATTTCGGGCTGGCAAAATTTTTTGACCCTGGCTCGAAGACCACCCGCGGCGCCAGAGCCGTGACGCCCGGATATTCGCCCGTTGAACAGTATGGCAAAGGCTCTACGGACGAGCGCAGCGATGTGTATTCTCTGGGAGCCACCCTGTACACGCTGCTCACCGGTCAAGAACCAGTTGAGAGCGTGCAGCGCGTGGTGCGCGACCCGCTTCTCCCTGCCCGGCAGCTGAACCCAGGCTTATCCCAAAACGTGGCCGATTTGCTCGAAAAAGCCCTGCAAATCGACCCCGAAAAACGCTTTCAGAGCGCAGGGGATATGCACCATGTTCAGCAGGCCTGCCTGGCGAACCCACCCGCCGCCCTGCCCGGCCCGGTCACTCCTGCCGCCCAAAAGGCCGCCCACAGTCCCCGCCGCCTGGGTTGGATGATAGGTGCGGCGATCCTGGTCGCCCTGATTGCTGTGACAGCGTTTCTGGCTGCACCCAGGGGGGATACAGTCAGCCCAGCGGTCAGCCTTACCGCCAGCCCGGCTGTCCTGACCGGCGCGCCAGCAGCCAGCCTGACCTCTCCCACCGCAGCCATCACCCCACAGACGCCCACCCCATCTCCAACCTCGGCTCCAGAACCCACGCCGGTAGTATACACCGTTCAGAAAGAAGATACCTGCTCAGGTATTGCCCGGATATTTGGGACCTCGGTACAAAAAATCGCCTCTCTCAACAACCTGGCGGCTGACTGTGGCGTAATCCTGGTGGGGCAGAAACTGCTCATCCAGGCCTGGAAGCTGCCCGCTGAGGCAACCCTGCTCCCTGACCTGGCTGCAACTGATCCGCTGAGCATAACCCAGCGCGTCTCACCCCTGGATGGGATGCCTGGCGTCTATGTGCCAGCCGGGGTTTTTCGTATGGGTTCCTCAGACGTTGATGCAGAAAGCGATGAGAAGCCTGAGCGCTGGGTTTACCTGGACGCGTTTTGGATTGACCGCACAGAAGTAACCAACGGCATGTATGAATTATGCGTACGGGCGGGCGCCTGCCAGGCCCCACAGGATACGCGCTCCAGGACACGCCTGTTCTATAATGGCGACCCCCGCTACAGCGTCTATCCTGTGATTCACGTCTCGTGGGCGGATGCCTCGGCCTACTGCCAGTGGGCCGGACGCCGTATGCCCAGCGAAGCTGAGTGGGAGAAAGCCGCTCGCGGCGTCGACGCCCGCACCTTCCCCTGGGGAGAACGGCGGCCCAGCCTGGAACTGGCCAACTTTGATAACCGCATCGGCGATACCACTCAGGTTGGCAGCTTCCCCAACGGCGCCAGCCCATATGGGGCGTTGGATATGGCTGGCAACGTAAGCGAGTGGGTGTCAGATTGGTATGCAGAGAAATACTACACCATTGGCCCGGCAGTCAACCCCTTTGGCCCACAGACCGGCGATTTTCGTATCTTGCGCGGCGGATCGTGGTTAAACATTGAAAAGGTTATCCGCGCGGCCTACCGCCTCTGGAATGTGCCTGAGCACGGATACGAGATCAGCGGCATCCGTTGCGCGCAAGCCAGCCCATAAAGTTCAAAAATTATTGCTTTTTTACTGGTAAAATTATCTTGCGCGCTTATTCTGGTGCCTGAATTGCCTGCGCCGGGCGCTTCAGGTGAAGGTAATAACAGAGCGAGGGAACAGTGCATGAGAGTCGATTTGATTCTCCCGGCGATTGCTGACCACATTGATGCGATCAGCAGCACGTCGCTGGTATCAGAAATAATCTGCGGTATCCTTGGGTGGGGGCGAACCAGTTATACCCCTCCGCTATCGTTGCTGATGATCGCGGCAGTGACTCCACCAGATATCGACCTGCGCATTGTGGATGAGCGAATTGAAAAATTGATTTTGATGCGCCAGTCGACCTGGCAGAGATCACCGTGGTGACCCGCTCCGCCCCGCGCGCCTATGAAATCGCTGCTGCCTGCCTGAGCAAAGAGCGCGAGTGCACAGCTACCGGCAAGATATGGCTGTGGAAAATCTGGAAGCCGCGCAGACGGCTGCCCGCGCGATGCCGCCTTTTCAGGAGACCATCAGCGAACCTGCAGGCGAAACGATCGCTTGAGCAGATCTTAAAAGCTGTTACCTGGGAGCAATATGACCGAAACTCCAACCCTAGCCGGCCTTTTTCAGGCGCAGGCCAAAGCTAATCCTGATTCTCTGGCTGTTGTAGCTGGCACAAAATCAATCCATTACGGGGAGCTGTACCAGCAGGCAGAAATAATTGCCTGCCAGCTGCTCCAGCAGGGGCTGCAGCCTGAGACTCTGGTTGGCCTGGCGGTGGAGCGTTCAATTGAAATGATCGCTGGGCTTTTTGGCGTGCTGCTGGCGGGTGGAGCATATATCCCCCTCTCCCCCTCCCTGCCGCCAACGCGCCTGGATCAGATGATTCAAGATGCCAGGTTGGAATGGGCGCTGGTAAACAATCACGTGCCCTGGAACAGCCAGGTCGCCCATACGATTGCGATCAGCAGCCTGTCTGCTCAGACGCCAGAGATCACACTGCCCACGATTCAACCTGAACAGCTGGCTTATGTGCTCTACACCTCTGGTTCGACCGGCAAACCAAAAGGAGTGATGATCGAACACCGCAACGTGGTGGCTCACCTGGCAGGCATCGAGCAGGTTGCCCCGCGCCGTTTGCCCTTGATCGGCACTCAGGTGGCGCCCTACACCTTCGACGCCTCAGTGTGGGAGATCTTCTCAAACCTATGCTATGGCGGCGCGCTGCACATCATCCAAAGACCTGAAGACGTACCCGCCCTGGCGCAATATCTGCTCGACCAACGGGTGAACAGCTCATTCCTGCCGCCCGGCATATTGGACGACCTGGGCGAACGGTTAGGCCGCCGGGCCAGCGAGGTGCGGCTGGACCGCTTGATGGTGGGTGTAGAGACCATCCCCCAGCGCACCTTGCAGCGCCTGCTGGATTTAAATCCCGAGATGCGCATTATCAACGGATACGGACCGACCGAGGCAGTGGTGTGCGCCACGTACTATATCTTCAAACCCACCACCACTCCTAATGCACCCACCCCGATTGGCCAGGCGCTGCCCGGCTATAAGATTAACCTGGTGGACAGCCAACTCCAGCCTGTGCCCCCCGGCGAGATGGGAGAAATATTGATCGGCGGCGCGGGAGTGGGGCGAGGTTACCTGAATGACCCCCTGCTGACCCAGGCGCGCTTCATTGCCGATCCATTCAACGGCCAAACAGCAGGACGCGCCTACCGAACCGGAGATTATGCGCGCCCCCTGCCGGACGGCAATCTGGAGTTTATCGGGCGGATGGACAACCAGGTGAAGATCCGCGGCTACCGGGTGGAAACCGGCGATGTGGAAGCGGCGATTCTGGAACATCCGGGGGTAAAAAGTGCGGTGGTAACAGCCATGCCCGACCCGGCAGGTATGAAACGCCTGGTTGCTTATATCATCTATGATCCCACCCAGCCGCCGGCACTTTCAGCCGACCTGCGCAACTTTTTGGCTGAACGCCTGCCCGATTACATGATCCCCTCTCTGGTTGCGCCAGTGGCGCAGATCCCCCGCACCACGCACGGAAAAGTGAATTTCTCCGCCCTGCCTGCCCCAGACTGGTCGCAGCGCCGCCTGGATACGCCGGTTATTCCGCCGCGCAGCCAGGCAGAAAAACGGCTGGCAAATGCCTGGACTCAGGTGCTGGGGATCAACGAGATCAGCGTAGATGACAACTTTTTCGATCTGGGCGGCGATTCCTTGCTGGCAGTCCGCCTGGTAGCGGCAATTGAACAGGCCTTCGGCTTTATTCCCCCCATCTCGACTGTCTTCGAATCCCCCTCTCTGGCGGAACTGGCTGGCCGACTGGAACGCTGGCAGACCACACAGGAGAGCAGCAAGGCGATCCAATCTGGGGGTGACCGAAAAGCGCCCCTGTCCTCCAGCCAACAGCGCCTGTGGTTCCTGGCTCAACTTGAACCAAATCGACCCGCATACCACAACCCGCTGGCCCTGCGCCTGAACGGGGATTTGAACGTTGCTGCTCTACAAACCAGCCTGAACACCATCGTTTCACGGCATGCCATCCTGCGCACCACTTTCCTGAACGATCACGGCATACCCTACCAGATCATTGCCGACCGGCTGGAAATCGACCTGCCCCTGGTGGACCTGTCCGATATCAGCCAGGATGACCGCCAAGAGCAGCTCTGGGAGCGGCTGAACGCGCTGGTGCAAGAACCTTTCAACCTGGAACGCGGCCCGCTGATCCGAGCGGCGCTCTTCCACCTGGGGGGACAGGAGCACATCCTGCTGGTCAACCTGCACCACCTGGTCTTCGACGCCTGGTCGATCGGGTTGTTCTTGCAAGAACTCCAATGCGCGTATGCCGCTGGGGTGGGGATCAGTCCAGCAGAGCAACTGCCTGACCTGCCGATCCAATACGCCGATTACGCCGCCTGGGAGCAGCGAGGCGGGCAGGAAGCCGTGTTCCAGAAGCAGCTTGAGCACTGGAAACGGCGGCTGGGCCTCTTCACGGAAGCTGATCAACCCATCACTCTGCCGCGGTTGAACCTGCCCACCGACCACCCTCGTCTGGATGCCAGGCTGCACAGCGGAGAAGGCCAGGTGCGCCTGGTGCGGTTGGACTCAGAGCTGCTGGAGAAGCTCAACTCGCTGGCCCAGCAAACCAACACCACCCTGTTCATGGTGATGTATGCGGCCTTCGTGGCTCTGCTGTACCGCTATACCGGTCAGGAAGATATTCTGGTCGGCTCCTACCTGGCTAACCGCAACCTGCCCGAGACCCAGGATCTGATTGGCAGCTTTATCAACCCGGTGGTGCTGCGGGCGCGCTGCTCTGGGGATTGGTCTTTCGGCGAGCTGCTCCAGCACATCCGCCAGGTGGCTCTGGATGCCTACGACAACCAGGAAATGCCGCTGGAAATCCTGATCCAGACGCTGACCCTGGAACAGGATTCATCCTTCCGATCACTGTTTGAAGTGGCCTTCAACTTCGTCAACACCCCACTCTCCACCCTGAATTTCCCGGGGATAGGGGCTGAGGAACTGTCCCTGGAGAACGAAGACAAAGTTTACGACATGCATGTAGAAGACCTGCTGCTGGATATTTTCCCGGACAGCCTGAAAACGAACGGTGCGCGTGGGATGCTGATCAAGTTCCAGTACAAGACGGCCCTGTTTAAAGCCGAAACCATCCACCGGATGATTGCTCACTTCCTGACCCTGCTTGAGAGCATCGTCGAAAATCCCGCCAGCCGCCTGATGGCCCTGCAGCTGCTCAACAAGGTGGAAGACCAGCAAATCTTGAGCGTCTGGAATGCCACCCGGCGCGGCTACCCGAATCACCTGTGCTACCACCAGCTCTTCGAAGAGCAGGTCAGAAAGACCCCGCAGGCCGCAGCGGCATCATTCGAAGACCAGGTTTTAACCTTCATTGAGCTGAACCAGCGCGCCAACCAGCTGGCGCATTATTTACGCGGCCTGGGAGTCGGGCCAGGGAAGATCGTGGGGGTTTACACCGAGCGGCGCCTGGAGATGCTGGTAAGCATGTTGGGCATCCTTAAGGCCGGCGGGGCTTACCTGCCGCTCGATCCAAGCTACCCGGTCGAACGTCTGGAATATATGCTGCAAGATTCGGGCGCGGGATTCGTGGTGACCCAGGCATCGCTGGCAGACCGCCTGCCAGCCAACGGCTATCAGTTGGTGCGACTGGATGGAAATCTCTCAACTGCCGCGGAGCAGGCTGCCATTGAGGGGCAAAGCTGGGAAAACCCCGCCAACATCACCAGCCCTGGCGACCCTGTGTATGTCATCTATACATCCGGATCGACCGGTAAGCCCAAGGGGGTGCGCGTTTCGCACCGCGGGCTGGTCAATCACAATTTCGCCGTTGGCGAAAGCTATGCCCTGCGAGCGGATGACCGCGTGCTGCAGTTTGCCTCGCCAGGGTTCGATGTAACTGCCGAGGAGATCTTCCCCACCTGGCTGTACGGTGGTTGTGTTGTTTTATGTCCGGCCTGGCAGGCGCTGAATCCAGCTGATTTTTCGCCCTTTGTTGAGCGGGAGAAGCTCACCATCCTGAACCTGCCTGGTTCTTTCTGGCAGGCCTGGATCGATGAGATGCAGCGCGCCCCTCAGCCGCTGCCAGGATGCCTGCGGCTGGTTGTGGTAGGCAGCGAACAGGTGCTGGTGAGCGACCTGGAAGCCTGGCTGCAACTGACCAGCCGCTCTCCAGGGCTGCATTGGATGAATGCCTACGGTGCCAGCGAAACGACCATCACCTCCACCCTGTTCGAGCTGGCAGAAGGCTGCCCGTCATTCCCTGGTTATACCGTCCCCATTGGACGCCCCATCGCCAACACCCTGGCTTACATTCTGGATGCGAATCTGCAGCCTGTACCGGTTGGTGTGCCGGGAGAATTATATATCGGCGGCGCGGGAGTGGCTTTGGGTTATTTAAACCTGCCTGAGTACAACCTTGAGAAATTCATCCCCAACCCCTTTGCCAGCCAGGTAGGAGAAGCGCAAGTCGATAACCGCCTGTACCGCACTGGCGACCTGGCGCGCTATCTGTCAGATGGTAACATCGAGTTCCTGGGACGCCTGGACAATCAGGTGAAGCTGCGCGGTTATCGCATCGAGTTGGGCGAGATCGAGAGCGTACTGGCGGCGCATCCACAGGTGCGCCAGGCGGCGGTGATTGCCGCCTGGACAAACGGCCCTGACGACAAACCGTCAGACGACAAACGACTGCTGGCTTATGTAGCTCCGCACCCTGGCGCAACCCTGCAGGCAGGTGAACTGCGCGCTCATCTGAAATCCCGGCTGCCCGATTATATGCTCCCAGCGGTCTACATCATCCTGGAGTCTCTGCCTCTGCTGCCAGGTGGAAAAATCGACCGCCGCGCCCTGCCCGCCCCTCAGGCGCCTGGGCCAGATGCCAGGGAAGATTACATCCCGCCGCGCACGCCCCTGGAGCAAACCCTGGCGCAAATCTGGCAGGAGGTGCTGAGGCGAGATAAAATCGGCCTGGAGGATAATTTCTTCGAACTGGGTGGGCATTCCCTGCTGGCAGCGCGCCTGCTGTCAGAAGTAAGCCGGCAGCTAGGCTTGCATATCCCCCTGATCGAGCTGTTTGAAAACCCCACCATTGCCCAACTGGCGGCCTCTCTGGAATCGCTCAACCGGGATGAGCTCCAGCTCGAAGCGCATCCCGCCTTCGAGCCGATCCAGGCAACCCGACCCGAGCAGGGGCCGCTGCCAGCCTCGTACGGCGAGTTTCGCATGTGGCTGGTTTCCCTGCTCGAGCCAAACAATCCTTCATATAACATATCTTTTGCTCTGCACATCCGCGGCCCGCTCCAGCCAGACCTGCTGGAAGCCAGCCTGAACCTGCTGGTGGAGCGCCACGAAATCCTGCGCACTACCTTCCCAGCCCCGGAGATGCGCCCAGTGCGGGTAATCGCCGACTCGCTGACCCTCTCCCTGCCAGTAGAAGATCTATCCTACCTGGCAGGCGAAGAACAGCGGCAGGAACTGGAGCAACGCTTGAAGCTGGAAGCCAACCAGCTCTTCAACATCGCGGCTGGCCCGCTGTTGCGCATGAAGCTCTTCCGGCTGGGCGAAGAGCAACATGTCCTGCTGGGCTGCGTCCTGCATATGGTCTTCGATGCCTGGTCGAAGGATATCCTGCTGGAAGAATTATGGGCCTGCTACACCGCCCTGGAGAAAGGTAAACAGCCCGAACTGCCCGAAATCCCCCTGCAGCTGGCCGATTACGCCCTCTGGCAGCAAAGCGAGACCTACAACCAGCGCGTAGAAGAGCAACTCCAATACTGGCAGGAACAGCTCAGCGGCGAATGGCCGCGCCTGCAGCTTCCTCCCGACCATCCCCGACCGGCAAAGGCCTCTGAGCGAGGCGCGACCCTGTCTCTGGAGATCCCCACCGCCACTCTGGAGGGCCTGCGCGGCCTGTCGCAGCGGCAGCACAGCACGCTGTACATTACCTTGCTGGCGGCCTTCGATGCCCTGCTCTACCAATATACCGGACAGGAAGACCTGCTGATCTGGTCCTTCCTGACCAACCGCAACCGGCCAGAGACACAGCGCATGATCGGCATGCTGATCAACTACACCGTGCTGCGCACCCGGCTGAAGGGCGATTTGAGCTTCGCCGAACTGCTCCAACGGGTGCGGGAGACCGCCCTGGGAGCCTACAACCATCCGGATGTCCCACTGGAGAAGCTGCTGAGCAGCTTCTGGAACCAGATCGACCTGCTGGATTACCGGGCGCTGTTCACCGTGGTGTTCAACTTCATCAACCTGGCCCACGACCCGCTGAGCGTGCCCGGCCTGGAGATCGAAGATTACCCCTTCGACCCAGAGACCTCCACCTTCGACCTGTATGTGGAAATCGTAGAGCGCCCGGACAGCCTGCTGTGCGTGTTCCGCTACACGCCCGAGCTGTACGAGCCAGAGACGATCCGCAGGGCCATGCTCGCCTACCGCCGGTTATTGGAAGCAGTGGTTGCCGATCCACAGCAGAGGCTGGACCAGCTGCATCTCACCAATCATGGGTGAGCTGAGGCAGATAACCATCTACACCGATGGGGGCTGCGACCCCAACCCCGGGCCGGGCGGCTATGGGGTTGTGCTGCTGTACGACCATCACCGCGAAGAGCTTTCCGGCGGCTTCCGGCTGACCACCAACAACCGCATGGAGATTTACGCCGCCATTATCGGCCTGGAAACGCTCAAAGAGCCCTGCCAGGTGACCATTTACAGCGATTCGGGCTACCTGGTCAATGCAATCACGCAAGGCTGGGCTTTGCGCTGGAAGCAGCATGGTTGGATGCGCAATTCGAGAGAAAAAGCGCTCAACCCGGACTTGTGGGAGCGTTTGCTGAGGCTGTGCCAGGAGCATCAAGTCACTTTCATTTGGGTGAGGGGACATGCCGGCAGCCGCGAGAACGAACGCTGCGACCGGCTTGTCGCCCAGGCGATGCGCCGCAAAAATCTACCTGCTGACGAATATTACGAAAACCTGTCCGCTGCTTCACAAAGCGCGATGCTTTTTTAATCCTGCACCTGCCAGCAGGGAGCGACCTGTGTGTCTGTCCATCGCGTTAGCCCGACATAAGAGCGCCCACACGCAAGTGAGCCTCTACCGGCACCCTTCGACGATCTCCGCCGCCAGATCATAGCGCCCGAAGGCGGGCATCAGGTAGATGCCGCTGGCCCAGGGCTTCATCTGCGCCACCAGTTCCAGGGCGATGCGTACGCCTGCGCGCGGGGCATCCGATCCGGCGGCTTCCATGCGCTGGCGCATCTGCTCCGGGATGGAGACGCCTGGCACCTCGTTGTGCAGAAAGGCCGCGTGGCGGACGCTGAAGAGCGGTAGAACGCCCACCAGGATGGGGATCGTCAGCAGGCCGTGCGCCTCGGCGTAGCGCTGCAGGAAAGCCTCCGCCAGGGATGGCTCGTACACCGGCTGGGTGAGCAGGAAGTCCACCCCAGCCCTGAGCTTGCGGCGCAGGTTCTTGATCTCCCCCTGGGGGTCTTGCGGGCACAGGTTAAGCGCCCCACCGACGAAGAAAGCTGTCGGCTGTCCGATATCCGCCCCGGCGTGATCCACCCCGGTGTTGAAGTTCTGCTTGATCAGCTTGACCAGCCCGGACGGCACCAGGTCGTAATTGTCCATGGCATCGGGATAG
>JAFGQI010000088.1 GCA_016935755.1 Anaerolineales bacterium
ACCACCACGCCCAACGCCCGCAAGACGCGCTTCGTCATCGTCGACGCGGTGGGGGTCACCGAGCAGGAGCTGGTCGAGACCGGCTCGGTGGAGCGCAAGCGCTCCACGCCGCTGAAGAGCCTGCTGGAGGCCGTGGCGGTCGGGGCGGTGGATGACGACCTGCTGTCTTCGCTGGCGCGCCGCCTGGCGCTGGTGGAAAAACGCCTCAGCCCGGCCCAGCGGGCCGAGATCGAGCCATTGTTGGACACGCCCGCCGCCCCGCAGCGCTTCATATCTCTGCGCGAGCTGTCCAACGCCCTGCTGGACGCGGTTGACCCGGATGCCATCTTCAGCGCCGCCCAGGCCGAAGCGGGCGGGCCAGAGGCCCAGCCCAGCTCCGCCCAGATCGAAGCCGCCCGCCAGCAGCTGGTCGCTCGCGCCGTCACGCCCCTGGCAGCCAGCCCGGCGCTGCGCAGCTTCCTGCAGGAGCGCGAAATCACCATCGACGATATCAGCCTGGACGAGGTGCAGGCGCAGGGCTTCGACCAGGACGCCAGCGCCCACGCCCGCCAGCTGGTGCAGTCCTTCCAGCAGTTCATCCAGGACAACCGCGACCAGATCACCGCCCTGCAGATCCTGTTCAGCCAGCCCTACGCCCGGCGGCTGGATTTCGCCCAGCTGCGCGAGCTGGCCGAGCGGCTGGAGGCGGCCCTCAAGCTGGGCGAGCCGCTGTACATGACCGCAGAGCTTTGGCGGGCCTATGCCCAATTGGAGAAAGACCGCGTGCGCGGCTCTGGCGAGCGGCGCATCCTGGCCGACCTGGTCTCGCTGGTGCGCCACGCCGCCCTGGACGAGGAGCTGGCTCCATATCCAGAGCGGGTGCAGGCGCGCTACCAGGAATGGCTGATGGCGCAGCAGGCGGCGGGCAGGCAGTTCAGCCCGCCGGAGCGCTGGTGGTTGGACGAGATCGCCCGCCACATCGGCATCAACGTCTCGATCCGCCTGGAGGATCTGAATTCCTACGCCTTCCAGGGGCGCGGCGGGCGGCTGGCCGCGGCGCGGCTGTTCGGGGAGCGGCTGCCGGTGCTGATCGAAGAATTGAACACCGCCCTGTCCTCGTAGGGGCGCACGGCGTGGAAGGCATTCCATCCGACCGTAGGGGCACACGGCGTGTGCCCTGGTGTCGTGCGCCTGGTGGCGTGTGGCGCGGATGGGCGATTGGGCGGACACCGTCCGCCCCTACGGAAAAAATGAATTCGTTGAGGCGCATGGAATGCGCCCGCATGGCATGGAGAATATTGAATGGCGAATGGGAATTTGCCCCCTGGGTGGGTATGGACTACGGTAAAAGATGTAGTTTCAGTTTTGGAGACTGGTGGTCGCCCAAAAGGTGGTGCCAAAGGGATTACAAGTGGTGTTCCAAGCCTGGGTGGTGAGCATTTATTGTACAGTGGTGGCTTTGATTTTGAAAACATTAGATATGTTCCAGAAGAATATTTTCAAAACATGAAAAAAGGCAGGATAAAAAAGAATGATGTTTTAGTAGTCAAGGATGGTGCAACTACTGGAAAAACAAGTTTTGTTGATGATAATTTCCCTTTCCCACAAGCAGCTGTAAATGAACATGTATTCATACTACGGACATTGTCTATATCATTACCAAAATTTCTTTTTTATTGGTTCCAGTCCCCGAATGGACAAGAATGTATAAAGGATAACTTTCAAGGTACTGCTCAAGGTGGTATAACGTCACGTTTTGTCGAGAACTCGACTTTCCCTCTCCCTCCCCTCCCCGAGCAGGAGCGCATCGTGGAGCGCATCGAGAGCCTGTTCACCCGGCTGGATGCCGGGGTGGCGGCGCTCAAGCGGGCGCGGGCGGCCCTGCGGCGCTATAAGGCCAGCCTGCTCAAGGCCGCCTGCGAGGGGCGGTTGGTTCCGCAGGATCCGCAGGACGAGCCGGCGGAGGAGCTGCTGAGGAGGTTGGGCAAGAAGCCGCTAGAAGGGGATGGATTAGGAGAACTGCCGAAGGGGTGGTGTTGGGGAATCCTCGAAGAGTTGTCATCTAATGCAAACTATGGAACATCTACAAAGTGCGATTATGCCGAAAATGAATATCCTGTAATCCGCATACCTAATATCATTTCAGGCAATGTTGATACGGGCGACTTAAAATTTGCTGTAGATGGTTCAGGCTTAAGAGATAAGGATTCTCTATCGCCCGGTGATTTAATTATTATCAGAACAAACGGGAGTAAAGACTTAATTGGTAGATGTGCCTTCATTCACAAGCCTCTACACAGAAAACTGTACTTCGCATCATATTTAATACGTTATAAGATTATAAATTTTGAAATTATTGGAACATGGATTGTGACAATATGGGATTCGTTATTAATTCGAGCCTATCTCGAAAATGTAATCTCAACAACTGCCGGACAGTATAACTTGAATATTGTCAAATTAAATAAAGTACCGATTCCTCTTCCTCCACTGAATGAACAAATGCGAATTGTAGCCGAAGTCGAGCGGCGGCTGTCGTTGGTGCAGGAACTGGAGCAGACCATCGAGCCCAGCCTGAAGCGGGCGGCGCGTCTGCGCCAGGCCATTTTGAAGCGGGCTTTTGAGGGCAGGCTGGTATGAAATACGATCCCCAGAAGCACCACCGCCGTTCCATCCGCCTGAAAGGGTACGACTATACCCAACCGGGGGCCTATTTTGTCACCCTGGTGGCGGCGCAGCGGGCGGAAATATTCGGCGCGGTGACGGATGGGGCGGCGCGATTATCCCCGTTGGGTGAAATCGCCCGGTATGAATGGTTGCGGTCGGCGGAAATGCGCCGGGAAATCCGCCTGTTCGAGGATGAATTGGTCATCATGCCGAACCATATTCACGGAATCGTATGGATGGTCGGCCTGGGCGATGACCAGGGCGCACGCGGTGCGCCCCTACGGGGAAACGATGATGCCGTAGGGGCGGATGGAATCCGCCCCGGATATGCAAACGGAATTCGCCTAATGGACGGTGCGCCGGATGGTGACCAGGGCGCACGCGGTGCGCCCCTACGAACGCCCGATGATGCCGTAGGGGCGGACGGAGTCCGCCCCGGATATGCAAACGGTATCCGCCCAACGGACGATGCGCCGGATGGCGACCAGGGCGCACGCGGTGCGCCCCTACGATTGCCGCGGTCGTTATCATCGATCATTGCCGGTTTCAAATCGGCGGTCACCAGCCGCGCTCAACGCGAATTGGGGATGTCAGGCATCTGGCAGCGCAATTATTTCGAACACATCATCAGAAACGAGGCTGAATTACAGGAAATTCGCGCCTATATTCTGCACAATCCCGCCTGCTGGCAGCAGGATCAACTGCACCCTGCCGCGCCGCCCAATCCCTTCAATCAGGATAAACATCATGTCTAACCAATCCTCCACCATCGTCCAGCGCCTGTGGAACTACTGCAATGTGCTGCGCGACGACGGCATGTCATACGGCGATTACGTCGAGCAGCTCACCTACCTGCTCTTCCTCAAGATGGATGACGAAAATGTGCGCGAGCTGCACAAACCCAGCGCCCTCCCGGCGGCTTACAACTGGGCCAGCCTGCGCAGCCTGTCCGGCGACGAGCTGGAAAGCCACTACCGCCAGATCTTAACCGCCCTGGGGCAGGGGTCGGGACTGATCCCGGTCATCTTCCGCAAGGCGCAGAACAAAATCCAGGACCCCGCCAAGCTGGAGCGGCTGGTGGAATTGATCGACGGCGAGACCTGGATCGGGCTGGATATCGACGTCAAGGGCGAAATCTACGAGGGCCTGCTGGAGAAGAACGCCCAGGACACCAAGAGTGGTGCCGGGCAGTATTTCACCCCCCGCCCGCTGATCAAGGCCATCGTGGATGTGATGCGCCCTGAGCCGGGGAAGACGATCTGCGACCCGGCCTGCGGGACGGGCGGCTTCCTGCTGGCGGCGCATGATTTCATCGCCCACAGCTACCTGCTCGACCGCGACCAGTGGGCGCACCTCAACCACGAGGCGCTGCACGGCTGGGAGATTGTGGACAATACCGCCCGGCTGTGCGTGATGAACCTGTACCTGCGCGGCATCGGCATGGACAGCCCGGACAGCCCCATCCGGGTGGCAGACAGCCTGGCAGCTCACCCTGGACAGTATTTCGACCTGGTGCTGACCAACCCGCCCTTCGGCAAGAAGAGCAGCGTCACCTTTGTCACCGATGAGGGCGAGGTGCGCCGCGAGTCGCAGAACATCGTGCGGGATGACTTCTGGGTCTCCACCAGCAACAAGCAGCTTAACTTCGTCCAGCATGTGCGCAGCATCCTGATGCAGCACGGGCGGGCGGCGGTCGTCGTGCCGGATAACGTGCTCTTCGAGGGCGGGGCGGGGGAGACGCTGCGCCGCCGCCTGCTCAACGAGTGCGATGTGCACACCCTGCTGCGCCTGCCAACCGGGGTATTCTATGCCCAGGGCGTCAAGGCCAATGTGCTCTTCTTCGACCGCAAGCCCGCCAGCGAGACTCCCTGGACGAGCAGGCTGTGGATTTACGACCTGCGCACCAACATGAATTTCACCCTCAAGACCAATGCGCTCGCCCGCCAGGATTTGGACGAGTTCGTCGCCTGCTATCAACCGCAGAACCGCCATGAGCGCCAGCCGACCTGGTCGGAGCAGGCTCCAGATGGGCGCTGGCGCTCTTACACCTACGATGAGCTGATGGGGCGCGACAAGGTCAACCTGGACATCTTCTGGCTGCGGGACGAATCCTTGGAAGACTCCGCCAACCTGCCCGACCCGGACGTGCTGGCGGGCGAGATCGTGGAGGAGCTGCAGGCGGCGCTGGAGCAGTTCGCCGGGATTTATCAGGAGCTGGGCGGGGAGGAAGAGGCCTGATCCAGGGCGTACGCGGTGCAGGGCGCACGCCGTGCACCCCTACGAAATGGTGATCGCGCTGTAGGGGCGGACTGTAGGGGCGGACGGAGTCCGCCCTGGGTGTGATGGATTGGAAACCGCCCTGGTAAAACAAAACGACCCGCATGGCCTATGCCTGCGGGTCGATGATTGGTGGGGCCGGTGGGAATCGAACCCACAAGGAGTATCACCTCCGGAGGATTTTAAGTCCCCTGCGTCTGCCTGTTCCGCCACAGCCCCACGCAGAGAGTATTTTAACCCGAGTCTGGATTTGGTCAAGAGGTCTGGCGCAACTGCCAGGGGATTTCCAGTCCGCCGGGCTGGGCCAGCAGGATGACCACGCTGCGCGCTTCCACCCGGCAGCGCTCCTGGGCTGCCAGGGCCGCAGCGGGCTGGATAAAGTCATCCGGCGAAGGCAGGCTGGTGTCGATCAGGCGGCGCCAGCGCTTCCCTGGCGCCGGCGGGGGCAGCTCGTACTCCAGGGCTTCCCAATAGGCATTGATCATCACGTGCATCTGGTCATCTGAGGCGGGGTGGTTGAGTGTAAAGGCCAGGCTGTGGGAGTCATGGCTCAGATCGGGCTTGCCCAGCCGCACCCCGTGCCAGGCGATGCGCGGCGAGGACCCGGTGGCCTGCCAGAATTTTTCTTCTCGAAAGATGGGATGCGCCTGGGTAAATTGAATGATCTCCTTGACAAAGCGCAGCAAACCCGCGTTTGTCTCCAGGTCGTCCCAGTTCAGCCAGCTGGTCTCGTTATCCTGGCAGAAGGCGTTGTTGTTGCCGCGCTGGGTGCGGCGCACTTCATCGCCCATCAGCAGCATGGGCGTGCCCTGAGAGAAGAACAGGATCGCCAGCATGTTCTTGATTTGCCGCAGACGCAGCGCCTGGATGCCGGGGTCGTCGCTTGGCCCCTCCACGCCGCAGTTCCAGCTGAAGTTGGCGTCGCTGCCATCACGGTTGTCCTGCCCGTTTTCCAGATTATGCTTCGAGTTGTAGCTAACCAGGTCGTTGAGGGTAAACCCATCGTGGCAGGTGATGAAGTTGATGCTGCGGTTTGGCTCGCGATCGATGCTGGGGTATAAATCCTGGCTGCCGGTGATGCGCGCCGCCAGGCGGCTGGCGGCTCCGGGGTCGCCCTTGATGAACTGGCGCACATCGTCACGGAAGGGACCGCTCCACTCGGCCCAGCGGTGGCCGATGAAGGTGCCGACCTGGTACAGCCCGGCCGCGTCCCAGGCCTCGGCGATGATCTTGCTGCCCGCCAGCACCGGATCGGATTCGATATCCCACAGGATGGGGGGATTTTCCAGCTTCTGCCCCTTCTCGTCGCGCGACATGACCGAGGCCAGGTCGAAGCGAAAGCCGTCCACGTGCATCTGCGAAACCCAGTAGCGCAGGCAGTCCAGGATCATGCGCCGCACGATGGAGTGGTTGGTATTGAGGGTGTTCCCGCAGCCGCTGTAATCGGCATACACAGCGCGATCGGCCTGCAGCATGTAATAGGCCCGGTTCTCCAGCCCGCGGAAGGACAGCGTCGGGCCGCTCTCATCGCTCTCGGCGGTGTGATTGAAGACCACATCCAGGATCACCTCGATGCCGGCCTGGTGCAGCGCCTTGACCATGTCGCGAAATTCGTTCACCGGCCCGAGCGGGTCTTTGCAGGAGCTGTAGGCAGTGTGCGGGGCGAAGAGGGCGACCGGGTTGTAGCCCCAATAATTCTTCAGCGGCGGCGGGGTGTCCTGCTCATCGAACTGCTGGACGGGCAGCAGCTCCACCGCGGTGATGCCCAATTCTTGCAGGTAGGGGATTTTTTCGACCAGACCGGCATAGGTGCCGCGCTTTTCTGGGGTGACGCCAGAGCTGGGATGGCGGGTGAAGCCGCCCACATGCATCTCATAGATCACGGTCTGCGCATAAGGCAGGTGCAGGTGGTTGTCTCCATCCCAATTGTAGCCGCGCGCATCCAGCACCACGCCCCGCATGGCAGAGGCGCAGTTATCGCCGCTGCCCCGGGCAGCTTCTCGCGAATATTTGGGGCCCAGTGTCACCGCGCGGGTGTACGGGTCCAGCAGCACCTTCGTCCCATCGAAGCGATGCCCGACGGCAGGGTTGTAGGGGCCGTGGACGCGGTAGGCGTAGGTCTGCCCGGCGCCAATGCCAGGCACCAGAACATGCCAGTAATAAAAGGTGCGGTTGACCTGGGGGTCCAGGCGGATGACTCGGCTGGGCTGAGGGTCATCTGCCCGGTCGAACAGCAGCAGTTCAACACTTTCGCAGTTCTTGGAGAAAATGCAAAAATTGACCCCCTCACGGAAGATGGTTGCCCCAAGCGGATAGCTTTGCCCTGGCAGGATATCGGTATTCATCCCGGCGCCTCCTTATGGAATACGGGCGATATCCCTATTATACCCATGAGAAGGCCAACGCCCAGGAGAATCCTCCTGGGCGCGGCGATTGATAGCGAATAAACCGGGTTATCCCACGCGCTCGAACTTCTTGCCGGGAGCGCCGCATACCGGGCATTTCTCTGGCGGGGCGCCGCGGTGGGTGGAGCCGCAGAATGGGCAGATGTAATACCCCTCGTCCTCGGGCAGGTCGTGCTCTGCCTGCAGGGCTTCCAGGGCTTCCTGGAAGAACACTTCATGCTGTTTCTCGACTTCCAGGGCCCACTTGAAAGATGTCAGGGCTTTCTTGTGCTCTTCGGCCTCTGCATATTTGATGAATTCAGGATACATGGCCACAACTTCATAGTTCTCCCCTGCCATGGCGGCCTGAACGTTTTCTGCGGTGGTATTGATCTCGCCCAGGATGCGCAGGTGATTGTGAGCATGCACGGTCTCGGCGGCAGCCACGGCGCGGAAAAGCCGGGCGACCTGAGGGTAGCCATCCTCGTCGGCTTTCCTGGCATAGGCCAGGTAGCGGCGGTTGGCTTGCGATTCGCCCGCGAAGGCGGCTTTCAAACTCTCGATTGTTTCGGACATCTCCCACTCCTTAAATATTAGGACTTACGCAGTTAGTGGATGCTTGGGTGTGTTTGGGCGGGCTATGCCCGCCCAAACACACCCAATTTCCCCTTGATTAAAGCACAAATTCGATCAACTTGAAATATCGCAGGTCATCATTCCTGGGTGACTTTTTTCCTCAAATATTTCTTATACAGCTTGGCATAGCGTGAGGCCAGGAAAACCCACGGCCCTGAGCGCCGGGTGTGGATTTCACCCGAGCGGATCACCTGCTTCAGCTCATCGGCGCTGGTGAACTCCGGCAGCAGCAGGGTTGCCATACCCAACTCGTAGGCTGCGTGGGCGTCGGAGCCAACCGTTCCGGGCAGACCGTGCTGGCGAGCAAAAGCCAGGGCCTGACGGTTAGGTGTTGGCAGCAGACAGCGGGCGTTGAATACTTCGATTGCATCCACCAGGGGCGCGATTGCTTGCAGGTCTGCGAGCCGCCAGGCCCCCTCGCGCCGGTGGTCGAAAGGATGGGAAACGCTGATGAAGGCTCCTTGCTGGCGCAGGCGGGCGATGACCTCCGGCGGCTCCAGCCCCGCCGGGATTTCTTCCTGCACAAAGGCTGCCAGGATTTCTCCGCGGGTGGTCAGGATTTCCTCGCCAAGTATCACCCGCTCAGGCTCGATCTGCTGCGCCTGGACTGCCCCGGCGATGGTGTTATGGTCGGTGATCACCACCCGGTCGATTCTGCGCCGGCGGCAGGTCTCGATCAGCTTTTCGACCGGGGTCAGGCTGTCCTTGGAATAGATGGTGTGGCAGTGGAATTCAACTCGCAGCATCTTGACCTGACTCCCTCGGCGGGTTATCTGTCTGGCCACCGCTGGGTTGGAGCAGGCCAGGGGAGATGGCCCACACGGCCAGCCCCAGGCTGACCCCGAACCACAGGGTGGCGAAGCGGATCAGCAGAGTCGCCGCCGCGGCGACATCATTTTCCAGCCCCAGCAGCAGCACCAGCATACCGGCAATCGAGGCTTCCGCCGCCCCCAGGCCTCCGGGCAGGGTGGAGACCGCGCCGATCACGGTGGAAAAGGCCAGCACAAATACGGCAATCGACAGGGGCTGCCAGCCGGGTGGGATGCCCAGCCCGAGTAGAATCAAGTAGAAGCCGATACCCTCGCCCAGCCAGGAAACTGTACCCAGGGCGACCGCGATCAGGGTGGCCCGGGGGCGGAAGAGGGCAAAGCTGCCCTCATAAAAATCGCGCAGCGGGTGGACAATTCGCCTGACCAGCGGCAGGCGTTCCCCCAGGTCGAGCAGCGCCAGCGCCAGCGGGCGGATTTGCGAAACCACGATCACTGCCAGCAGGATCACCAGCACAGTGGCAAAGGCGGGCCAGTATTGGGGGTAGGCGATCACGCCCAGGGTGGAGAGGGCCAGGACAGCCATCCCGTCGCTGATGCGTTCCGCCACCACCACGGCTACCCCGCGCGCCACACTTACCTGGCACTTCTGGCTCAGCCAGACGGCTTTGAGCACTTCGCCCACTTTGCCTGGTGTGACCGCCAGGGGAAAGCCGGCCACGAACAGCCGGGCGCTCTCGCGCAGGGGGAAATTTCGTATGCCCAGCTGCCCCAGGTAGTAGTGCCACTTGAAGAAGCGCAGGGTGTAGTTAAACAGAGTCAGGGCGAACACCAGCGGGTAGAGCGCCCAAT
>JAFGQI010000089.1 GCA_016935755.1 Anaerolineales bacterium
TCACCAGGCCAATCCCCAAGGATACCAGCCAGGGGGCATGCAGCGAGCCTGGCCCTTTTTCGCTGAAGAAAATCGGCCCGCCCTCGCTGAAAACCGGCCGGAAGATCAGCAGCAGCAATAGCCCGATCATCAAGACCGGCATGATCCAGCCCACCGCCGCATAGGTCTTCTGACTGCGCCCCAGGTTGTAGCCCGATCGCAGGAACCACACTCCTATCCCGACCCCGATCACCAGCCCGATCAGGCCAGGGATAGCAGTCAGATCCCCCCCAGCCAGGCGGAAGCTGGCCCGCCAGGGACATCCCAGGAAAGCCAATGCGCCAATCATTGCAAAAGCCCCCAACACAAACCGCACAATCGGGGCCGAACCAGCCCGCGCCTTGAACTCGTGGAAGATCAAGGCCGCCACGGTCGCGCCCAGCACAAAACCGACAATCTCCGGGCGGATGTACTGGACAACTGCGTTGCGGTGTAGACCCAGCGCCCCGGCGATATCCCGTTCAAAGCAGGCCACGCAGATGCCCATATTCGCCGGGTTGCCCAGCTTTTGCAGCAGGGAACCCATCACGCCGATCATCGCCCCCACCAGGATAATTCCCCCTCTCGAAGCAAAGAATTTGGTGATCCGCTCCAACATACGCTCATCTCCTGATCAGAAAAGTCTCAATGTGTTTTCGCCAGCCATTTCAGAAAGGCCGCGCTGAGGTACATTCTTTTTTGTGAGAAAGGATGGGAAATGCAGATGGATGATTGCCTCCTGGGCTGGCATGCAGCCAAAAAACAAAAAATCCGCTGACACATGCCAGCGGATCCAGGAGGCAGGCAGATCCTGCTCAGGAGACGCGTGGTATGTGAAAACGGTTCGATGAACGCTGACCAGCGTTCTGGGACCAGACTCAAACGAAGTGGAAGATGAACCTGTTCACATTTATACCGGATGAGTTAATCTGAGATGATTATAATCTGTCAATAATTTTGTGTATAGTGACGAATGTCTTAATTGATTACTCGCTGGTAGGCGCCAGCCTCCCCATGCCCCTAAATCACAAACACGCCCTGCTCCAAGTTCTCCACCACCGCCTGGTTCAGCTGCCTCAGGATAGGGTGCGTCTCCAACTGCAGCAGTTCGTCACAGGTCATCCAGCCCACCTGGCTGGTCTCTGTACGGTCGGGGCGCGGCGCGCCACCCGCCAGGCGGGCGCGGAAGACGGTGATCACCGCCTGGGTCTGGTCGCCGTTGGGATAAGCCCACGGCGAGGAAGGTGAGTAGACCCCCAGGATGCGCTCCAGGGCCACCTGGCAGCCGGTCTCCTCCAGCACCTCGCGCTGCGCGGTATAGGCGACATTCTCGCCCAGGTTGGTGTAGCCGCCTGGCAGCGACCACTCGCCGTCGTCGGTGCGCTTCACCACCAGCAGGCGTCCCTGCTCATCTCGCGCGGCCACGATGGCGCCCGCCCCCAGATAAAGCTCTGGGCCAAGCAGCGGACGAATCATAGCGATTTGATCGACCGGATCCGGCAGGCTGAAGGGGGGCGAAAAAACCGGCGGTCCACCCCGCAGGGCGTCGCGGATCATATCCGCGTAGAAATTGGGCAGCTCGGCGAACGGGATTTCATTTGGAGGAAAAAATGCCAGCGCGCTGGTCTCCTCGCCGTCGACCTGCATCTCCCCGCCTGCCAGCGGCCCCTGGAAGACCACCGAGTACTGCTGCACCTGGTCGCCGTTGGGATAGACCGAGTCGTACTGCGGGTCGGTGTACACCCCCACCAGATGCAAAGAGCCGCAGAGCAGCCCGCTCTCCTCCAGCAGCTCGCGCCGGGTGCATTCCAGGATGTTCTCCCCCGGCTCAATGATCCCACCCGGCAGTCCCCAGATGTCAAAATCAGTTCGGCGCTGCAGCAGGACGCCTCCAGCCTCATCGCGCAGCACGATTACGCCATACACAATGATCGTCTTGCGGTGACCGATTTTGCTCCGCAGCCAATGGATGTAAGACAAAATATTCTCCTCAGGAACTGGTTTTGCTTTCTCTGGCTGTTTTCTTATCCCTGATCCGGTCAGCGATCAAGACTATGCCAACCAGGATCGCCCAACTGATCGGGTAAAGATAAAAATCCCATGCCCAGGCGTCAGTAAACCCGGACACCTTGAAATTGAGCGGGAAGAAAGGCTTGACGCCCCATTCCCTGGTGTGGGTGAACAGATCTACAAAGAGGTGCGAAAAATAACCGGCGATCACCAGCTTATTCAATTTGAACGCCCAGGCCACCGGTACGATCACGAACAGCAGGAAGAAATAGCTGTGCGGGATATCCCACCACAGCAGCCAGCCAGGGTACTGGTCGCGAATGCCGTACCAGTCCGAGGTTAGCGGGTAGCAGAAAGGCCGCTGGTTGAGGCAGCCCAGGAAGGCGTACAGCGGGATTTGGAGCAGGTCTGGCAGAGCGGCAAAGAAAACCGTCCAGGCAATATCCCGCCTGGGATAGCTCTTGGGGATCAGGATCCGCCCGATGATGGCATGGCTGACAATATCCATGTTATTCTGCAACGATCCCCAGCTTGATCCACTCCCCATCGAACCAGGCCTGAGCGGCGGCGGCTTCAGCCGGGGGGGCGCTGTTTTCCAGGGCAATCGCCAGGGTTTCATTCATGACATACTCGCGGTGCGCGGCGATCGCCTGCGCCAGCTTCGGGGTGGTTTCCACATACAGGCGGATGCGGGCGGTCAGTTCCAGTTCGGCTTGCTTGCGCAGCTCCTGCACCTGGCGCACAAATTCGCGCGCCAGGCCTTCACGCTTCAGCTCGGGGGTGAGCTCAGTCCTAAGCGCCGCCAGGTAAGCCCCCTCCGCGGCTACCGTCAGGCCAGAACGCGCCTGGCTGCGCACCTCCACCTCATCCGGCTGGATTTCGTAAGCCTCGCCACCCAGCAGGACTTTGAGGGGCTGACCAGCAGCCAGAGTTTGGGCAGCTTCAACCGCGTCTAACTCCAAGATGGCCTGGCGGAGGGCCGGGAAGCGCGCCTGGTATTTCTGCCCAAGCTGGCGCGGCAGGGGGTTCAGGCTGTAGGAGATCGCCTCTCCCGCCGCCTGCAGCAGGCGCACCTGCTTGACGTTCAGTTCGTCCGCCAGCAGGTCGGCGTGAGCCAGCAGGGTTTGCTGCTCCTGCGGGCGCGCCAGGGCGAAGGCCGCTTCCAGCAGCGGCTGGCGCACCTTGAGGCCCGTCTGGCTGCGGGCGGCATGTCCCAGCGAGGCCAGCTTCATCACCAGGCGCATCTCCTCGCACAGCGCCTCATCGATTTGCTCCGCCTCTCCCCGCGGCCAGTCCACCAGGTGCACCGACAGCGGCGCAGCTAAATCCACCGCGCGCACCAGGTTCTGGTAGAGCGCCTCGGCCAAGAACGGCATGAAGGGAGCCAGCAGTTTGCTCAGCGTTACCAGGGTGGTGTATAGGGCCGCATACGCCGCGTTTTTGTCGGCTGTGGCAGCGTTTTTCCAGAAGCGCCGCCGCGAGCGCCGCAGGTACCACCTGGACAAATCCTGCACAAAAGCCTGGATCGGGCGCGTCGCCCCAGGCACATCATAATTCTCCAGCGCCTGGCTCACCTGCCCCGCCAGCGAATGCAGTTCGGAGAGCAGCCAGCGGTCCAGAGGGGTGTGGGCAGCCTGCGCTGGATTACCGGCCTGGGTGGGCAACCAGCCATCCAGATTGGCGTTGGTGACGAAGAAGGCGTACACGTTCCACAGGGTCAGGGTGAGACCCCGCACCACCTCGCCGACCTGTTCCAACGAGAAGCTGCGCTCCTGGGCGGAGGGCGCCGAGGTGTACAGGTACCAGCGGAAGGCGTCCGCCCCGTGGGTGTTGAACACCTCCCAGGCGTCGATGGCTGTGCCGCGCGACTTGGACATCTTCTGCCCTTCGGGGTTCAAGACCAGGCCCAGGCAGATGACATTCTTGAAGGCCACGCTGTCCATCAGCATGGCGCTGATGGCGTGCAGGGCATAGAACCAGCCGCGGGTCTGGTCGACCGCCTCGCAGATGAAATCCGCCGGGTACTGCTTGCGGAATGCCTCGCGGTTCTCAAAGGGGAAGTGCCACTGCGCCACCGGCATGGAGCCAGAATCGAACCACACGTCGATAAGTTCGGGGACGCGCTGCATCGTACCGCCGCACTTGGGGCAGGGAACCTGCACCTGATCGATTGCCGGGCGGTGCAGGTCCAGCTCCGACAGGTCGCGGCCCGCCAGACGAGAGAGCTCCTCGACGGAGCCGAGGCATTCCTGATGATGGCAGCCCTGACATTCCCACACGGGCAGGGGTGTGCCCCAGTAGCGCTCGCGCCCCAGCGCCCAGTCCACGTTGTTCTCCAGCCAGTCGCCGAAGCGCCCATGCTTGATATGCCCCGGCACCCAGTTGATCTCCTGATTGAGCGCCAGCATGCGTTCCTTGTACTGGCTGGTGCGGATGTACCAGGTGCTTCGGGCAGTATACAGCAGCGGGGTGTCGCAGCGCCAGCAGAAGGGATAGGTGTGGGTGTAGCTGCCGGAGCTGAAGAGCAGCCCGCGCCGCTCCAAATCCTGGATAATAAATGGGTCAGCGTCTTTGACAAACCGCCCGCTCCACGGGCGCACTTCGGCGATAAAGGTGCCATCCTCCGCCACAGTCATCAGCACGGGCAGGTCATATTCCAGGGCTGCCTGGAGGTCTTCCGCCCCGAAAGCCGGAGCGATGTGCACCAACCCCGTGCCATCCTCGACGGTGACGTAATCCTGCAGGATCACGTAATGCGCCGGGCGGTCGGGGATCAGGAAGGTGAACAAGGGTTGATAATGCCGCCCCTTGAGCTTTTTGCCGAGGAAAGCATCGATCACCCGCACGTACGCATCCCCAAAGACCTTCTCCAGCAGGGAGCGCGCCAGGATCAGGCGCTCGCGGCCGCCTTCGGGCAGGGGGCGCTCTACGGTGACATACTCCACTTCCGGGTGGACGGCTACGGCGACATTGCCGGGCAGCGTCCAGGGGGTGGTAGTCCACACCAGCAGCGAGGCGCCCGGCTCGTCGACCAGCGGCAGGCGCACAAATACGGAGGGGTCTGCCGTCTGGCGGTAGCCCAGCGCCACCTCGTGATCGGAGAGGGGCGTACCGCAGCGCGGGCAGTAGGGCACCACCTTGTAGCCCTGGTAGAGCAGTCCCTTATCCCACAGGGCCTTCAGAATCCACCAGATCGACTCGATATAGTCGTTGGTAAAGGTGACATAGGCATCCGCCATATCCACCCAAAAGCCCAGCCGGTCGGTGAAGCGCTGCCACTCCTGGATGTATTCAAAAGCCGACTTGCGGCACAGCTCGTTGAAGCGTTCGATGCCATAAGCCTCGATCTGGCTCTTGCTGGTGAAGCCTAGCTGCTTTTCCACCCCGATCTCGACCGGCAAACCGTGGGTGTCCCATCCGCCGCGCCGGCTGACATGGTAGCCGCGCATGACTTTATAGCGCGGGAAGATATCCTTGAAGGCGCGCGCCAGGGCGTGGTGCACCCCAGGCAGCCCATTGGCGGTCGGCGGGCCTTCATAGAAGACGAACTCCGGCGCGCCTCGGCGCTGCTCTTCTGAGCGCTCGAAGATGCGGTGCAGCGTCCAGAAGCGCAGGATATCTTCTTCGAGCAGGGGGATATTGAGTTTAGATGATACCGGCTTGAACATGGTGAATTCCTGTTCTGGCTGATGGGTGGTTTGAACGGATGCGGTAATTATATCCTCAGGGGATCGCCTGGAGGGCAAGTTGACGATCTTTCAGGGTCAGTTCGAGCCGCTGCCCGGCGGTAAACTCCCCCTGCATCAAGCGCCGGCTGAGCGGCTCGGCTACCAGACGCGCCACCAACCGCAGCAGGCCGCGCGCCCCGCTGCCCGGATCGAGGGCTTCGCTCGCCAGCCACTCCAGGGCTGCTTCGCTTGCTTCTACTGTCACTCCAAAGCGTTCCAGACGCTGGTTGAGACTGGCGAGCTCCTGGCGAGCGATTTCTTCCAGGTCAGGCAGGCTTAACTCTCGAAACAGGATGATCTCGGTCAGGCGGTTGACAAACTCGGGCCGGAAGATGCCCGTCAGCGACTGGCGGACCGCGGCTGCCTGCTGATCAAACAGGTCAGGCGAGTCTATCTCGCCGATGGTGAACAGGTTGGAGGTCAGGATAAAGATGGCCTGCCGCGCTTCCACGATCCGACCACGCGCGTCGCTGAAGCGCCCCTGATCGAAAATCTGCAGGAAGGCGTCCTGGATTTCCGGGTGCGCCTTTTCGATCTCATCCAGCAGGACCACCGCCCAGGGCTGGCGGCGCAGGCGGCTGGCGAAGGTGCCCTCGTCGGTGTAGCCGACATAGCCCGGCGGCGCGCCGAACAGCCGCGCTACGGTATGCGCCTCCTTGTACTCTGACATATCCAGGCGGATCAGGGCATCCGGCGAGGCGAACAAGAATTCGGCCAGCGCTCTGGCAGTGGCGGTCTTGCCCACCCCGGAGGCGCCGAAGAAAGCGAAGACGCCCCTGGGTTGGCCTGGTTTTCCCAGCCCGGCAAAGGCAGCCCGCAGCGCCGCAGCCAGCCGGGAAATCGCCAGCGGCTGGCCGACGATGCGCTGCCCCAGAAATTCTTCCATCCCCAACAGGCGTTCGCTTTGGACCCGGTCAAGTTTGGCTACCGGGAGGCCCAATTTCTCTGCCAGGGCTCGTGAAATGATCTCAGCATCCAGAGTCATGGGCTGATCCGGGCTGCGCGGCTGATCGCCATCCGGCAGGCGCAGCAGGGTGCAGGCATAATCCAGCAAGTCAAGCGCTTTATCCGGCAGGCAGCGATCGAGGATATGCTCCGTGGAGAGACGCACCGCCGCCTGCACCGCCTCCGGCAGGATCATCACCCGGTGATGCGCTTCCAGGGCAGAGCGCGCCGCCAGCAAGATTTCAACCGTCTCCGCTTCGCCGGGTTCCTCCACGAACAAAGGCTCGAAGCGCCGCTGGAAGGCTGCCTCAGCGCGCAGAAAGCGCTCATACTCATCCGGGGTGGTTGCGCCGATGCAGCGGATTTCGCCCCGCGCCAGAGCAGGCTTGAGCAGGTTCGCCATATCCAGCGCCCCGCCCTCCACCGCACCCAGGCGCACCAGGGTGTGAATCTCATCGATAAACAGCACCAGGTCGGGGTCCTGCTGACATTCCGCTAACAGCGCTTGCATACGCTTTTCCAACGAGCCGCGCAGCTCTGTCCCGGCAATCAGGTTGGAGGCGCTGACTTCCACGATGCGCAGCCCGTTCAGCTCTGGCGCAGCTTCGGAGCGGACCACCCGCGTGGCCAGACCTTCCACCAGGGCAGTCTTGCCCACCCCGGGCGCGCCCACCAGCAGGGGTGTATTTTTCTCTTTGCGCAGCAGGATGCGCTGCAGTTGGACAAGCTCTTTCTGCCGGCCGAACAGGGGCTTCAGCTTACCTTCGCGCCCCAGGCGGGTCAGGTCGCGCCCCAACCGGTTCAAGAGCGGCGTGGAGAGGTGCATCCGGGCGCTGCTGCTCGCGCCTGGCTGGGATGGCTCTGGGGTTTGGCTGGTCCAACGGATGCGGGAGGATTTGGGTGGCATGTGAATATCCCTGTCTTGATTTAGGATGGGCTGGGATCTGCCTCGCCGCCTGTCTTGCCTGCCAGGTCATCGGCGATCTGGATCACGCGGGGCGAGTTGACCAGCAGTTCGATGCCCCATTCAGGATGCACCTGGATCACGCCGCGCACGCGGATGGTATGGCCCTGGTAATCCTTGATCGGCAGGCCAGCTTGCGCCCAGGCGTTTTCATATTTGGGGAAGATCACCGCCTTAAAGCCACCAAAGACGGGTTCGTTGGAGCGGCGCGGCTCAAAGCGGATGAAATGGGTGCCGGTGCTCTTGGTGCGGTAGACTTCATAGACAAAATCCTGCACCACCACTGCCATATTGACATATTCAGGCACATCCTTTAGATGAATGATCTGGTCCCCAGGACGCAGAATGCTGGCGGCTGGCGACAGAGGTCTGACCGCCGGCGGGACAGCCTGGCCTGGCAGCGTGATGAAAGCAAATACATTGGCCCGGCGGCAGATGCAGCACTTGCCCTGGTTCTCGCTGCGCAGGAAATCCCAGGTGCTCATGTGGTAAGCCACCCGGTCGATCTTGCAGAAGGCCACCTTTTCCCCCGGCATCAGCGGGGTGTGGTCGAAGGCATCCTCCACGCCAACCAGGCTGGCTGGATCGGGCAGGGCGGTCTTTCTCCCCCCCGCCCATTCGATCCCTGAAGGTTGGGCAGGCTTCTCAGGGTGGTGGGGGTTCTGCTTAGAGGCGGCAGAGTGTGGGGCAATGTCCCACTGGATGCGGGCAGGAACGGGCGCTTCCTCAACCGGTCTTGCCCGCGGTGAAGCCTGGTCAGAGGCAGCCGGCTGCGGCGAATCGTCCGCCGGAATAATTTCTGGGGCAGCTGCTGGAGCGGTCTCCGAGGCGGTTTCCGAGGCGGTTTCCGAGGCAGGGCCGTGGCTGACGCGCTGCTGCAGGGCGCGCAGTTCTTCGGGTGTGACGCCCAATACTTCGCACAGGATATCAAACAGGCGCCTTTGATCCAAGGCCGCTTCTCCTACGCCAGGCGGTTCTTCCCCAACCACCAGACAAACAAGAACAGGCTGAGAAAGATCATTCCCAGCGGCAGCAGCCAGCGCAGCCGTTCCAGGCTGTACTGGGCCAGGTATTCTTCCTCATACTCAGAAACATCCAAAACTTCCACCCCCGCCTGGCGCGGAGCCGCCATCGGTTCGTACGGGATTACCTGCTGGCGGCCCAACTCGGCGCACTGCGCCCCGGCAAACCAACCCGTATGCTGGATGACCGGATCCACCACCACCGCCAGGCTCCACGGGTGGTGGTAGAAGGCGCTCTGCGTGGCCCGGTCGGTGGCGGACATAAACACCCCCAGCCGGGGGTGCGAATGATACCAGCCGACGATCACCTTATCTGGGTGCGCTTCTTCGATTATTCCAGAGATGTAAGCCCAGGTTTCGGAGGTAAACTGCAGGTGCACCGGAGAGCCTTCTGTTTCCTGGGCCGGGATGGCTGCCTGGATGACCACAAAATAGCGATTCATCCCAGCGTCGTAATATGGCCGACCCACCAGCACGCCGCCATGCTCGCGGCGGAGGTCATGGCCCAGAAATTCGTGCAGCGCTTCTAATGCCCGCCGGTCGATGAACACCAGCGGGAGGGATGAACCGGGCAGAGAGCGCCAATCCAGGCCGTGCTCCCGGCAAAAATCGCCGATCAGGGCGTTCTCCGGCTGCAGTTCACTTGAGCCTTGCCATTCGATATCAGACATGAGTCACCGCGGACTTGCGTTCAACCAGACCACTGAACGCGCTTTGGGGCTGTCACGCCAGCCTTGAAGCTCACCTGTCCCAGCGGGATCTTGCTCTTGTTCTGCTGCACCCACTGGTTGGCTTCGCTGTTGGCCGGACTGCGCGGGTTGAGCACCTTCGGATCAAGCTGCAGGAGTGCTCCAATACGCAGGATCAGCGCGTCCAGGGTCTCGGCCGCGCTCCAATCGCCCCCCAGGCAGATCCAGCCGGAGGTGTAGATATGCGGGTTGAAGGCGGGGGTAAGCAGGCGAGCGACTGGCTTCTCAAACGGGTAGCTCGAACCCAGGCTGATTTCCACCCGGTGCTGGTGCTGTGCAACCACCTGGCCCTGCTGGTTTTTTATCAGACCCGGGCAGTGATATTCAATCACATAGCTGGTGGGAGGGGCGCCCGTTGTGCGCGCCAGCGCCAACGCGCCCCCGCTCTCGGCAGCCAGCTTCTTGGCCTTTTCGTAGTCGCTCTGCAGCCGGCGATCTCTCGGTGTAGGCATCCTGGTTCCTCGGCCTCAAAGAATTCGGACAGAAATTACCCGGCGTCCGCCAGCGGCTGGATTTCCAGGATATCGTTCTCCAGCACACCCGCCTGCTGCAGGGTCTGGGTTTCCAGGAGCTGAGCGCCCAGCCGTTCACAGCGCATCACGTACTCATAGTTGCCCGACAGATTCCAGTTCTCGCGCGCCGAGGCCAGGATTTCACCAATGGTGGCATCCGGCGGGGCGGCAATGGTCGCCTGCCGGTCGCGGGTGGCAGTGCGGATCATCAGTTGCAGCTTCCCTTCCATGTCAACTCTCCTTTCAGTCATCCTGATAATTGTCCTTCATGCGCAGATAAAACCGCTGCTCGCCCTGGCCAAAGGCCAGGATGTGGCGCGGCGGGATGTGCAGGTCACGCAATTTTACCGCACACAGCGGCGATCCGACCTCGATGATCGAGACAATCTCCGGCTGGCGCAGTTCCCCACACTGCGGACAGCGCGCCTCATGCTGAAACACGCTGTCCTTCAAGCGGAGCATCGCCTGCTGCTGATCGCAGTTGGAGCAGTAGAACCCGGTCACCAGATCATACCCCAGATCCAGGAACTCAAGCTGCGGGTACAAGCCGCGAGCCAGAGAAAAGGTTTCCTCCACGTTCCATTCCGGCGAGCAGGCTGCCTGGGGGATGTCTTCCGGCAGCGTAAGATGCGCCAGGCAGTCCGGGTTTTGGGGCAGGTGGTCGCGCACCAGGTGGAAAGGCTTGAAGTACAACATCAGACGTTCCCCCGGCTGCAGCGCCTCCGCCTCGACTCCGTGCAGCATCAGCAAGGCCTGCTGCACCTGCAGAGCGGCGATTGCCGAGGAGGTCACCGCGGTGGTGGGCACCTTGTTTTCGCCCTGCTCAACCAGCAAGCCAAACGGACAGGAATAGCGCTGGTTGAAGCGTTCCAGAGTTGCGGCGCTGAAGGTGCATTCGTAGCAGGCGCCCTGACGCGGGCTGTAGCGGGCCACCAGTCCGTGGTAATCGCTGATCCCGCTGTCGAGCCACTCCACCCCGGCCAGGAAGCACTGGCGGTTGAGCGCCCAGCGGGCGTTGACGCTGTCCAGGCAGCCCAGGACTAAATCGGCGTCGCGGTAATCGCCCAGCCCCAGGCTGTAGCGCAGATCGCCGTTCACCGCGCGCACCTGCATCTCGGGGTTGATCTCCCGCAGCCTCTCGACAGCCACTTCCACTTTGGGGCGTCCCACATCCTGCTGGCGAAACAGCACCATACGGGACAGGTTCGAGGCCGAGACTACGTCGAAATCCACCACTGTGAGGCTGCCCACGCCAATCAGCGCCAGCAGCTTGAGCACCTCATTGCCCACCGCCCCCGCGCCCGCGACGATCACCCGGGCGCGGCTCAAGCGCTCCTGGTCCCACCAGGAGATCAGCTGGTGGCGGTCGAAGCGCCCTTCTGGCTGGCTGTTAAAACGAATCTCGCTCACGTCGCTCCTATAATGGAACATAAGTTCGATTTATATGCATATTATACAACAGTCTCATGCAAAAGCAAGCCGAGTCCAATAAAACCTCAGCCAAATAGTTGAACCCATGCCCCCACAGGCTAATTAGCGCGCCGAAATCTTCAAGTAAATGTCTTTGGTCGGGCGGGTAGTGCCGCGAAAGGCAAAGCCGACCGGCTGCGGATCGACCACTTCCAGACGGAAGCGCGGAGCTGCCATCGCCAGAGCGATGACCACCTCTAGCAGGGCGAAATTGTTGCCCAGGCAGACGCGCGGCCCGGCGCCGAATGGCAGGTAGGCATGCTTCGGGTAGCTGACCGGGGCGTTTTTGGCAAACCGCTCGGGGATGAATGCATCTGGCTGGTCCCAGATATCGGGCAGGCGGTGGGTGATATAGGGGCTGAGTACGATCAGCGATTTAGCCGGGATGTGATAACCATCGATTTCATCATCCATGATATTCTGCCGCGAGAGCACACCGGTGGGCGGGTACAGCCGCAGGGTCTCATCCACCACCATACGGGCATATTCCAGCCGGGGGAGGGTTTCCATTGTCGGCAGGTCTGCGCCCAGCACCTGGCGGCCTTCGGCGGCCAGCTTCTCCGTCGCCTCAGGATGGTGCGCCAGCAGATACCAGGCCCAGGTCAGGGTGCGGGCGGTGGTCTCGAAGCCGGCGAAGAACAGAGTGATCGCCTCGTCGCGCAGCTGCTTCTGATCCATGCCCTGTCCACTCTGCTCGTCGCGCGCCCGCAGCAGAGCAGCCAGCAGGTTCTCCCGCCCCGGCTCGCGCTGCCCCAGCGCGATTTGCTGGGCAATAAACGCTTCAATCTCCTTCATGTGCTGGCTAAAACGGCGGTTCTTCGGCGTAGGCGCCCACAGCGGCAGCCCGTATGGATTGACCGAGTACTCGGCAATGAAGGCAAACACACTCTGGAAGGCCTGCCCGATCTCCACTGCTTCCTCGCTCAAATCAATGTTAAACATGGCCTCGCCGATGATGCTCATCGTCAGGCGCAGCATCTCGTTGTCAATCTGCACTGGCTTGCCGCCCTGCGCCAGCTTCTCCCAGCGTTCCAGCAGGCGGGCGGTGACGGAGGTCATCATCCCGGCGAACTGTCCAATGGCGCGCGGGGTGAAGTAGGGCTGCATGATTGGGCGCTGGCTGCGCCAGATTTCGTACTCGCTGGTTACCAGCCCCTGGCCCATCAGCAGGCGCAGTCCTTCATAACCCAGACCCTTGGCATAGGTTTGCACATTCTTTACCAGGATGTGCTGGATATGCTCGGGTTTAACGAACAGGTAGGATTCCATCGGCCCAAGCTTCAGGCGCACCACTTCGCCATACTGGCGGTACATGCTCATGTAAAAATCCAGCAGCTCCTGGCGGCGCATGGTCAGCAGGTTGCCGATCACCGGCAGACCGGGGGGGCCTGGCGGAATTCGACCTGTTTTCAGGGTGGAAGGGGGCTGTTCACTCATCATTGCTCCTTATGGTGCACATCTCAATGTGAAATAAAAGGTCGCGCCCTGGTTAACGTCTGCCTCAACCCAGATGCGCCCGCCATGCCGGGTGATAATCCGCTTGACAATCGCCAGCCCGATCCCGCTGCCTTCGTATTCATCTTCGCGGTGCAGGCGGCGAAAGGGATCAAAGATCTTATTCACATAAGCCATATTGAAACCCACGCCATTATCCTGGACGGAATAGACAATCTCGCCATCCTGTTCAACCGCCCGAAACTCGATGCACGCCCGGGGCTGCCGGCTGGTGAACTTCCAGGCGTTGCCCAGCAGATTTTCAAGCGCCAGGCGCAGCAAATTCGGATCGCCTTCGCAGATTATGCCAGGTTGGATGAAAACCTCTACCCGCCGGTCTGGAGCATTCTGCTGTAAGCTGGCGAACACCTCCTGCGCCAGGTCGCTTAGAGAAACCGTCTTTGGCACCAGCTCGAAACGGGTGAGGCGCGAGAGTTTCAGCAGATCATCAATAATCACCCCCATCCGCCTGGCTGCGTGGAGGATATTATCCAGCACATTTCTGCCATCCTGATCCAGCTCGCCAGCGTGATCCTGCAACAAGACCTTTCCATATCCATCGATCGCTCGCAGCGGCGCACGCAGATCGTGGGAGACAGAGTAAGAGAACGACTCAAGTTCTTTGTTAGCAGATTCGAGCATACTGGTGCGCTCAGCCAGCAGCCGGTTGGCCTCGTTCAGCTGGTCGGCGTGGTCCGCCAGCATTTCACGCGCCTCCTGAGCTTCTCGCATTGCCTGCGTTGCTGCAGCCAGGCCCTCCTTGAAAAACCACAGGGCGATGCTGGTCAGTCCCACTGCCATGGCGAAACCAATCCCCTCAATCGTGATGATCGTTGGATCCGCAAAAACTGGCGCATGGCGGTAAACCAGCCAGCCCTGGGAATAGACCACCCCAAAGGCAATAAAAGTAAGCAGGCTGATCCCGGCAGCGATCACCCCAGACTGCGGCCCCAGCAGGATAGCAGCCTGGATGATAAACGTAATCAGAAATATCCTGCCTCCCCCACCGAGCCAGCCAGTGATAAAGGTGAAAACGGTGAAGAGATAGAGCACACTTAGAAAACCCAATGCCCGCCAACGATCGGGGATTCGTCGAGCAAACAACAAGACGAGCGCAAAAACATAACCGCAAGAGTAGTAAACCAGCTGCAGCGAAGCCCGCCCCAACCGAATATGCTGGAAGATGCTGATGACCAGACCTGCCGTTCCCAAAATGACCACACTGAACAGCAGCAGGTTAAGGATGCGCCGGCGAAACCCCCGCAGCCAGATCGTCTCATCCATGGAAGTGCGTCGATTCATACCCACTCCTTAACAATCCAGGCATTGGCTTGGGTTAAGTATACGCTATTTTTACCTCTCCGCCGCACAAACCAACCCCTCAATTCCCTTAAAAGTGTGATATACTCACCTGTTCGCCTGAAAAGGGATATTTTTGGTCATTTTTACAGGCGTTCGAGCCGGGGTTTACCCTGGCGCAATTTCAAGTTAGAAGGATCTTTTGTGAATTTCGATTCGTTTTCTTTTCACCCGCAAATCAACGCGGGTATCTCAGCCGCTGATTATGCCGCGCCTACTCCTATCCAGATCAAGGCCATCCCGCCCATCCTGGAGGGGCGCGACCTGCTCGGCCTGGCTCAGACCGGCACCGGTAAGACTGCCGCGTTCGTCTTACCCATCCTGCAGCGCCTGATGGACGGGCCGCGCGGCAAACCGCGGGCGCTGATCGTCTCCCCTACCCGCGAATTAGCGGAACAGACTCATGTGGCCATCAAAGCACTCGGCCGGCGGACTGGTTTGCGCAGCCTGTCGATCTATGGTGGGGTCAGCGCCCAACCGCAGGTGAAAGCTCTACGCGCGGGAGTGGAAATCCTGGTCGCCTGCCCGGGCCGCCTGCTGGACCTGGTGGGCCAGAAAGTGGTCAGGCTGGATATGATCGAAGTGCTGGTGCTGGACGAAGCGGACCGGATGTTCGATATGGGCTTCCTGCCCGATATCCGCCGCATCCTGACGGCCCTGCCCGCCCAACGCCAGACCTTATTGTTCTCCGCCACCATGCCAAAAGAGATTCGCTCTCTGGCTACGGATATCCTGCACAATCCGGTGGCAGTCGAGATCGGCGCCTCCCGCCCGGTCGAGACGGTCAGCCACCTGCTTTACCCGGTGGACCCGGCCCGCAAGTCCGAAATACTCCTGGCGCTGCTGCGCCGGACAGTTAACGGGCAGGCGCTGGTCTTCACCCGCACCAAGCACCGCGCCAAGAAACTGGCCCTGCAGTTGAGCAAGGCTGGGCTTTCAGCCACATCCCTGCAAGGCAACCTGTCGCAATCGCAGCGCCAGCACGCCATGGACGGCTTCCGCAGCGGGCATTTCCGCGTGATGGTGGCGACCGATATCGCCGCCCGCGGCATTGACGTTTCCCAGATTTCGCACGTGATCAATTATGATATGCCGGATACTGCCGACGCCTATACCCACCGCATTGGGCGAACCGGGCGCATGACCCGGCATGGAGCGGCTCTCTCGCTGGTCACCCGCGAAGACCAGCCAATCATCCGCAGGATCGAAAATATCCTGGGCCGGACAATCGAGCGACAGCCGGTGGAAGCGCTGGAATAGCGCCCCAACCAGGCTGCGTCAGACCGCCTTATTGATCTCGGATCAGATACAGAAATGTATCTGATCCGAGATCTTTCGATTTACGGTATCCCCGGCCCGTAGATATGCCAGTGCATATGCGGCGTGACGCCGGGCCCGGCGGCGTTGGCGCGCACATAGAACCCGGTCTGGTCCAGGCCCAGCTGGCGGGCGGCGTTCTGGATCGCCAGCACCATTGAAGACAGCAGCGCACCGTCCAGCGCCAGCGGATCCATCAGCGAGGGCACATGCGCTTTTGGGATCACCACCACGTGGATCTCAGCCTGCGGTCGCGGATGGTGAAACGCCAGCACACGCTCATCCTCCCAGACCTTGCGGATTTCGATTTTACCGGACAAAACGTCTTCACAGTACCAATCATAGCGCGCCATCGCCCTGCCCTCCCAGAAATTTAATTCGCCTCGCCATATTCGAACAGCGCAAAGATTTCGCTCACCAGCCCGACGCACCTTTTGCCGCGGTCAATCATCCTTCGCAGCGCATCAGGCGCTTCAGGGTTTCTGGCCTGCTTCACCAGCCGCCACAGGTTCTGCTGATAGCTCCAGCGGTTCGAGCGGGGCATGACATCCCAGCGCTCAGCGCCGATTCTGTCCGCATACCAGCGCAGGTCATCCACGACCGCCAGCAGCCGCTGGGCATCCTCGCCAGCCGGCTGCTCACGCTGGATCAGCAGGCGGCAGGAGGCTTCCAACTGCTCCAGCAGCTCCGGCACATCCGGGCGCGGCTCCGGTTCGACTACCTCGGTCACCCGGCCCAGAATTTCGCTGATGCCGACCCAACCGTTGACCTTGCCCAGGCTGTTGACAATCAGGTACTGGCCATCCTGGATATCGCCCACCAGATGGAAGATATCGCTGCTGCCCCACTTGACCAGCACCATATCCCCCACCTGCACCTCGGAGGGATCCGTAATGGGCGACATGGTCAGCGTCTGCCCATGTTTGAGAGCGGCGCGCATCGAAGCCATGTCGCCGCCGTCCGGCACCGTCCAGGTGTAGGAGCGGCCTTCGCTCAGTGCGACTAACAAGGGGTCCTTTTTGTGTTTTGACATCGGTTCCACTCCAATGTGAAGATTTCAGCCGTTTCAGGCAGATTTAAGCGGGGCCGCGCGCCGGTACAGATCGCGCAGCAGCAGCACCCCGCCCACGGCGACTGCTATCAGCGCCAGGATGTAGCCTGCCAGTACTGCCAGGACCAGTGCGAACCAAAAACCCTCCGCCTCCTGCTCGCCCGAGGCCAGCCCGCTGACCACCGCCAGCCCCTGCGAGCCAAACAGCAGGACGACCGCCAGGGCGAGCGACCAGCCGATCAGCTTCTGGCGCGAGCGCGCCCGCAGCGCAGCCCAGAGCAGCAGCAGCCCACCAGCCAGGGCCAGCAGGAAGAGTTCGGCGGGCATCAGGTAGTCAAACAGGAATCTGCGCCTGCTGATGGATCCGATCACTGAGAAAAAGACCGGCGCCAGCAGCGGCAGCCAGGCCAGTATGGTCCCCAAGATTGCCAGAGCTTTGGTAAACGTATCCTTCTTTTCCATCTTTCTCTCCTTCCCCAACCAGGCGCACCAGGTGCATTGCACTTGTAAAGTGCATTGCACCTGATAGCTGGCGATCAATCTTCCAACTGCTGCAGATATTTCGCCATCTCAATCGGCATCATCCGAGTGCGAAGATAATCCTCTACAAATTCCACATACTGACCAGGCTGGGCAAAATGCGCCTGGACGAAAGTGCGATCCACCAGCGACCCATCTCGCTGTCCCACCCACTCCAGGTAATTGGAGTAAGGCCAATTTCCGGGCTGCTTAACCAGCCCATCCTTCACCGGATTGGCATGGATATAGCGGCATAAGTGCAGCAAATGAGCAGATTCCAGCACCGGCCTGACGCGATAGGGGCCTTCAAACAATGTACCCGAGTGCTGGTAGCGTTTATTGTAGGCTTTTGAATAGCTGTTAAAAACGCGCTGTGAAAGCAGCCGGGCCGGCTGGTCGCCATCCTGCCGGATCAGAAAATGGTAGTGATTTGGCATCAGGCAGTATGCCAGCAAGGTCAGGTTTAGCTCCTGCTGGTGCTGCTTGATTTTACGCAGCACAAAGATATAGTTTTCGGGTTCGTGAAAAATTGAGACCCGATGGCTGCCGCGATTAAAGACGTGGTAAACGCCGCCAGGATGAAAATCAGGGCGTTTCTGGGGCATGTGTATCTCCGTCCTTCAGTTCAGGTGCAATGCACGCAGAACGTGCAATGCACCTTCAAGCAGCACGCTTTCACCTGTTTTCATACACCTATTTTACCGGATAACCTGCCACCAGGTGCAATGCACTTTTCAAGTGCAATGCACCTCCAGACTGTGGAAGTAAAAGTATAATTGGGCTGTCCTGGCGCGCAGGTGAGCCAGGGGAAGTATGAATATCTGGAGGCCAGAATGGACAGTAAAGCACATAAACTGCAAACCGTGCTTGAGGCGCAGATCGGCAAGGGCCACATCCACAATATCGTCGCCGCAGTGCAGTCGCACGACCGCAGCCTGGATTTTGCTGGCGCGGCGGGCGTCGCCGATCCTCAGACCGGCGCGGCCATGACCGCGGACTCGCCCTACTTCATCGCCAGCGTCACCAAGATGTACACCGCGGCGATCATCCTGCGCCTGCACGAGCAGAAGCGCGTCGAGCTGGACGCGCCAATCTTGGAGTATCTCCCGGCGGCGCTGATCCAGGGCATCCACGTTTATAAAGGCGTGGATTACAGCTCCCGCCTCAAGGTCTGCCAACTGCTCGGCCAGACCTCCGGGCTGGCCGACCACGAGGCCGACCGGCCGCGCGGCGGCAAGAGCGTGCTGGATGAGCTGAAGGCCGGGCAGGATCGGGAGATCGGCACCGCCGAGGCGCTTGAGATTGTGCGCCGGCTGCCGGCGCGCTTCCCACCCGGCGCCCCCGGCAAGGCCTACTACTCGAACACCAACTACCGCCTGCTGGGCGATATCATTGAGACCGTCACCGGTAAGCCGATGGCAGCCAACTTCCAGGAGATGATCTGCGCACCGCTCGGCCTGCAGCAGACCTACCTGTTCGACTGGCGCGCCCCCCGCCCAGGCCCGGCCCCGGCGACCATCTACCTGAACGATAGCCCCACCAACGTGCCCAAATACCTGGCCTCCAACATCTCGGATGGCGGGCTGGTCTCCACTGCTGCGGAGTGTGTGATCTTTCTGCGCGCCTTTTTCGAGGGCCAGCTGTTCGACCAGGCGCTCTTTGAGCGCATGACGCGCTGGAACCGCATCTTCTTCCCGCTGCGCTACGGCTATGGGCTGATGTATTTCAAGCTGCCGGGCTTCTTCTGGCCCGGCAGGCTGCCCGAGTTCAGCGGGCACTCCGGTTCGACCGGCTCCTTTGCCTTCACCTGCCCGTCGCGCTCGCTCTACCTGGCAGGCACGGTCAATCAGATCGCCTCGCCCGCCAAACCCTTCTTCTTGATGATGGAGCTGGCGGGCGCTGCGAGCTAAAAGGCGAGAGACACAATCGTTCATGGGACCAATCAGGCTTAGTCTCGCCCTGCCCTGCTTCTAAAGTTCGAAACTCTTGACAGAACTACGCCAATGGCGTATGATAATGGCGTGCTGATTGTCGAGACATCCATATTTACCCGTCAGGTACAGGTTCTGCTTACTGCCGAAGAATATCGCCGTCTGCAGATCGCCCTCGTTTTACGCCCGGATACTGGCTCGATCATCCCAGGCAGCGGCGGACTGCGCAAAACGCGTTGGAGTGCGCAGAGCCGAGGCAAGCGTAGTGGCGTGCGAGTGATCTATTATTGGGCTGCCCGACAAGATCGCATTCTCATGCTTGCCATTTATGCTAAAAGCCAAAGGGATGATCTTACCGCCGAGCAATTGAAAACCCTGACAAGAATTGTTGAGGAAGAATTCCCATGAACGAAGATCTGTTTGCTGAGTTGATTGCCAGCGTCAAAGAAGGTGGCGCTATCCTGCGCGGAGAGGCTCCTGCCTCACGCAGCTTTGAGCTGGATCCGGCTGACATCAAAAGCATCCGGGAAGGCTTTGGCCTGACCCAGGTGCAGTTTGCCGCCCTGATGGGCATCAGCGTGCGCACCCTGCATAACTGGGAGCAAGGCCGCCGCGTCCCCGAAGGGCCGGCGCGCGTGCTGCTCCAGGTAGCTGCCCGCCACCCAGAAGCGGTGCTCGACACCGTGCTGCCCAATCCGAGCTGATGCATCTTTGCTCCATACCCAACCTCTGGCGCTGAGCGTCCGTCCTGGATCAGTGAGCCAGGACTACAGATGAACTCAGATCTGTGGTTTGATCTGTGATTACTATAGATTATGATAATCAGATGAAGCCTGGTTTTCAGCTGCCATCCGGCGAGTGGTCTGCCAGATTCGCCCGCGCTTGATCGCTTCCAGGCGGCCTGTGCGCGCCAGCGGATGAACGTATTATGGTTTTTATCCGATAGATTTGCAAGATTGATGAGGGTTTTATCCGCCGGATAGAACCTAAAGCTGAAATTGCGGCGCGTAGCTCACCTCAGGCAGCGACACCACGCTGCGCCAGGCTCCTTCGAGATCGCTGACCGCCTGGGCCAGCTCCTGCGCCGTGCGCCCGGGGCATGCCAGCACAGCGTTGATCTGCTGGATGTAGCCTGGGGGTAGAAGGGGAAAGCTGGCAGCCGTCTCCAACACTTTCTTATCGCGGATGAAATAGCGCTCGTTCAAGGCGAACAGCGCCTGGGTGAGATTGGCTGCCGCGCGGGTCAGGCAGCCCGCCGTATTGTAGATATCCCCCTGGGCGGCGAAGCCGCGGGCGTGCAGCAGGGTGAACTCCGCCGACCAGAGCGAATCGGCGATCACCTTCTGCTTCAGGCGGGCAGGGTAGGTCTCCACCTGGCGCTTGAGCGCCGCGATCAGCCCCTGCGGGTCATAGAGCGGAATGCAGATGTGCGTCTCGGCCAGGTAGATCACGCTGTAGAAGCCGTAGGCGGGCTGCTGGTCGTAGTCGTGATGCGAAATGCCCTGCTGGGCCTCGGCGATCGTGCGCTGGATCTGATCCAGGTTGCGGTACAGGAAATCCACCTTGCCCTGCGCGGTGTGGATCCAGGCGCCGCCGTTGACCCAGGCCCCCCAGCCGTAGAACCCGGTGACGCTCACCGGCCCGCGAACTGAGAGCGCATCGGCGGCGCGTTGGATATCGGCGATGGCAAAGGGGCTGGCTTCGAAGTAGTACAGGCCGATGTCCAGGTCGGAGGCGGCGTGCTGCGTCCCGCTGGCATAGGAGCCGCCCAGGACGACGGCGGCCATGCCGTCAATGCCGCTGAGCTGGTCGACAAGCTGCTCGAGCAGCGCTTGTTTCTGCTGGGGGAGATGCGAGATGCTGTTAATCATCTGGATAGCCTCTGTTTTCTCGGCTGCGGACATGCCAGGATGCCGCCCGAAAGTGATTTCTATGAGCAGATCATTGGGAAAATTGACAAAGGTGTTATCCCCGCAGGTTTCTCCATCTTTACAAATTATTGATCCTGGATGATCGTTAGAATCTCATCTGCCCGGTAAATGCGGTTGCGCTTTCCGCCAGTGATCTCACGCAGCAGGCCAGCCTGAACGAATTGATCAATCAAGCGCTGAGCGGCGGGGAAATTGATTTCCAACGCGGCCTCCACCTGGCGAGCGGTGAGCACCGGGCGGGCAAAGAGCAGGTCAACCGCTCCCAGCAGCCTGGTCGAGGCGCGCCTGATCTGGAAGCGCGCCTGGTATTGGGCGCGCAGCGCCTGCAGCCGGCTGACGCGATCCACGGCATCCAGGGATTGCTGCTCGACGCCCTGCAGAAAATACAGCAGCCATTCTTCCCAGGCCGCGCGCTGACTGACCGCCAGGAGCAGATCATAATATGCACGGCGATTGCTTTCAAAATAAGCGCTCAGATAAAGCAGCGGCTGCGGCAGCAGCTGCCAGGCGGATAGGAGCAGCGCCATCAGCAGCCGTCCCACGCGCCCATTGCCATCCAGGAAGGGGTGAATAGATTCGAACTGGTAGTGGATCAACCCCAGGCGGATCAGCGGCGGCAGATCTGAGGGGGCATGGATGAAATGCTCCAGATCGCCGAGCGCTGCCAACATATCATCCACTGGCGGCGGAACATACGGGGCGGTTTCGAGGGTGCTGCCGGCCGGCCCAATCCAGTTCTGACTGCGGCGAAAATCACCCGGCGTCCAGGTCTCGCCCCGCGCCCCCTCCATCAGCCTGGCGTGCAGTTCACGGATCAGGCGCAGGCTGACCGGCAGCGCATTGATCCGTTCCAGGCCATATTCCAGGGCGCGCACGTAATTGTACACTTCACGCACATCCGAGGCTGGCTCGAGGGTAGAAAGTTGCGCAGCCTCATAGGCCAGCAGGTCATCTAACGAGGCGCGCGTGCCTTCGATACGGGAAGACAACACAGCTTCCCGGCGCGCCAGGGGCCGGATGAGCAGGTGGGGGTTAGCCAGCGCGCCCCCCAGGCCGCGCAGTTCCCCCAACGCCCGATCGGCAGCAGATAGCGCGCTGACCAGGGCTGGTGAAAGAGCCAAGGCGGGCGGCAGGGGCGCTGGCAGAAACGCCCAGCAGCCTTGCGGTAGGCGCACGATTTTGCCTGAAGTGGAAGCCTGGAACTTGGAAGGATTCATCAGCGGGTTGCTCTGGCTCACAAATGATAATAAGCCGTTCTTATATTATCATTTTCCTAAAGAAATGTAAATATGGAGCCGCCCAAACAAATTGTAGCTTCCCACACCCCCCAGTTATTGACAACAACAACAACTTTGCTTGCCCCTTTGGGTATATATGATAAATACTATATTATATATATATATATATATATAAA